>NZ_JADACK010000036.1:0-74373 GCF_015673035.1 Serratia sp. Res13-Sevr-LER1-36-b | reverse complement strand
TTCAGCCTGAGATTTTCTTCTTCGAGCTGCCGCATGTGCTTCAGCTCTGAAGGGGAAATCCCGCCGTATTTTTTACGCCACGTGTAAAAGGTGGCATCAGAGATACCCAGTTTACGGCAGACTTCAGGCACCGATGTACCCAGCTCGGCCTGTTTCAGGGCAAAGACAATCTGTTCTTCGGTGAATCGTGACTTTTTCATCGGCACAACCTCCACTCAGGGGAGTGTTTATCATGCCGGAATTCTGTTTCTGAATGGAGCAGGATTTTGGGGTAGGGTCAGAAAAAGGGCGCGGAACCGCGCCCTCAACATACCTACTCTGAACCTGCCTTCTCAGACTTTCCTGCCAGCAGGCTAAGGAAATCGTATTTCTCCTTCAGTTCTTTTTCTGCTGCTTCATACAACGCGGCGGCAACTTCAGGCTGCTGCGTGTTGAGGCGGCGGAAACGCTGTTCCTTGTTCAAGGTCGCCGTCAGCTCACTGTTCGGTGGCCGGGAGTCCAGCGCCAACGCGGCTTTGCCTTCCGCAGTACGACGTGGATCGAAGCGATACAGCGGCCAGAAGCCGGTCGCGGTTAGCTGCCGCATCTGGTCGTGGCTCAGTGCCAGATCGTAACCGTGTTCCTCGCAAGGGCTGTAGGCGATGATCAGGGAAGGGCCAGGGTAGGCTTCTGCCTCCTGAATTGCTTTCACCGTCTGGTTAAGCTGCGCACCCAATGAGATCTGCGCAACATACACATGGCCGTACATCATCATGCTGACGCCAAGATCCTTTCGGGCCTTGCGCTTGCCGTGCTCACCAAACTTGGTCACGGCCCCCAGCGGAGTGGCCTTGGATTGCTGCCCGCCGGTATTGGAGTAGCACTGCGTGTCCAGCACCAGCACGTTGACGTTTTCCGTCAGGCTCAGCACATGATCCAGACCGCCGAAGCCGATATCGTAAGCCCAGCCGTCACCGCCAATCAGCCAGATAGACTTATCCACCAGATAATCGGCATCGGTGGCTAGTTGACGAGCGTCGTTGCCTGTCACGTTAGCCAACAGGCTACGTAATTCGGCGATCTGCTGGCGGCGCGGGCCGGTGGCGATCTCGTCTGCTTGCAGTGAGGCCACCAACTGAGCGGGTAATTGCGGTGCCAACGTGTCGAGCAGGCGCAATACGCGGCGGCGGTGCTGATCCACCGTCAGGCGGAAGCCCAGACCAAATTCGGCATTATCCTCAAACAGCGAGTTTGCCCAGGCTGGTCCACGGCCGTCGGCGTTGGTGGTGTAAGGCGTAGTGGGTAGGTTACCGCCGTAGATAGAAGAACAACCGGTGGCGTTGGCAATCAGTAACCGGTCGCCATACAGCTGGGTCAGCAGCTTGATATATGGCGTTTCGCCACAGCCGGAACAGGCACCCGAATATTCAAACAGCGGAGAAATCAGCTGCGAGGTGCGGATATCGATACGTTCCAACTGCGATGCGTCGATCTCTGGCAGTTGCAGGAAGAAGTCATAATGAGCCTTTTCCTCTGCCAGGTGATCGAGGCGAGATGCCATATTGATCGCCTTGATTTCCGGATTCTGGCGATCTTTCGCCGGGCAAACCTCTACGCACAGGTTACAGCCGGTGCAATCTTCAGGGGCGACCTGCAATACATATTTCTGACCGCGCATATCACGGGATTTTACATCCAGCGATTGCAGCGTGGCAGGGGCGTACTCCATGGCTTCTGGCGGAACCACCTTGGCACGAATGGCTGAATGCGGACAGGCCGCGACGCAGTGGTTGCACTGGGTACACAGGTCCGGCTGCCAGATCGGCACTTCTTCGGCGATATTGCGTTTTTCCCACTGCGTGGTGCCCACAGGCCAGGTGCCGTCTGGAGGGAAAGCCGAAACCGGCAGGGTATCGCCCAGCCCGGCCAGCATCACGGCGGTAACGGTTTTGACAAAATACGGTGCGGCGTCGGAAACCACCGGTGGACGTATCGGACTGTTGCTGTCGAGTGGGCGCAGTGGGATTTCCGTCAGCTCACTCAGCGTGGCACCCAAGGCTTGCCAGTTACGTTCGACCACCTCTTGGCCCTTGTTGCTGTAGCTGCGGGCAATCGCTCCCTGTAGCTCCTGCAACGCCACTTCACCCGGCAGGATCTTTGTCAGATGGAAGAAGGCCATCTGCATCACGGTATTGATGCGGGCACCCAAATGACATTCGCGCGCCAGCTTGGCCGCGTTGATGATATACAGTTTTGCCTGGCGCTGATGCAGGATCGCCTGGACCTCCTGCGGCAGGCGCGACCAGACTTCATCCGCGCTATAAGGGGTATTGAGCAGGAAAATGCCGCCAGGTTTTAGCCGCTCCACCATTTGATACTTGTCGATAAACTGCCACTGGTGGCAACCGACAAAGTCGGCGCGGTCGATAAGGTACGCCGAATTGATCGGCTTATCGCTAACCCGCAGGTGTGACACGGTCAGGCCGCCGGCCTTTTTCGAGTCGTAGACAAAGTAGCCTTGGGCAAACATCGGCGTGCTGTTGCCGATGATTTTGATGTTGTTCTTGGTGGCAGAGACCGAACCATCGCTACCCAAACCGTAGAACAGGGCTTCCAGCGAGGCCCGCTGAGGGAGCGTTTCTTCGTGGAGCGGTAGTGAAAGACCGGTAATATCGTCGAAAATGCCCACGGTAAAGCGTGGGCGAGGCTTATCCAGCATCAGCTCACGGAAAATGGCCAACGCACAGTCTGGGCCAAACTCCTTGGAAGACAACCCATAGCGCCCGCCAATCACCCTCGGCATGCTGGCGCGTTCGCCACGGCTAAAGGCTTCTGCCAGCGCAGTCATTACATCCAGGTATAAAGGCTCGGCTAGAGCACCCGGCTCTTTGGTACGGTCAAGCACCGCAATTTTTTGTGCGCTTTCCGGCAGAACTGCGAGCAGATGTTTGGCGGAGAAGGGCCGATAAAGTCGGACTTTAAGAACGCCCACTTTATCACCGCGCGTCAGCAGGTGGTCGATAGCTTCTTCACAGGTGCCGATGGCTGACCCCATCAGGATCACCACGCGTTCGGCCTGCGGGTGGCCGTAATACTCAAACGGCTGATAGCTGCGGCCGGTGATGGCAGCAAACTTGTCCATCGCCTGCTGCACATGTTGGTAGGTATTGTCGTACCACGGATTGGTCGCTTCCCGCGATTGGAAATAGGTATCCGGGTTGGCTGACGTACCGCGTATGACGGGATGATCCGGTGAGAGAGCCCGGCTACGGTGGGCGTCGATGGCGTCCTGCGGCATCATCTGCTGTAGCGTTTCGTCGCTCAGCGGGGCGATCTTGTTGATTTCATGCGAGGTGCGGAAACCATCGAAGAAATGGATGAACGGCAAGCGGCTGTTTAGCGTGGCCGTCTGGGCGATCAGCGCAAAATCCTGCGCTTCCTGCACGTTGCTGGCGCACAGCATGGCGCAACCGGTCTGGCGTACGGCCATCACGTCGGAGTGATCGCCAAAGATGGATAATGCATGAGTTGCGACGGTGCGAGCGGCAACGTGGAGGACGAATGGCGTTAGCTCCCCGGCCAGCTTATACAGCGAAGGGATCATCAACAGCAATCCCTGGGACGAGGTGAAGGAGGTGGAAAGCGCGCCGGTTTGCAACGCGCCGTGCACGGTAGCAATGGCTCCGCCTTCGGACTGCATCTCCACCACGTGGGGCACGTCGCCCCAAATGTTCTTCCTGCCGTCACTGGACCAGGCAGCGGTTTGTTCCGCCATGGTCGAACTTGGGGTGATTGGGTAAATGGCAATCACTTCACTGGTGCGATAAGCCACGGAAGCGACAGCGTTATTACCATCTGTAGTTATCATCTGCAGTACCTTTCTGTGCTCACAAAGCTGCAAAAGTCAGCTTCTTATAATCATCAGCAAAGTCTAACAGAGGGGGTTATTTGTGCTTTATCGCATTTGTGTGGCGCACAAAATCTGGATGTAAGGTGATATTTCGTTAAAAAATAATTACTATTTGCAGCGTAATGGTAAAGCGTTGCCGCGATGTAACGCTAATTTAATCTCCGCGTATCATATTGATGTAACGCGAAACAGAAAGAAGAAGTTGAAAATGACCGCATTTATCTATTTAGCCATGGCGATTATCGCCGAAGTGATCGCCACCACCTTGCTGAAAGCCTCTGAAGGGTTTACCCGCTTGTGGCCATCGGTGTTTGTAGTGTTGGGTTACGCGGTAGCATTTTGGGGGCTTTCGATGGTGGTAAAAACCATGCCGCTGGGGATTGTCTATGCCATCTGGTCCGGGTTGGGGATCGTGCTGGTGTCTATTGCCGCGGTGTTTATTTACCAGCAGAAGCTGGATTTGCCTGCGGTGGTTGGCATGGGGTTGATTATTGCCGGGGTGCTGGTGATCAATCTGCTCTCCAAGTCGGCAGGGCACTGATCGGGAGCTAAAATGCTTTCAGGTCAAAAAAAAGCCAAATTAATGGTTAATCATATTTCTATTATTAAGCTAACAAGCTAGATTACTAAAGTTGTCTTTCCGGTTGCCGCTTGTTGATGAGATGAATAGGCGGCAACTTGAAGCTCAACGGGTGGACATCAAAGATAACCAAACGGGCCCATCGTTCCAGTGGCTCGGGTTATCAGCAATGGCAAAATTACACAGCATCGTTTCGGTTCAGGGGTACGAATAATGATCTCAGCAAAATGGCTGCTTGCCGGCGCCATACTCTCTTTGGCTGCCTGCAGCAGCAATAACAACCAAGAACCACAGCAGATCGCCACCAGTGCCAATATTGGTACGATACCTACCAGCGAAAGCTGTGCCAGCGTGGGCGGAGTAACCACCATTGCCCATTCGCTCAACGGCGATACGCTCAGAATGTGTCAGATGCCGAACGGCAAACAGTGCGAAGAGTCAGCGCTGGGCCGTGGAGCCTGTGCCCGCTGAGTTTGTACCGGGCTAATGGCTAGCCCGGTAATGCCACTTAATTGACCCAGTCTTTCAGGGTATACACCAGTTGGTGATCGCTGCCGCTCAGGGTCAGCTGTTGGCCATTGAGCGAGACTTTTGCACCGTTAGCCAGCAGCGTGCCGATGGTTTTATCCCATTGGTTACGTTGTGGATCTGCGCACATCATGCGGGTCGTTGCGAGGTTTTTCACCGTCAGCACGCCGTTCTCTAACTGGCCCTGGCCGAAGAAACGGTTGCACATCGATCCGGAAATATTCATTTTCTCGCCGAACTCGATGCTCGGGCCGCTGCCTTGTTTTGCTTCAACCGCCACACCATCCACGCTTTGCAGCACAAAGTTATGATGCAGCAGATCGCTTTCTACTACGGTGTGTTGTTTGGTTTGAGCGGAACCACAGCCAGCCAATAGCGCACAAGCCATTGCTAAAGGGATCAGTTTTTTCATTATTACGATCCTGTTTAGGTTTTGTCGGAAGAGTTAGGGGCGCTAAGCGCGCCCCAAAGTATCAGGCATTAAGCTGATTAGGGCAGGCTTCACCCCGCGCAAGCTGTTCAATATTTTTCAACGTGGTTTGCGAAATACTGGTCAACGCCTCTTCCGTCAGGAACGCCTGGTGGCCGGTAAACAGCACGTTATGGCAGGCGGACAGGCGGCGGAAAACGTCGTCCTGGATCACGTCGTTGGATTTGTCTTCAAAGAACAGGTCGCGTTCGTTCTCGTATACGTCCATCCCCAGCGCACCAATCTTTTGCTGTTTGAGGGCATCGATAGCGGCGGAGGAGTCGATTAAGGCACCACGGCTGGTGTTAATCACCATCACGCCGTCCTTCATCATGGAGAACGCGTCCGCATTCAGCAGGTGATGGTTTTCCGGCGTTAACGGGCAGTGCAGGGTGATCACGTCCGCCTGGGCATACAGCGTTTTAAGATCGACATATTCGGCACCCAGCTCTAACGCCTGCGCGCTTGGGTAGGGGTCGTAGGCCAAGAGCTTCATGCCAAAGCCTTTCAGAATACGCATGGTGGCTACGCCGATCTTACCGGTACCAATCACTCCGGCGGTGCGGTTATGCATATTGAAGCCGATCAGCCCTTCCAGCGAGAAGTTGGCATCACGGGTGCGTTGATAGGCTCGATGAATGCGGCGGTTCAGGCACATCATCATGCCCACGGCGTGTTCGGCTACGGCTTCAGGTGAATAAGCCGGAACGCGCACCACCTTGATACCCAACTCTTTCGCCGCATCCAGATCGACGTTATTGAACCCGGCACAACGCAGGGCGAGGATCTCGACACCAATCGCGGCCAGCTCTTCCAGCACTTCCCGGCTACCGTCGTCATTAACGAAGATGCATACGGCCTTACAGCCGATAGCCGTTTTGGCGGTTTTCTTGCTTAGCAGAAAGTCGAAAAACTCCAGCTCATAACCAAACTGCTGATTTACCAATTCAAGATACTTACGGTCATACTGTTTGGTGCTGTAAATCGCCATTTTCATCGTGGTTTCTCCCGCGTGATTATGTGATCAAATTAACATATTTTGCCAAATACGACAATGGTTTAGCACCCTGTGGAGGCGCAGGTCTTTTAGGGTTTTATGCTGATAATCAGTGTATTAGCCATTTTCTATATTCACCGGATAAATATCAAAATTGTGAAACCTGCTCTATAAATGATGAGATGGGTTCACCTTCACCTGCCAGGGGATCCGTGTCATCATTGCGCCTGGCTAATCGATGTTTATCAGGAACTAAACCTGCGCTTAATGACAAAGAGATTAAAAGTATTCGTTGCGATCGTGGTGGGTATCGCCCTGTTGCTCTTAACGCTATGGCAAACCCTGCCGCGTTGGTTGCCGCGAGCGATCGCTCCTTGGTTGCCGCAGGGTAGCCAACTGGTTTTACAAGGGGCGTTGCGCTGGCATCAGGGATCTTTGTATCTTGATGGGCTGAAGTTCAGCGCCCAAGGTTGTGCCATAGCCAATGTCAGTGAACTGCAACTCTCTTACCAGTTGGGCAGTTGGCATTTAAAGAGCGAACGTGTGGACGTAGATACCGCCTGCCTGTCAAAATTGCCCGCCGCCGAGGGTGACAGCGTGCCGTTAACGCTAGACGAACTGCAAGCGATGCTGCCGCCGTTTGACCTGAACATCAATCTTCTGACGCTCACCCCATGGCAAGCCTACGCCGGTAAATTTCAGCTGTCGTCTGCGGCCACTGGCCAACGGTTGCATTATCAAGGGAAGAACGTCACCGCCGAGGCGCAGTTGGATGAACATCAGCAACTGACGTTAAGCAAGCTCAGCATTACGCCACCCAACAGCACGGTTCCTGTACAACTGACGGGTAAAGTCACCGTACCGTTGGATATGGACAGTTTGCCAACCCAAGGGGCGTTGCAAGGTGAGATACAAACCGCCTATCTGGAAAAGCCCTTGCTGCTGGATTTGCACTGGCAACAGCAGCAGGGCGTATTGACCCTGACGGAAAAGGGCAGCGACCAACCGTTGGCTACGCTTCCCTGGGCACTAACGCCAAAACAGATCAGCATCGAAAAAGGGGAATGGCGCTGGCCTTACCTGGAGCAACCGCTCAGCGGTGGTTTGAATGTGGCGCTGCATGACTGGAGCCAGGGGTTTGACGAAACCCAAATTACCGCACGTTTGAACGTGATCACCGCCGGGCACAACGGCAAGGGCAACGCGGTGCTGACGTTGGGGCCAGGTAGCCTGAGCCTGACCAACAGCGATCTGGGATTTCAGCTTACCGGGCAGGCAAACCTGGCCAATCTCTCGCTCACGGCGTCAATCCCCGGCATTATCAGCGGCTCGATCCTTAACCCAACGCTGGTGCTACAGCCGGGATCTTTACTGCGGGCCTGGGGCAGCCCGGCACCGGACATGAAGCTGGAAGAGGCTCGGCTGCCGCTGGCTGGGGTAAAAGTCACCGCGCTTGGGATCACAGGCCGTTTGCAGGCGATTATCAGCGCCAGCGAAAGTTACTGGGGGCGCTTCAAGCTGCATCTGGACGGCCAGGCACAAGATTTCTGGCCCGACCATGGTCAGTGGCAATGGCGCTCTTGGGGTAACGGCAAGTTACCGCCGTTACAGGCCGCCTGGGATGTTGCAGGCAGTGGGCGTTGGCAGGACACCAGCATCACCCTGGAACGTCTTTCTACCGGTTTTGATCGGTTGAAATACGGCATGGTCACGGTCGTGACGCCGCGCATGACGCTCAGCCAGCCGATCCGGTGGCAGCGGGATATCAAAGCACCGAGCCTGACCGGCGGCGTACAACTGGTGGCTGACAAAACCAGTTTTGGTGCAGGCAGTTATTTGCCGCCTTCGGTGCTGGATTTACAGTTGCAAGGTACGGGGCCAGACAGCTTTCAATGGCAAGGCGCGTTGCAGGCCGAGCAGATTGGGCCAATCAAGTTGCGTGGCCGCTGGGATGGTGAGCGTCTGCGTGGTGAAGGCTGGTGGCCAAAACAGTCATTAACGGTATTCCAACCGCTGATCTCACCCGATCTGAACATCAAACTGCGCGCAGGTGAGTTCTATGCACAGTCGGCATTCTCGGCGGCGCGAGTGCAGGGATTTGAAGCTGGTGGGCACTGGGTGGTGCGCAATGGTGGCATGTGGTTGCAAGAGGGTGAATTGAGCGGGCTGGACTTTGTCTTGCCCTATCGGTTTAAGAATCACCTGTGGCAGCTTGGGGCTAAAAGGCCGATCATGCTGCGCATCAAATCCATTAAGACGCTGTTTGAGATGCAGAATATTACCGCCGATCTGCAAGGTACCTATCCCTACAGCGAGGCGTGTCCGTTGACGTTGAGCAACATCGGTGTAGATATGCTGAACGGTCATATCAGCCTTTCGGCATTACGGATGCCACAGCATGATGCGGCGGTGCTCAAACTGGAACAAATCGACCTTAGCGCACTGTTTACCGCGCTCAAACCGAAGCAGTTCGCCATGTCTGGCCGCATCAACGGCGAGTTGCCGCTCTTCCTGAACCACCCCAAATGGCTGGTGCAAAACGGCTGGATCGCCAATGCGGGGGTCATGACGCTGAGGCTGGATAAAGATATGGCCGATGCCATTGGCAGCAATAACCTGGCCACCGGTGCCGCCATCGACTGGCTACGCTACATGGAAATCAATCGCTCAAAGGCGCGGGTCGATCTCGATAACCTGGGGGAGCTGACGCTAAAGGCGCATATCGATGGCGTAAATCCGCAGAAAAATGCCAAGCGTGAGGTTATCCTTAACTATAGCCATCAGGAAAACGTGTTTCAGCTGTGGCGCAGCCTGCGCTTTGGCGACAATTTACAAGAGTGGCTGGAGCAGGCGCTCTCTAAACCCGAGGAACAACAATGAAGAACGCGACAGGGCCATTGCTGGTAGCCGTGTTGGGCGCATCCTTGCTGAGCGGTTGCGTACCGCGCATTGAGGTGGCGACGCCTAAAGATCCCATTACCATCAATATGAACGTCAAAATTGAGCATGAGATCCATATCAAAGTAGATAAGGACGTTGAGAACCTGCTGAAAGACCAAAGCGGTCTGTTCTAGGAGCCAGCATGAAAAAGCATTATCTGTGGTTGATTGCCGCCGGTTGGTTATTCAGCGGGATGGCTCAGGCGTTGACGCTGGATGAAGCCAAACAGCAGGGACGGGTGGGCGAAACGCTCAGTGGTTATATCGCTCCGGTGAAACAGGACGCAGAGACTCAGGCGTTGGTGAAAAAAATCAATGCCGGGCGTGCCGAGAAATACCAACAGGTGGCCGCCAGCAATCATATCGCTATTGATGAAGTCGCGCGGATGGCCGGGCAGAAGCTGGTGACACGAGCGCCTGCAGGGGAATATGTCCGTGGCATTAACGGCCAGTGGTTGCAGAAATAAAAAAGCACGCCCTAGGGCGTGCAACGGAATTTAAACGGCTTATTGTCATGAGGGTAAAACGGATTTTGCAGGTGTGTGACTTACCAGAGCGCAATCTCTGCGCCCTGGCATCGCTATTTAAGCGGCGATCACTTCGGCCAATAGCGCTTTGGCATCAGCTTGAGCTTTGGTCGCAACGTCTGGGCCGTAGGCAATCCCTTCGGCAAAGACGAACTCAACCTCGGTAATACCGATAAAGCCCAGGAACAGACGCAGGTAAGGTTCTACCAGGTCGGTTGGGGTGCCTTTATGGATGCCGCCACGGCTGGTCAGAATGATGGCGCGTTTGTTTTTTACCAAGCCTTCCGGGCCGTTCTCGGTGTAACGGAAGGTGACGCCAGCACGGGCAATCAGGTCAAAATAATTCTTCAACTGAGTTGGGATGTTGAAGTTGTACATCGGAGCGGCGATAACGATAGTATCGTTGGCTTGCAGCTCGGCAATCAGTTCGTCTGACAGGGCCAGTGCTTCTTTCTGGCGTGGAGTCAGTGGGGCATCTGAAGGACGCATTGCGCCAACCAGTTCGCCATCCAGCACCGGGATCGGCTGTGCAGCCAGGTCACGCACGGTGATGGTATCGTTGCTGTGAGCATTGGCCCACTGCTCAACGAAGAAATCAGCCAATTGGTTAGACTGAGAATAAGTTGCCAGGATGCTGGATTTTAGAACCAATACTTTGCTCATCGCTAATTCCTTTCGTGTTGACTGTGACATCAGGGCTGGTTGCCCGTTGCATGAGGTACACTCTATTCACATTGTTCCAACAGGGATAGCGGAATATTTCGAGATCTACGTTCGATTTTATTGAACAAGAAAATCCAGGCTAAGCGGATGGATTATGGGGAGAAATACCATTGTGTTATCCTGTGCCACTAAGTCAAAAATCGATAAACCTAATTTAAAAAACGCAGTTATTGGCACCAACACGTCAGCTATAACATCAAACCCTAGTCCCTGACGTTAACTAGTAGCCGCGAAGAAACAAGGAATACCGAACGTGAAATCTACGCTCGCGGCATTGTCATCCCAACTGGGTGATTTGATGCTCCGTGATCAGCAGCGCCTGCAACGCCGGTTGCAAGGTGCGCGCAAAGTCAAAAGCCCCGAAGCTCAACAGGCGGTTGCCGCAGAAATAGCGGGTGATATTGAGCAAGCCTTGCAGAAGGTGCGCTCGCGCGCGGCCTCGTGCCCGAAAATCACTTACCCGGAAAGCCTGCCCGTCAGCCAGAAGAAGCAGGACATTCTGGCCGCCATCCGCGATCATCAAGTGGTGATCGTGGCGGGTGAAACCGGCTCAGGCAAGACCACTCAGCTACCGAAAATCTGCCTGGAGTTAGGGCGCGGCGTCAAAGGCCTGATTGGCCACACGCAACCACGCCGCCTGGCTGCACGCACCGTTGCCAACCGCATTGCCGATGAGCTGGAAACCCCGCTGGGTGGCAGCGTAGGCTATAAGGTGCGCTTCAACGATCAGGTGGGTGAAAATACCCTGGTCAAACTGATGACCGACGGGATCTTGCTGGCCGAAATCCAGCAGGATCGCCTGCTGATGCAGTACGACACCTTGATCATCGATGAGGCGCACGAGCGCAGCCTGAACATCGATTTCATCCTGGGTTACCTGCGCGAACTGTTGCCAAAACGCCCGGACCTGAAGGTGATCATCACCTCGGCCACCATTGATCCGCAGCGCTTTTCTCGCCACTTCAACAATGCGCCGATCATTGAGGTTTCTGGCCGGACTTATCCAGTGGAGGTGCGTTATCGGCCGGTGGTAGACGACGCCGACGATACCGAACGCGATCAGCTTCAGGCCATCTTCGATGCGGTGGATGAACTTGGGCGTGAAGGGCCAGGCGATATTCTGATCTTTATGAGCGGTGAACGTGAAATCCGTGACACCGCTGATGCGCTGACCAAGCTCAATCTGCCTCACACCGAGGTGCTGCCGCTGTATGCCCGCCTGTCCAACAGTGAACAGAATCGGGTGTTCCAGTCGCACCACGGCCGCCGCATCGTACTGGCGACCAACGTCGCGGAAACCTCGCTGACCGTGCCGGGCATTAAATACGTTATCGACCCAGGTACGGCGCGCATCAGCCGCTATAGCTTCCGTACCAAAGTGCAGCGTTTGCCGATCGAGCCGGTTTCGCAGGCTTCGGCTAACCAGCGTAAGGGCCGCTGTGGGCGTGTTTCGGACGGTATCTGTATCCGCCTGTTCTCGGAGCAGGATTTCCTGTCGCGCCCGGCGTTTACCGATCCGGAAATTCTGCGAACCAACCTGGCCTCGGTCATTTTGCAGATGACCTCACTGGGATTGGGCGATATTGCTGCCTTCCCGTTTGTCGAAGCGCCGGATAATCGCAATATTCAGGACGGCGTGCGCCTGTTGGAAGAGTTGGGGGCGATCAAAACCGCGGAAAACGGCCACTATCAGCTGACACCGCAGGGCCGTCAGTTGGCGCAGTTACCGATCGACCCACGTTTGGCGCGGATGGTGTTGGAAGCCCAGAAGAGTGGCAGCGTGCGCGAGATGATGATCATCACCTCGGCGTTGTCGATCCAGGATCCGCGTGAGCGGCCGATGGATAAGCAACAGGCCTCCGATGAAAAACACCGCCGCTTCGCCGACAAAGACTCCGATTTTATGGCGTTCGTTAACCTGTGGGATTACCTGAAAGAGCAACAGAAGGAAAACTCTTCCAGCCAGTTCCGCCGCCTGTGCCGCAACGATTTCCTCAACTATCTACGGGTGCGTGAATGGCAGGATATCTACACCCAACTGCGCCAGGTAGTGAAAGAGTTGGGCCTGCCGGTCAACAGCGTGCCTTCGGACTACCGCAGCGTGCATACCGCGCTACTGAGCGGCCTGCTTTCGCACATTGGCCAGAAGGATGCGGATAAGCAAGAGTTTACCGGTGCGCGTAACGCCCGTTTCTCCATCTTCCCGGGTTCCGGGCTGTTCAAGAAGCCGCCGAAATGGACGATGGTGGCAGAACTGGTGGAAACCAGCCGCCTGTGGGGCCGTATAGCCGCACGTATCGAACCAGAATGGATCGAGCCGATGGCTCAGCACCTGGTCAAACATCATTATAGCGAACCGCACTGGTCCAAATCCCAGGGCGCGGTGATGGCCAGCGAAAAGGTCACGCTGTTTGGGTTGCCGATCGTCGCAGCTCGCCCGGTGAATTACAGCACTATCGATCCGCTGCTGTGCCGTGAACTGTTTATCCGCCATGCGCTGGTAGAAGGTGACTGGCAAACGCGGCACCCGTTCTTCGCCGCCAACCTGAAGCTGCGTGCCGAAGTGGAAGAGCTGGAACACAAATCGCGCCGCCGTGACATTCTGGTGGATGACGAGACCCTGTTCAGTTTCTACGATCAGCGTATTCCGAGCGACGTGGTGTCCGGGCGTCATTTTGACCAATGGTGGAAAACCGCCGGTAAGCAGAACCCAGAGTTGCTCAACTTCGAAAAAGAGATGTTGATCAAGGACGGAGCCAACAAGGTCAGTGCGCTGGATTATCCTAACTACTGGTATCAGGGCAACCTCAAGCTGCGCCTTACCTACCAGTTTGAGCCGGGTACCGACGCCGATGGCGTGACTGTGCACATCCCGTTGCCGATCCTCAACCAGGTGGAAGATGCCGGTTTTGAGTGGCAGATCCCCGGTATCCGCCGTGAGCTGGTGATCGCGCTGATCAAATCGTTGCCTAAGCCGATGCGTCGCAATTTTGTGCCAGCACCGAACTACGCTGAAGCTTTCCTTGCCCGGGCTACGCCGTTGGAAATGCCACTGCTGGATTCGCTGGAGCGTGAG
This sequence comes from Serratia sp. Res13-Sevr-LER1-36-b, assembly GCF_015673035.1. Taxonomy (NCBI): domain Bacteria; kingdom Pseudomonadati; phylum Pseudomonadota; class Gammaproteobacteria; order Enterobacterales; family Yersiniaceae; genus Serratia; species Serratia sp. Res13-Sevr-LER1-36-b. Next base: position 60,645 of record NZ_JADACK010000036.1, on the reverse strand, counting down.
CTACGCCGCATGACGGGTGTGACGGTGTCACGTGAAGATTGGCAGTGGGATCAGGTGCCCGATCATCTGAAAATGACCTTCCGCGTGGTGGGCGAGAAACACAAAACCCTGCGTGAAGGTAAAGATCTGGCCGCGCTGAGGGTTCAGCTCAAAGACAAGGTGCAAGAGACGCTGTCGGCCGTGGCTGATGATGGCCTGGAACAGAGCAATCTGCATATCTGGAGTTTTGGCAAACTGCCCGAATTTTATGAGCAGAAGCGTGGCGGTTACTCGGTCAAGGCTTACCCGGCATTGGTGGACGAAAAAGATAGCGTAGCCATCCGCCTGTTTGACAGCGAGCAGGAGCAGCAACAGGCCATGTGGCAAGGTACGCGCCGTTTGTTGCTGTTAAACATTCCGTCGCCGATCAAATATCTGCATGAGAAGTTGCCGAACAAGGCCAAGCTTGGGCTGTATTTCAACCCGTATGGCAAGGTACTGGATCTGATCGACGACTGTATCTCCTGCGGCATCGACAAGCTGATTGCTGAACACGGCGGGCCGGTGTGGGCGGAAGAGAATTTTGCCCGGCTGCAAGAGTTGGTACGGGCCGAGCTGAACGAAACCGTGGTGGGCGTGGCCAAGCAGGTGGAACAGATCCTGACGACGGTCTTCAACATCAACAAACGCCTGAAAGGGCGCGTTGATATCTCGTTGGCGCTGGCGCTGTCCGATATCAAGGCCCAGCTTAACGGCCTGGTTTACCGTGGCTTTGTCACCAATAACGGTTGGAGCCGCCTGCCGGACACCTTGCGTTATCTGCAAGCGATTGAGCGCCGTCTGGAGAAGCTGGCGATCGATCCGCACCGCGATCGCGCTCAGATGATCCGGGTGGAGCAGGTTCAACAAGCGTGGCAGCAGTGGCTGAACAAGCTGCCGCCAAAACGCCAGCAGGATGAAGAGGTGAAGGCAGTACGCTGGATGATCGAGGAGCTGCGCGTCAGCCTGTTCGCACAGCAGTTGGGTACGCCTTACCCGATTTCTGAGAAGCGTATCTTGCAGACCATCGATCAGCTTTCTGCGTAACCTTTAAGCCTTGCAGAACAGGCGAGGCTTAACAAGCTACATCCCAGCAGCGTTAACGACAGGTGCTGGCCCATGGCGGCCAGTGCCAGGCCGCCAGCGATCAGCAGATAATAGAGTAACCCCAATACCGCTCCGGCAGCACCCAGCCGGTTGCGGTAATGCTTCAGCGCCTGGCTGAGAATATTGGGAATGGCCAAGCCAAAGGCCACGGTCACCGCCATACAGGGCAGCAAGATCATTAGACTTGCCTGCCAATACCATGCAGCAACAGCGGCCAACAGGGCTAACAGACTGGCCATTTGGATCTGCCGGTAAGCGCATAATCCTTTTTGCAGAAGGTAGCGGTTTGCCGCTGCGCCGCACAGGCTGCCAAAGGCCAAAACAATCCCCGAATAACCAAACTGCTCGCTGGTCAGCCCCAAGGTCTCAAAAATAAACGGGGCCAGACTGAAGTAGCTGAACGCCATGATGTTAAAACTGGCAACCAGCAGCGCCGAGCACCAGATTTGTTTATCGCGTAGCATCTCCTGCAAACAGGGGAGTAAAGCGATACCGGTGGTGTGCTGGCGGGTTTCTGGCAGCGCTCGCCAGCACCAGATCAGCAGCAACAGCGCCAATCCTGCTTGTGCGGAGAAAATGGCCATGCGACCGCCCCAAAACACCAGCATTCCGCCGCTAAACATTCCCAACACCGGGCTTATCGACAATGCCATGCCAATTATCGCAAACATCTTTCCTAACGTTTGCCCCTGATAGACATCGCGCAGCATGGTCTGCGTCACCACAGAACCAACGGCGGCACCAAAGGCGATAACGGCGCGCGAGACGATGAGCAACGTGAAAGAACCGCTCAGCAAAGCCAGCAAGGCTCCAGCCATATACAGCAGCAAACCGGCGAGCATGGCGGCTCTGCGGCCATATTTGTCGCTGATCGTTCCCCAAAACGCCACGCCAAAAGCGAAGGCGAAAAAATAGACCGATAGCGTGTGGCTGGCCTGCGTGGCATCGATCTGGTAATCAAAGCGGATAGCGGTTAACGCCGGGCTATAGAGCGTTTCCAGGATTTGTGGTGCCATGATCATCACGACGATCAGTGGCAGAGGCAGATTTTTGACGGACATAGCATTCTCCCAAATAAGTGACGCCAGTATAGGGAGATGGCGATTGTTCGATTACAATCATCAGGACAAAAAACAATGAAAATGGGACGGCAGCATGGCGCTGATTTTACAAAATCAGCTTTTTGATCCGGATAGTTTCGCCGCTCCGGTGGTGGGGATTAGTGCCGAGCTGGCGGATCATGATTCTGGCGAACATCAGCATCAACGAGCCCAGATCCTCTATGCTCCACGTGGTTGTATGACGGTGACGTTAGCCGAACGCTGGCTGATCCTGCCGCCTACGCGCATTATCTGGATACCGAGCGGCGTGAGGCATCGCGTGCAACTGCGCGGGCAGGTGGCTTACCGCTCGCTCTATTTTGCGGATATAACGATGTTGGCAATGCCGCACAGTGCGGTGTTGGCCGCCAACCCGTTACTGGCAGCGGTGATAGAACGCATCGCACATTGGCCGTTTGACTACGCGCAGCGGCACCCCCAGGCGGAAGATCTGTTGCGAGTCTTGCGCAACGAATTGAGCGTGGCGGAGCAGGAAAATACCAGCTTGATGCTGCCGAGCGATCCTCGTATAGCGGCTTGGATTGACGGCTTAAACGGCGTTGACCAGCTACCCGGGCTGGTGGTATTGGCCAAGGCGATCAATCTCCATCCTAAAACATTAACGCGAATTTTCCTGCGGGAAACCGGGCTTAGCTATCAGCAGTGGTGCCAGCAATGGCGTTTGATGCACGCCATTGAGTTACTGGCGCAATTGCCTTCCGTAAGCGCGGTTGCGCAGCGGCTGGCCTTCTCTAGCGACAGCGCGTTTATCGCCTTTTTCCGCCAGTATACCGGCACCACGCCCAAGCGGTTTATGGCGGGTGGAGGGATGGGATGAGGGCATAGGGGAGGAATGTCTGAATCCAAGACGTTGCTATTATTACTCTTCATTAAAGACCGTTGGTTCTTCTCTCTTCTACTGACGGACTCTGGTTAGCGGCGTTTTCTGCTCTGTGATTATCAAAACGCCGCTATCTGAGTAAAGTTTATTGCAGCAGAACCACAACTAATTTTTATGATCAGGTAATAAGCCGTTTCTTCGCCAGAAATCCAGATGCAGCAGTAACAGATGCTTATCCATTGGCGTAAATTTCAGGTGGCTGTTAGCTGCAGCCAGAGCCGCTTGTGTATTGCTGGCATCATAGGCTGGCATATTTTCATACACTTCCCAACGAGTCTGTTTTTGATAAACCGTCTCGGACAGCATTGGTAGTAACGGCATCAGGGGGTTTTCATAAAGCCTTGGGTCTGTCACTAGTTTAGCAATCCACTCGGAGTATGGCGCTTTTTGCAGACGATAGCCGCTTTTACATATCAATTCGAAGAATTGATCAAGATCGATGGATTGAGTATGATCTGGAGGAACCAGATGATAAGCTTTTCCAAGATTATTGTTATCCTTTGAGATGGTTAATAATGCAGCGCTGACATAATCGACCGGGATAAACTCTTTGCGCTGCCGGGGCAGAATAGGGTAAGCACCAATCGCAATACACCCTCTGATTAACCTGGAGACAAAATCTTTCGGATTTCCTATACCATTTATACTATTTCCCATAATAAATCCGGGGCGATATACCGATAACGGGACCCCTCTATTTTTTGCCTCCCAGATAAACTGTTCGACGACCCATTGGCTTTGTGAATATCCTGAATCATATTTCAGGCCTTCAAGGTAGGGTTTTAAATCGTCGTCCTCATAAACTCGATGTGTTTTATTAAATAGTCCTGCCGGGCCATAAGCTGCGATAGTGGATGCATAGTGCAGCGGCTTAGGTTTACTATGTGTAGCCAGACGTAAAATATTCAGCGTTCCTTCAATATTGGCTGCCCGATGTGTCTGATAAGGTTGGATATAATTAACATGTGCACCAAGGTGAAAGATCACATCGCTCTCGGTAGCCAAACTATAATATAGTTCATCACTTAACCCCAATTTTGGTAGTGACAAATCGCCAGTAATAATGGTGATACGCTGGTTATATATAGGATCCCATAAACCATATTGCAAAAGGTTCTTTTCAACCCGTAGGCGAGCAGTCATCATATCGTTTGCACGAATCAGACAAACAACCTGCTTGATGTTGGGCATCGCCAATAGGTCACGCAAAAAAAATGCACCTAGGAAACCAGTGGCGCCGGTCAACAGAACTGTTGCTCCTTTTAAAATACTCCAATTTGGAGGAACGCCGTGTAATGCCTGGATGTCATTCGGCAACTGAGTATCTTGCAGCCACTGTGCAACGTCATCCTGTATACGAGTAGCGTTTTTTTGTGAAATTATGTTGGCTAGTGCTCGTAACGTAGGGAACTCATAGAGTGTTTGTACTGATAAATGCTGGATGAATTGCCGCCCTAACTCGATGATCAAGCATGCTGCCTGTAATGAGTTGCCACCAAGCTGAAAAAAATTATCATCCACATCAATCTCGGTTTTATTCAAAACTTTTCGCCAGATAAGCAATAGTGCATATTCCGTATCGTTGAACGCTTCAGGTCTTTCAACTGTTACTACGTTTTCTACCAATTGCGTTAATAGTCGATTTTTATCGGTTTTTCCGGTAGGCGTCAGCGGAATAGTGTCAACGACAAACAAGCGGGGTAACATATATTCTGGTAAGTATTGGTGTAATTTTTTATCCAGATCGACTGTCTTAAAACTGCCAGGGTTAAGTGGAACGATAAATGCTGCTAAGAAGGGTTCTGCATTCTCTTTTTTTACCATAATAGCAGAGGTTGCTTTCACGTGACCACTTTTTAGGATCTGGCATTCAATTTCCTCTAATTCAATACGATGTCCGCGTATTTTGACTTGGTTATCTATGCGACCGTAATACATAAATACACCATCGGCACGTTGCAGACTCAGATCTCCTGTTTGGTAAAGTCTCAAGGGATTCGAATAACCAGGCAAAGTGACGCTAACGAATCGTTCTTTATTCAGTGCATCGCGATTCCAGTAACCGCGCGCCAATCCATCACCGCCGACGTACAAGTGACCGATTTCCCCTTGTACTACAGGTTGCAGACAATCATCAAGGATAAAAGCAGTAGTGCGGTCAATAGGTTTACCTATGGGAACACTACCGCTGGCTAAATCATCCATTTGAATATCGTGTGTCATTGCAAAGGTAGTACTTTCTGTGGGGCCGTACCCGTTAAGAAGATGCTGGGGAGGTCCGATATCCAAAATAAGCTTGAGAGCATGGGGGTTCAGTGCTTCGCCACCCACTAATAAGTAACGAAAAAATCGAAATGCTTGAGGAGCAGTTGTCGCGATAAGATTGAACAATGATGCGGTGATAAACATAATGGTTATCTTTTGTCGAATCAGTTCCTCTTGGAAATGATGGATGTTCAGAATATCTTGTTTTGGAATGATGACCGTGGTTGCTCCATTAAGTAATGCACCCCAGATTTCAAATAGTGAAGCATCAAAGGTCGGATTGGCAATGCAAGCGATACGATCATCGGTTGAGAAATCAATATAGTGGGTATTCACAACCAGGCGTAAAATCCCTTTGGCTTCTATTTCAACTGCCTTTGGTTTTCCTGTAGTTCCAGATGTGAATAAAACATGGGTTCGATGTCCTGGTGATATATCGTCATAAGTACCATTGGTATGCTTTATTTTTTTTATTAAAACATGAAAATCAAGCAGTGTAGTATGCAGTTTTTTATGTTTTTCCAGTGATGTGCCTATTGTCCACTGAATATGTAAATCGTTCAGCATATCGTTAAGGCGGTCCTCTGGCATATTGGGATCTAAAGGAACACAACTTCCCTTAGCTATCAAGATAGCTGTTTGGCAGATGATTTGTTCAATCCCTGGAGGTAAAAGGATGGCAACAGGCGCCTCCCTAGTAACACCTTTGCTCTGTAAGACTTGTGCAATAATTCCTGCTTGTTTAGCCAGTTCATGATAAGTAAGCGTCTTCTCGGGTGTAATGATGGCTTTTTTATCAGGAAGATTATGAACATGCATAAAAAAACGCTGAATAAATCCGTCAGGTTGATTAGATGGCAATTCAGCGGGGAGTATGATATTCACTGTATATCTCTCCAAAAAGCACGGAATGATCGCGATATCAATAAAGTCTAGAATGTTTTAAGAAAGTTGATGTTTTTATTTTTTCTTAAAGATTAGTAAGTTAATTATTCTTCATGGGGGAATTCAAATTTGCCGATAGAGGGGAAATACTGTAGGAAATGACAAACAGGGGTACGACGGACATCGCCTTTTTGATGGAGGGGGGCATGAATCTCCTTGATTATCATTATTTTCCAGACGTTATGTAATGAATGTCCATTTCAAACGCAACCAGTTTCATAATTTCTACCGATTATGCATGCGTGGCTGTTCGTTGCTGTAGCAGGCCACCGTTATAGTCCAGTGGGATAACGGTGGCCTGCGCTGTTCGGAAGAGTTATTTACCGGCGGCTAACAGATCCAATGCATCGCGAATGCCGGTAACTGACAGCGCGCGGTTATCGGCACGGTAGCGGTCTTGTGCTGCGGGTGCAGAACTCTGGATAGCGATAAGTCGCCAGCCTTCGGCGGTCTTCAATATCAATGGGGAACCGCTGTCACCGGGTAAGGTATCACACTGGTGTGATAGCACGCCCTGTTGCGCCCAACCGGTGACTTTACAATTTTGATGGCTGTACAGATCGTCCAGATGATCTTCTGGATAACCGGCCTGGGTGACCAGGCGCTTTGCCAGCTTTAAGGTTTGCGTTAACGCTTTTCCGTCACCTTGCCATAATGGCAACGGTTTAATCGCCAGCGGCTTGTTATCTTTTAACCTGATCAACGCAAAATCATACGCCGCCGCCGCCGGTGGCACGATCCAGCCGTCGCCATCCGCCTTCAGCTTTTTACCTAATGACTTATCGACCAGCGTTTCGATATTTTCTGTCTGGTATTGCCAGCCTTTGCTGCCGGAAATAAAGCGCAGCGCCACGGCCTTATCAAGATTGCCGGGAGGGGCCAGTACGCAGTGGCCTGCGGTGAGCGCCAGATGAGGGGAGATCAGCGTAGCGGTACACAGGTTGCCACTGGCGGTTTCTACCTGACCAATGGCCTGCCACGGCCAACCGCTGGTTTCGGTGACTTTAATACGGTCATCTTTGCCAAAAAACAGACGGGTTTGATCGGCCGCAGACGCCTCGGAAGGGCTATCAGCATGCGCAGAATGAGATAAAGCCAAAGGAAATGAGCACAACAACAGTAAAACAGAGATGCGCATAGGTTTCTTGCCTGACAAATTCGGATCATCCATAGACACACTGAATGCTAACTATAGACTGATTTAGCCGCTGTGTAGATGGTCGGTGATTGATTTTCCGATAATTTCCTGAGAAAAATCGGAGCTTACAGATAAAAAAAGCTGGCGATGAGCCCGCAAACGATCAGGGTGCCAAGGATGATTTCGAACCGATAGCGACGCAGCATAGACAACCCCCGATGAAAAAACACCCGGCGAACCGGGTGTTGAACAACTCTGACCAGAACAGGTGAGGGGTGCCTCACGCCGGTTGACTATCAGGCAGCCGGAGTTGCTGCTTTCTTGCTGGAATTTTTGTGATGCTTTTTAGCTGCTTGAGCTTTCTGGGCCGGGGCTTTTTTGCCGCTGGCTTTATGGTGCTTTTTGGCCGCCTGAGCTTTTTGCTCGGTGGTTTTCTTCGCGTGATGTTTTTTCACGTGAGTAGTTTTAGCCGGTGCTGTCTGAGTAGTGGCGGCTGGTGCAGCAGCAGGAGCGGCAGCTTCAGCGGCGAACGCGATAGATGACAAGCCCATTGCAGCGGCAACAACCAGAGCTAATACTTTTTTCATCGGTAGATCCTCAAATGTCTGTTGGTTTGTAACCCCACTGCGGGGCCGTTGAAACAATCTTATGCAAACCGAGGATTACTTTCCGTGAGTGATTGGTTTCGGCGTGTAACCTAATGTACGAGTACCTGGGGGAGGGAGCGTTGCAGCTTTGCAGGCCGTGATAGCTAGCATATTTGTGCTGCTGTCACGGATGATGCTGAACACCGCCACGCAGTGCGTGTATCAAAATAAACTAAATTAGTTACAACATACATTGATGGTTGTGCAAACTTCTCTCCTGTGGCACCAGTGCTGTAGGAGAGAACGTACACTATGGAACATCCGCAGGCTTAGTAGGTAGAAATAGGGCAGGATACTATTACGGCAGGCATGCCGGTGCGCAATGCCCCGGAAGATTCACGCTAACGTAATCCTATCCCCCGTCGCCGGGCTAATCGTTTTAGGCAACCACAATTGCCCCCAAGGACCGGTGCAATGGCAGCCCATTACTTTCTCGGGTTTGATTTGTTTGAGAAAACGCTGTACCTGCAATAAGCGTAGCGGAGAGGCATATCTCAGGTGAAAGCCGCCAATCAGCGCGTGGATCTTATCGATACCGGTGATCTTCTGGCAGTGCCGCACAATATTGATTATTCCCCGGTGGCCGCAGCCAGTGATGATAATCAGACCTCGATCGGATTTATAAATCAGCACTCCTTCATCGGCGACGTAATCAGGGGATTGTTGGGCATTTTCAATAATGCCGTAGGCTTTGGGGGCAGGCACCTCGATTTCACCGGACCAGAGGAACCGCTCACTGATTTGCACCGGGGCTCGTGTCAACTCCATGGCGTGGCGCGAGTAATCCACTTCCGGCGATAAACGTTTGATTTTCTTCACGCGGCCCAGAAGATTAACGGCGGCATAGCGCACGTCTTGCACGCCGGGGTGGCAAACTATTCTGCTGTTATCGGGCAACCAGGGGACGCCACCGCTGTGATCGTAATGGCCATGCGAGAGCACGGTAGCGGTCAGGTTGTCGAGGTTAATCCCCATTTGGGCTGCATTCTGTAAAAAACTGCCGTCCGGCCCGGTATCAAAAAGCACGCTGTCTGATTCATCCTGAACTAGCAGGCTCAACCCGGCTTTGGCGATTAACGCTTTATCCGCCCCGGCAGCCCGACGGTTTTCAAGTAACACATTGATGGTTAGGGTCATGTGGACTCTGTTTGGCAAATCCGTACGTTAAGCTATACCAGTAACACCTTAACGTACGGAGGGGGCGGAGATTACAGGTAACGGCTTTCCAGATGCCGGCGGAAATAGCTTGGGTCTAACGTCTTACCCGTGGCGTTGGTGATCAACGTATCGGTAGGGTAACGGCTGGCGTGACGCCAGATGTTTTGCTGTAACCAATGGAATAGCGCGGTTAAATTACCGGCAGCAATATCTTCGCCCAGCTTGGGCATTGCGCTGCGAGCACTGTCGAACAGTTGGGCCGCATACATGGCACCCAAGGTGTAAGTTGGGAAGTAACCAAAGGCACCGTCCGTCCAGTGGATGTCTTGCATACAGCCGTTGCGATAATCGCCCACGGTATCCAGGCCAAGGTAGCTGTGCATCTTCTCATTCCACAGCGCCGGAATATCTTCTACCTCGATCTCGCCCTCAATCAACGCACGCTCGATTTCATAGCGTAATATCACATGGGCAGGGTAGCTGACCTCGTCGGCATCGACGCGGATCAGGCCAGGCTTTACCCGTTGATTAAGGCGAATAAAGTTGCTTTCTTCCAGGGCCGGTTGTTCACCAAACTGATTGACGATCAGCGGCCGCAGGACTTTCAGGAAGTCACTCCCGCGAGCCAGCTGCATTTCAAAGAACAGGCTTTGTGATTCGTGGATCGCCGTCGACCGAGCTTGCGCCACGGGTTGACCCAGCCACTCACGCGGCAGGTTTTGTTCGTAACGGGCGTGGCCGGTTTCATGCACGATGCCAAGCAGCGCGGTAAGGAACTCTTTCTCGTTGTAGCGTGTAGTGATACGCACATCTTCCGGCACGCCGCCGCAGAACGGATGAGCACTAACGTCAACCCGGCCACCATCAAAGTCAAAGCCGAGCAGCTTCATCACGCTCAGGCTCAGCTTACGCTGGGTGTCGACATCGAACGGACCTTGCGGGATCAGGCAAGGCTCTTGCTGCTGTTTGGCGACCACCTTTTGCAATAGGTCGGGCAACCAGGTTTTCAGATCGCCAAAGATACGGTCCAGATCGCTGCTGCGCATGCCAGGTTCATACAGATTGAGCAACGCATCATAACGGCTGACACCCGCCGCCTGTGCGCGGATCTGCGCTTCTTCACGGCTCAGTTTGACCACCTGGCGTAGGTTATCACTAAAGCCTTCCCAGTCGTTGGCCGGGCGTTGTGCTCGCCAGGCATGTTCGCAGCGCGCACCTGCAAGGGATTTGGCTTCGACCAGCGCTTCTGGCACCAGCACGGCATTATCATACTGGCGGCGCATTTCGAGCAGGTTGGCACGGTCAAACTCATCCAGCGTTTCTTGTTGCGCACGGTCGAGCAGTTCACCCGTTTTCTGTGCCGTCAGGATTTGATGCTTCAACACGCTCAATTCCGCCAGGGCTTCGGAACGCGCCTTATTGCCACCCGGCGGCATCATGGTTTGCATGTCCCAGCCGCTGATGGCTGAAAGGTGGTCAAAACGCGAAAGGCGGGTGAATAGGGCGCGAAGTTGGCCGTAGGCCGTAGAGGATGATGCAGATGTCATTTATTCAACTCCATAGTGGGTCCGTTGAACCAACGGGGCCGGATCGTTATGCCGGTTCTGTTTTGGTATCTAAAGGGGGTTTAATCGGCCAGCAGAAGCGGAAACTGGCGCCGCCCAAAGAGCTTGCCTCCACAAAGACCTGGCCCTGATAGGCCACGGCGATGGAATGCACGATCGCCAACCCAAGCCCGCAGCCGCCGGTAGCGCGATCGCGGCTGGGATCGAGGCGGACGAAGGGTTCGAATACCCGTTCGCGCTCTTCTGGCGGAATACCTGGGCCATCGTCTTCCACCTGCAGGCACGCGGCGTCACCGTCAAACCACAGGCCAACGCGTAAACGCCGTTCGCTATAGCGCAGGCCATTGTTGACCAGGTTGTCTAACACGCGCTCCATCAGCCGCAGATCGACGCCGCCAAAGTCACCGACATGCGGGATGTTCAGCTCAATGTCGCGCTCTGGATGGATCAACTGGATATCGGCCACCTTATCCTGTAGCCAGCCGGGCAAATCGATAGGCTCAATATTCAAGGCTACCTGAGGCCGATCCAGACGCGCATAGGTCAATAGCTCGTCGATTAGGGATTCTAGCTGGCCGATATCCCGATTCAGCGCCTGCTGCTCGCCGTCGGTCAGGTTATCGCTCATAGCTAACCGGTAGCGCAGGCGTACCAGCGGAGTCCGTAGCTCATGGGCAATACCGTCAATCAGCTGCTTTTTACTGACAATCAGCGTGTTGACGTTATCGGCCATCTGATTAAAAGCAACGCCAAGCCGGTAAAGACTCGAGGTGGGTACAAAGTGTGTACGTTCATCGAGATGCCCGGCCCCCAGACGTTGGGCGGCATTTTCCAGTTTCAGCAAGTCTTGCCAATGCGGGCGCATCCACAGGAACACCGGCAGGGCCAGCGATAAGCCGATAAAAATCAGCAGCACCAAATCCAGGATGCGCATCTGGTGCAGATAAAACAGATAAGGGATGGGGCCAACGACCAGCACGTAGTGGCTACGGGGAATGCGCTGCATAAAGGTATAGCGATCGTCCAGCGCGATAATCTCCCCTAGGTGCAGCCGCTTGGTGAGGTCTTCATTCAGGTTCTGCTTACCGAGAGGCTCGATATGCAGTTTGAACGACAGGTTTAAATCCAGGGTGGCGATGGTTTTGTTCCAGTCCTTTAGCGGGATCTCCCGCAGCTCGCTGCGCATCAGATACAGCGAACTTTTCATCAGGTCGTCCATCGATTGGCGCCCGGCACGTTCGGCGGTGACCTTGTAAACCAGACCAACCAGCATCGCCATCACCAGAAAGCAGACGAACAGCAGTAAAAAGAACTGCACGAACAGTTTTCTCATTGTTGCACCGATGCCCAGGCGTTGGGGGCAAACAGATAGCCTTTGTTACGCACGGTCTTGATGCGAAACGGCTCCAGGGCATTGTCATACAGCTTGCGGCGCAGGCGTGAGATGGCCACATCAATGCTGCGATCCATACCGTCGTAGCTGACGCCGCGCAGGTTCTGCAGCAATGCTTCACGGGCCATGATTTGCCCGGCATGGGTCGCCAGTTCCCACAGCAGATCGAAATCTGAGGTGGAAAGGGTAACGATCTCTTCCCCCAGCGTCACTTGGCGGTTGACCGGATCGATGCACAGCAAACCAAAATGCACGGCATTATGCTGGGTGATGTTCTGTGTTTGCTCTTCTTTTGGCTGGTTGCCACCGTGTTGGCGCAGGTGTAAACGCAGGCGAGCCAGCAGCACCGCAGGCGGTGTGGTTTTCAGGATGTAGTCATGCGCACCCATTTCCAATGACAGGATGTGATTCATATCGCTGTCCAGGGAGGTGAGCAACACGATCGGGCCGGGATAAACAGGGCGCAGATCGCGGCATAGTGTCATCCCATCCTTGCCGGGTAGCATGATATCCAACAGCACCAAGTCTGGCTGTTCCCGCTCAATACAGGCCTGTGCCGTATCGCCACGGGGTTCGATGATGACGTCAATGTCATGTTTGCCCAGATAGGCGGCAATCAGTTTGCCAACTTCAGGATCGTCTTCTACAAAAACAATTTTAGTCATAATAGGGTGGTTTTATAGGAAAAACGGCATCCAGCATAGCGCGCTGATCGGTGTTGCGCCATGCCCATTATTCAGCGCAGCGGTCGCCCGCCATCCACGCCGTGAGTGCGCCCGGTGACGTAGCGGCTGCCCATCAGATAATCCACCAGATTGACCACTTCACTTTCCCCTGGGGCGATCTGCATCAGGGATTTGGTCAGCGCCTGCTGGCGATAGGCTTCATCGTCACCGGTGTTGAACATAATTAGTGCCGGGGCAATGGCATTGACTTTGACATCGGGGGCCAGTTTACGGGCAAAGGAACGGGTCATATTATCCAGCGCGGCCTTGCTGGCTGCATAGGCAATGTGCTTGTCGCTGCCTTTCTCCACCACATAATCTGTCAGGTGGATAATATCGGCACCGGCTTGCCCCTGGCCAAGCAGGCAGGGCTCCAGCAGTTGGTTTAACAGGTAGGGAGTGTAAACGTGGATCTGGAGCATTGAAGCCATCACCTGTTCCGGCGGAGTCTCGGCGGATTCTGCCAACCAGGCACTAGCGTTATGGATCACGGCGCGCAGCTTTGGAGCAACCTGTTTTACCTGATCGGCAAAACGATAGATCCCTTCGTGGGCAGAGAAGTCGCCCTGCAGGCAGATCGCGCCAAGGTCTTGGAGTTCGGCTAATGCCGGGTATTCACTGCGATAGGCGATAATGACCGGAACGCCCCGCTGTAAGAACGACTTGGCCAGAGCCAGCCCAATTCTGCGGGCACCGCCGGTGATCAGCACAGGGGCCGAGTTGTGAGAGACCATCGAGTAAAGCTCCTGAGCAAACTGGCAAACATTAAGGTAATTATGCCATTATACGTCAGAAAGCGGATAACGCTTGCCATCGATGACATTTCAGCACTGGCCACCAGAAGGGTAACGAAGATGAACAACGATCATCTTGCATTCGTCGCGCGCAGTGAGAGAGTCTGTTTTGACTACACCCATTTTTTATCTGCCTCCTGTAAGAAGCAGTGGCGTTTTATCGATGCAATCTATGGCGTGATGCCCATCTTTGGCATGGTAGTGAAATCGCGCGTGGCAGACTCACGCTCACGTCAGGAGCAGTTGAAAGAGTTGGCGTTACAGGTGGTTTCGACGCAGGTCAGCGATGAGGTCAACATTGTTCGCCTGATCGATCTGGCCCGGCAGCAGCAGTTGGTGGTGTTTGATATTCAACTGCCGTATCCGCTGGCGGCGGAGCAGTTGGTCGCCATTGAGAAAGAGTGCGGCGAATCGGTGGTAGTGACGCAGGTGGGCGAGCGGATCACCATTAACGCCCAACCGGTGGGTAGCAATTAACCGGGTGAATCACCCGGTTAATTGGGTCGATCAATGTAACATAAACCATCCGGCCGGGAGGGTTGCGGCCAACAGCAGCATAACGGTGCTTTTCTCTAGCCGGTTGAGCAATTTCACATCCTGATGTCCACTGCGGGCATACATAAACACCAGCAAGCCAGGTGCATACAGCAGTACCGACATCAACAGGTGCATCAGACCTGAAGCATAGAGTAGCCACAGCCCATACAGGCAGGCACCGCTGGCGGCGAAAATCAGACGCTTGTCCTGCCGCTGACGCGCCACCTTGAACAGGAAGGCTCCCACCAGGAAATACGGCACCAGGATCATCTCGGAAGCGATGGTCAGCAGCGAGTTGTAGTTGCTACCGGTCAGCCAGATAATCACCAGCGCAATTTGCACCGCACCATTGGTCAACCACAAAGAGGCGGACGGGGCGTGGTTGCGGTTTTGCTTGCGGAAAATCTTGGGGAAAGCGCCGTGTTGAGCGGCCAGCAGAGGAACTTCGGCCGCCATGATGGTCCAGCTGAGGTAAGCCCCGCAAACCGAAACGATCAGGCCAGTGGCGATGATCACATCACCCCAAGGGCCGATCAGATCAACCATCAGCACCGCCATTGACGGGTTACGCATTTCCGCCAGCTCACTGCGTGGCACCACGCCGAGCGACAGCAGGGTGATCACCAGATACACCGCCAAAGCGGAAATCACGGCCAGCATGGTGGCGCGGCCAACGTCCTTTTTCTGCCGGGCACGGGCGGAAACCACCACAGCACCTTCAACACCGATAAACACCCACAGGGTGATCAGCATGGTGTCTTTCACCTGTTGCCAAACTGGTGTACCAAGGGCAACGCCGTGGAAATCCAGGGTAAAGGTCTCCATGCGGAACGCGATAGCGGCCAGCACGGCAAAGAGGCCGAGGGGCAGCAACTTGGCTAGGGTGGCCACCAGATTGATGCTGGCCGCCGTTTGCACGCCACGCAATACCAAGGCATGGACGATCCACAGCAACAAGGATTCGGCGATCAGCGCCTGCCAGGTATTGCCATCACCCAGGATCACCGTGCCGCTTCGGTCAGTAAACAGGCTCAGTGCGGCAAACACGATCACCAGATAAGAGACGTTGGCGATCACTGCACACAGCCAGTAACCCCACGCAGAGCAGAAGCCTACCAGTTCGCCAAAGCCTTCTTTGGCGTAGGTAAAGATGCCACCGTCCAGATCGGGACGCAGGCGTGTCAGCAGCAACATGGCAAAGGCCAGGAACAGAATACCGACGCCGGTGATGGCCCAACCAATCAGCAAGGCCGCCGGGCTGGCAACTTCGGCCATATTCTGTGGCAGGCTAAAGACGCCTGCACCCAGCATTGAGCTGAGCACCAAGGCGGTTAACGCGGTAAGACCAAGTTTTCTTTCCAATGATGGATCCCGAGACAGAATAAACAACTATGCGTTCCGTGCAGGCCAGCCATAACGTCATGGCAATTACCGCAAGGGCAGGCAATGGAGCTAAAAATTGGCGCAAATTCTAAGGGGAGATGCTTGCGGATGCAATGATTGGTTATGCGCGATGGATAAAAACTTATTCAGCAGCGGCATAAAAAAAGGCTGCACGGTGGCAGCCCTTCGAGCAAGGAGACAACAGTGATTATTTGAACAGATCGGCACTGACGGTCAGGTTGCCGCCGCTCTTGTTCTGCCACTGGCGCGTCACATGGTAGTACTTGGCGCCTTTCTCAGCGGCACGCTTGGCCACTTCGGTAGAGACGTCTGTCATGCTGTTGAAGTGGCCGGTAAAGGTCACGGAATCAAACGGCACCATCTGCGCTGCTGTGACGTTATTCACTTCCTGGATCTTGGTCCCGTTCGGCAGAGTTACAGTGTAACGCTGGCCGGTAGACGTCTGAGTCTCGAAGAAGCGGCCAACGTCGCGGGCTGGTGAGCCGGAAGAGGCAACGCCTGGGATCTCGACCTTGGCGGCTTCTGCACCACCGGCAGCCAGCATGGCTTTACCGGCTTCAGAATCGGCAGGTACGGCATCCGGGCTCTGCACCATACGTTTCGGCGCATCGGCTTTATAGATATAAGCGGTAATGAACTGGTTGCCGCCCTGGTTGGCATCCACCTGACGCACGATAAAGAACGAGGCAGCGCCTTTCTTCTGTGCGGCTTTGGAGATGGCATCGTTGATGTCTGGCTGGCTGCGGTAGAAGCCGCTGACGGTCACGGTATCGTAAGGTTCAAGCAGGAAGGCTTCGTCCTTCGGCAGCTCTTTCACACCGTTTATCACGCGGTACTTGGTCTCTTTGCTGACTTCTGGGGCATCTTTATGATAGACGTCTGCGGTGACGCGCCAGTTGCCGCCATTGTTACTGTTGTTGATGTCCTGGATATAGAAGGCATCGGCCCCCATTTTATCTGCACGGCGAGATACGGCATCGGCAGCTTCGTTGATGGCAATAAAACGGCCGGTAATGGTGATGCGATCAAACGGCTTGATGGCCGCTGCTTTCTCAGGAGTTAACTCTTGCGCGGCATGCACAGACAGCGCAGTAAGTGATAACAAGGCTGATGCGATGATCGTGGTCTTCAGCTTCATAAAAAATCCTTTCGCCAAGCGCAGTAACGTTTATAACGTGCTGAACAGTTTAGGTGTAATTCAGCCGCAGATTATGCCATGTAACCTTGGCAGGTGTCTCAGCATTTTATGTGATGCGATGCGACAAAGCTGAGCCGCACTAGGTGAACCACGTTGGGCCAACAGGTTATAAGTTTCAATAATAAAGCGTTTAATCTCATTAATGTTAATTATTCACAATTTTATAACTTTTATGCTCGCTGTCCCCGGCTGACAGGAAATGGCCTAGGCCAGGTTCTGCACAATAGTGCGTTGAAAAGGGCCTTCCAGACAGTTTTTGCATCCAGATTTGAGATTTGTCATAGCCTTAGCTGCATTTTTATGTAAAAACTGACGGGTAAACGTAAGCAATTATGGATCATCGATCACATTTTCAGTAGGTTATAGGTGGCACCTTAATTTGCAGACAGGCAAGGCTGATAAAAAACTTGCCAGCCGGTGCTATCGCTATGGGTAAGACGATAATAAACATCATCAGAACAGGTGAGAAGGGAACATTATGCGTATTGGTGTACCAAGAGAACGGTTGGCCAATGAAGCCCGAGTTGCAGCAACGCCGAAAACGGTAGAACAGCTGCTGAAACTGGGCTTTACCGTCGCGATCGAAAGCGCGGCGGGAAAACTGGCAAGCTTTGAAGATGCAGCTTATCAAGCCGCAGGGGCGACAATTACCGATACAGCCGATGTGTGGCAATCGGATCTGATCCTGAAGGTTAACGCACCTCTTGAGGAAGAAATTGCGTTAATGCGTGAAGGCAGTACGTTAGTCAGCTTTATCTGGCCTGCACAAAATCCAGAATTGATGGCGAAGCTGGCGGCCCGCAACGTGACCGCTATGGCCATGGATTCCGTGCCACGTATTTCACGTGCGCAGTCCCTGGATGCGCTGAGCTCAATGGCCAATATCGCCGGTTATCGCGCTATCGTTGAGGCGGCGCACGAGTTCGGGCGTTTCTTCACCGGCCAGATCACCGCCGCTGGTAAAGTTCCCCCGGCCAAAGTGATGATCATTGGTGCTGGGGTTGCTGGCTTGGCCGCTATCGGTGCGGCTGGTAGCCTGGGGGCGATCGTTCGCGCCTTCGACACCCGCCCGGAAGTGAAAGAGCAAGTGCAGAGTATGGGCGCAGAATTCCTCGAGCTGGACTTTGAGGAAGAAGCAGGCAGCGGCGATGGCTATGCCAAAGTAATGTCTGAAGCCTTTATCAAAGCGGAAATGGCGCTGTTTGCCGCCCAGGCAGAGGAAGTGGACATTATCGTGACCACGGCGCTGATCCCTGGCCGCCCGGCACCAAAGCTTATTACCAAAGAGATGGTGGCTTCCATGAAGCCGGGCAGCGTGATTGTCGATCTGGCCGCGCAAACCGGTGGCAACTGTGAGCTGACCGTGGCCGACCAGGTGACCATCACCGAAAACGGCGTGAAGATTATCGGCTATACCGATCTGCCAAGCCGTTTGCCGACGCAGTCCTCACAGCTTTACGGCACCAACCTGGTGAACCTGCTGAAGCTGTTGTCGAAAGAGAAAAACGGCGAAATCGATATCGATTTCGAAGACACCGTGATCCGTGGTGTCACCGTGGTTCGCGATGGCGAAGTTACCTGGCCAGCACCGCCGATCCAGGTATCCGCCCAGCCGAAGCAGGCTGCCGCTGCACCAATCGAGAAAGTTGAAAAGAAACCAACCTCACCGATGGTGAAATACGGACTGATCGCGCTGGCGATTATCCTGTTCGGCTGGTTTGCCAATTCGGCACCGAAAGAGTTCCTGTCTCACTTTACCGTGTTTGCGCTGGCCTGCGTGGTGGGTTACTACGTGGTCTGGAACGTCAGCCATGCATTGCATACCCCGTTGATGTCGGTCACTAACGCGATCTCAGGGATTATCGTGGTCGGTGCGTTGTTGCAGATTGGTCATGGCGGCTGGGTGAGTTTCCTCTCCTTTGTCGCGGTACTGATCGCCAGCATCAACATTTTTGGTGGATTCACCGTCACTCAGCGCATGCTGAAGATGTTCCGCAAAAACTAAGGGGTAGCAAAAATGTCTGGTGGATTAGTTACAGCTGCATACATTGTTGCCGCTATTCTGTTTATTTTCAGCCTGGCTGGTCTTTCGCGCCATGAAACGTCCAAGCAGGGCAACCTGTTCGGCGTGGCTGGGATGGCGATCGCGCTGATCGCCACCATCCTCGGGCCGGATTCCGGTAACGTGGGCTGGATCATTATCGCGATGATCATCGGTGGTTCCATCGGCGTGTATCTGGCCAAGAAGGTCGAAATGACCGAAATGCCGGAACTGGTGGCGGTACTGCACAGCTTCGTGGGTCTGGCTGCGGTGCTGGTCGGCTTCAACAGCTACCTGGATCACGGTACGGTCGCCATGGAGCCGGTGATGGAAAATATCCATCTTACCGAAGTGTTCCTCGGCATCTTTATCGGTGCGGTGACCTTTACCGGCTCTATCGTCGCCTTTGGCAAACTGCGCGGCATCATCTCTTCCAAGCCGCTGATGTTGCCTAACCGTCACAAGCTGAACCTGGCTGCTCTGGTGGTTTCCTTCCTGCTGATGGTGCTGTTCGTACGTACCAACAGTGTTGGTTGGGAAGTGTTCGCACTGTTGATCATGACCGTGATTGCTCTTGGCTTCGGCTGGCATCTGGTTGCGTCAATCGGTGGGGCAGACATGCCGGTGGTGGTATCGATGCTGAACTCCTACTCCGGTTGGGCAGCGGCGGCGGCAGGCTTTATGCTGAGCAACGACCTGCTGATCGTGACCGGTGCGCTGGTCGGTTCTTCCGGTGCGATCCTGTCGTACATCATGTGTAAGGCGATGAACCGTTCGTTTATCAGCGTGATTGCCGGTGGTTTTGGTACCGATGGTTCCTCAACCGGTGACGCAGAAGAAATGGGCGAATACCGCGAAACCACGGCGGAAGAAGTGGCTGAACAGCTGCGTAACTCCACCTCGGTGATCATCACCCCAGGCTACGGCATGGCGGTGGCGCAGGCGCAGTATCCGGTAGCGGAAATCACCGAGAAGCTGCGTGCGCGTGGCATCAAGGTGCGCTTTGGTATTCACCCGGTGGCGGGGCGTTTACCGGGCCACATGAACGTGCTGCTGGCGGAAGCCCGCGTGCCGTACGATGTGGTGCTGGAAATGGACGAGATCAACGATGACTTCCCGGACACTGATACCGTCCTGGTCATTGGCGCCAACGACACGGTGAACCCGGCGGCGTTGGAAGATCCACGCAGCCCTATCGCCGGCATGCCGGTGCTGGAAGTGTGGAAAGCGCAAAACGTTATCGCGTTCAAACGCTCGATGAATACCGGCTATGCCGGGGTGCAGAACCCGCTGTTCTTTAAAGAGAACACCCAGATGCTGTTTGGCGATGCCAAGGCCAGCGTGGAAGCGATCCTGCGCGCGCTGTAATATCACTGTAGGAAAAACACAATGCCAGCCACTTCTCAGTGGCTGGTATTTTTTGTATTGAACCCTTTCTCAGAGCGAGGACCGATCGAGTTTGCTGAGATGACCTCTTTACTTCCAAAAGCGCAGAGGCTAACAGCTCCCTCTCCCTGTGGGAGAAGTACTATTGTCCGTAATAGGCGTTCTTGCCGTGCTTACGAAGGTAATGCTTATCCAACAGCACCTGCTGCATGTTGCCAATCCCCGGCGTCAACTGCCGTGAAAAAATCCCCATATAAGCAATTTCTTCCAGTACGACCGCATTATGAACCGCGTCATGCGCATCCTTGCCCCAGGCAAACGGTCCGTGGGCGTTGACCAGTACCGCCGGGATGGCGCTTGGGCTGATGCCGCGCTCGCGGAAGGTTTCAATAATCACCTTGCCGGTATCCAGTTCATAATCGCGCTCTATTTCATCTGCGGTCATCAAACGCGTGCAAGGGATCGCGCCGTAGAAATAGTCGGCATGAGTGGTGCCCCAGGCAGGGATATCCAGCCCGGCCTGTGCCCAGATGGTGGCATGGCGTGAATGGGTATGCACAATGCCGCCGATGTCGGCAAACTCGCGGTACAGCGCCAGATGGGTAGCAGTATCCGAAGAGGGTTTCTTACTCCCCTCGATCCGTTGGCCATCGCTCAGATTGACTACCACCATATCCTCCACCTGCATATGCGCATATTCGACGCCCGAAGGTTTGATCACCACCAACCCGCGTTCGCGGTCAACGGCGCTGACGTTACCCCAGGTAAAGGTCACCAACTTGTGGCGTGGGAGGTCGAGGTTGGCCTCCAATACCTGCTGTTTTAGCTGTGGCAGAGTTAGCATGTCATTCCTCCTTGCTGCATTTGCTGTTCAATCCAACGGCGGGCTTGCACGATCTCGGCAACCGGTTCGTCGGCCTTTTCGGTCCACATCTCAATCAGGAATGCGCCACGATAGTTGAGCTGCTTCAACGTGCGGAACAGGGCGACAAAATCCACACAGCCTTCACCGAATGGCACATCGCGGAACTGGCCGGGTGACGTCTCAGTGACCGGGAAGGTGTCTTTGAGGTGAATGGCCGCGATGCGGTCAATACCGAGCTGCAATTCTTGCGCTACATCGTTACCCCAGGCGCTGAGATTGCCAACGTCCGGATAGACCGTGAACCATGGGGAAGCCAGCAGGGCGTCCCAAGTTTTCCACTTGCTGATGGAACTTATGAATTCGGTATCCATAATTTCGACCGCCAGCATCACCTGCGCGGCAGCGGCACGTTCCACCGCCCATTGCATCCCCTCGGTAAAGCGGGTGAGAGTTCCTTCATCCTGCTGCTCGTAATACACGTCATAACCCGCCAACTGAATGGTGCGGATGCCAACGTCTTTGGCCAACTGGATCGCCTGTTCCATGATCAGATAAGCCTGTTGCCGCGTGGCCTCGTCATGGCTGCCGAACGGGAAGCGGCGGTGGCCGGAAAGGCACATCGAGGGGATGCTGATGCCGGTTTCCAACATGGCGCTGACCAGCGAAAGACGCTGCTCTTTGTTCCAGCTCAGACGTGATAAACGCTCATCACTTTCATCGACCGACATCTCGACAAAATCAAAGCCGCAGGCTTTTGCCAATGCCAGCCGCTCCGGCCAACTCAGGTGTTTCGGCAGCGCTTTTTCGTAAATTCCCAACGGATGCTGGCGCATATCAAGATCTCCAAATGTCATCAATGGCGGTACGGAATTGGCGTGCGGCCACCACCGGATCGGCAGCCTCGGCCAGCGCACGCCCGGCGATAAACGCCGTCACGGCAATGTTTTTAAACAGCGGCAAATCGGCCGGGACGATCCCGCCGGTCACCGAAAGCTCAATCCCCAGATCGGACAGCGCCTTCATGGTATCCAGATCCTGTTGGCCCCAGGTTTGTCCGCTGGCCTGAGCATCGCGGCCCCGGTGGTAAATCGCCTGTTTTATGCCCAGATCGCGCCAGGCTTTGGCATCTTCCAGCGTCCAGCGGCCAAACAGCTCAATCTGGATTTCACCCCGGTAGCGCCCGGCGACTTCCAGCGCACTAGCCATGGTGGCCAGGGGGGCTGCGCATATCACGGTCATCCAGTTGGCTCCCTGCGAAAAAGCCTGTTCGGCCAGGGTAGCTCCGGCATCGGCCACCTTCAGATCGGCGACCAGCGTGTGTTGTGGGCAACGTTCACGCAGGGCGCTCACTGCCTGGATCCCGGCGCTGATGCATAAAATAGTGCCCGCCTCGATGATGTCGACGTACGGATGCAGACGGTCAACCGTTTGCAGAGCGGCATCCAGCCGGGTGTGATCAAGCGCCAACTGCAGGCGCGGGTTGATGGTCATAAAGCCTCCTGAAAGTCGCCGTGTTGCAGCGTTTGTAGCGTGGTAACCAGCGCCTGATAACGTTGGTATTTACGGTGATAAGCATCCTGAGCAGCGGGATCGGGCAGAACGGTTTCGATGCGTGGAGCCAATGCCCACTGCGCGGCGGCAAAGTCGCTGAAAGCGCCTGTGCCCACCATGGCAGCCATTGCTGCACCTAAACAGCCGGTTTCCTCCACCTGCGGGAGCTCGACCGGTAAGCCGCTGACGTCGGCAAACATTTGCATCCAGGGTGCCGATTTAGCCGGCCCGCCGGTGACGCGAAGTGCCTTGGTCTGGGGGAAACGTTGCCGCATACGGTTCAGGTGGGTCATATGGCAGAACACCACGCCCTCGAAAATCGCCTGTACCAGATGTTCGCGCTGATGGAAGGCCTGCATACCGTAGAAGCTGGCACTTAATCCCAGCCCGGCGTTGGAACCATAAAGGAAGGGGGCAAACAGCAACTGGCTGCCAGCCTTGGGTAGGCCAGCCACCCAGCGGTTGAGCTGCGCGTAATCGTGCAGGCCCCATTGCTGGCAAAACCACTCCAGATTCGCAGCGGAGGTGGGGCTGGCTTCGTGGACGATGTATTTGCCTTGCTCGGCATGGCGGCCATAAACGAATGGATAGCCGGAGTCGGAAGCGATCGTTGCGGTGATACCGCTGGTGACAGACCAGGTGCCCATTACCGCGTTGAGTCGGGTTTCATCCTGCAATCCGGCACAGAGTGCGGTGGATACCACGTCAAACAAACCGCCCACCACCGGGGTGCCGACTTGCAAGCCAGTCAGCGCCGCTGCTTCCGCACTAACGCGCCCGGCGATCTCGGCAGAACCGACAATCGGCGGTAGGGCCGGCACGATCTCGCCGATGCCAAGCAGCTCTGCCAACGCCGGCTCATAACGGCCGCGCTCCATCTGATACAGGTTGGATTCGGAGATATTGGTTTCTTCACAGGCCAGTTCGCCCGTCAGGCAGTAGCGCAGGTAGTCATGCGCCATCATCACGCTGCCGATCTGGGCATAGCGCTCGGGTTGATGCTGCTTGATCCAGTGCAGCAGTGAAACCGGATGGCCGGTCCATAACGTCTGGCGAGTTTGATCGTACAGGGCTTGCGGCATGCCCGCTTGTTGCCAGGCCATCACCTGGGCCAGTGCCCGCTGATCGGAAGACAGAATGGCGTTACCCAGTGGTTTCCCCTGTCTATCCAACAGGAACACGCCTTTGCCCTGGGCCGAAATCCCCAGCCCCTGAACGGCAGACGCGGCGATACCGTTGTGTTCCAACACCTCACGGATCACGCTGGCGGCAGTTTGCCATAGTGTGGGCATATCCCGCTCCGCCCAGCCAGGTTGCGGGGCAACGATTGCCAGATTACGGCGGGCAATGGCCAGTTCTTTACCCTCGGCGTTATACAAACCGGCCTTGATAAAGGTGCCACCGCAATCGAGCCCTAGCCAGTATTTCATTGATCGCTCCCGGCGACCTGGTCGCATTTATTTGGCAACATCAGCGCCAGCAGTGCGGCGATCGCCAGTGAGGCAGCCAGGCTGTAGACGCCAACGTCCTTGTTGAACACCGTGATCAGCACGCCGACCATATAGGGGCCGCAGAAGCCACCGAGGTTGCCCAAGGCATTGATCACACCACGTGCGCCACCGGCCACTTCGGCGTTGAATAATTTGGGGGGAATAGTCCAGAACACGCCTGCGGCCGCCTGAATAAACACGCCGCAGCCGACTAACGCGGCATAAGACCACCAGATGTGATCTTTCAGCAGCACGGAAAGCGCCATGCAAATAGCAAAGCAGGCCAGCGGCAGAGCAACGAACACTTTGCGTTTACCGGTGCGGTCGGACAGCGTGGAAACGATCAGCATGCCGAAAATGGCACCAATGTAGGGCAGTACGGCAAGCCAGCCCACCTGTTCCATATTGCCGTTGGTCAGGCCTTTCAGAATGGTGGGCAGCCACAGCGTGTAGCCGTAGATCCCGGTTTGGTAGAAGAAGTTAACCAGGATCAGTTGCCACATGATCCGGTCGCCCAGCACGCGCCGCAGCGAAGCATTGCGTACCGTTTTGCCTTTGATCAGCAGTTGTTCGTCATGCAGTGTTTTAATCAGGTAGTCTTTTTCGGCCTGCGAAATCCATTTGGCTTCCTGCGGGCGGTTGCTAATGGTGAAGCACCACAACGCCATCACCACCAGTGATAGGCCACCTTCTACCAGGAACAGCATGCGCCAGTCCCAGGCGGTGATGATCCAGCCGGATAGCGGGGCGGTGAGGATACCGGCGATCGGCACGAACATGATCACGATGGCGTTGGCACGGCCCCGCTCCTTGTCCGGGAACCAGTTGCTGATCATGGTCAGCACCACCGGCAGCATCCCGCCTTCGGAAACGCCCAGGGCAAAGCGCAGGAACAGCAGTTGGTATTGATTGGTCACCAAACCGGTCAGCACCGAGATCACCGCCCAGGCCAGCAGCGACCAGCCAATAAACTTCTTGCCGTTACCGTTAACGGCCAGCTTACCGCCGGGCACTTGCAGAAACAGATAACCGATAAAGAAGATGCCGCCCGCCAAACCAGCCATTGAGGCGGTGATCCCCAATTCGGCGTCCATGCCGCCAGGCATGGCGAAGGCGATATTAACGCGGTCCATATAAGAAATAATGCAGGTAATCAGAATTGGCGGCACAATTCTCAGCCAGCGTAATTTGGGTATGGCCTGACTTTGGCTAACAGCAACAGAAGCAGTATTCATGTTATTGATACCTTCGCATAAATAGGGGGCTCGGAATAAATCCGTATTATTGTTTACCGTTTTATAGGTATTATTTGATGTTCTATCTTTTGGACGTCATGATATTAGGCCGCTGCTTAATGCCAGGGCGTTGATACCATCCTTGATAATAGCGATCCGTTGCTCGACGCTCTCTTGTGCTGAGGTGGACAGTAATTTGATACCGGCATAGTTTAATTCTGCCAGCGGAGCCTGATTAAATAATTGCCGCGCACTGTCCAGCGTCATTAATGATTCATGACATACATAATGACTGCCATCAAATGGGGCGAAGGGCGCATGTGTATCCTCCCATTCGCCATAAGCACCGTGGCTGGCGGTGCCGGAGAACATCAGGGCGCTTAATAACCCTGCCTGTTGACACTGCTTCACCTGCTGCAAAGGCAGATGATCATTATGCCCCTCAATAGCAGATCGGCCCCAGTTGATGGCAAGGGTCAGCGTATCGTCAAAGTGGCGGTTAATCGCCTGTGCCGCGATGATCTCATCTTCCAGCGTCAGGAAACCCTTGCGTGGTATGGGCCCGGTCAGCGCATCGCAGTGCTCAATCACCAAATCGCATTCCCAGTGCCAACCGGCAATGTCTTCCAACGAGGCAATGAAGGCCTGTCGCGCCGCCGCACTGTCTTTTTCCTGCCGGTTGGGAGCGGATTGCAGCTCCAGGGCTACCACCTGTTGGCGACCGGCGCGATCGTTGGTGCGCTTAACTTTGTCATGTATTAAGCGGATATAATCCACCGCAGCCTGGCGCTCCTCTTCATTACGGGCGGCGAGGCCAAAATCCCGCCCGCTACCGCGTCGTTGCATAGTCCCCATCACCGCGGTAAGCACCAGTTGCCAGTGGTTGGGGATCTGCTTAAGCAAGAAATCGTCACCATAAGGATGCAGGTCATCCAGACAAGGTTGCTCCAGCCCACGGATCAGCGGCAGTTCAGCCAGCCGATCCCAGAATTGAACTTCCTTCTCACGTTCGAGTTGATGAAATGAAGGTGCACAAGGATAAGCACCAATAATAAAGCCCGGCGTTGTGTTTTCCATATTTTTCACCTGATATTATTGCAATCAATGAAACGGCTAAATTCACGTTATGAGACAGTGTTTATTTCATCGTGCTGGAAAGTAATGTTATCGGTATTTTCACCACCACCTTTCTGATATCGCAGGGCGATTGATTAATACAGGCAGGGCGATGGACATCCTGCGGGTAAAATACCGCAAAATTACCGGGCTGCATGGTTAACCAGGATTCGTCTTCCACATCCTGATAGAAAATAATGTCGCGCTGTGCTAATAACTCCTGATGAATAACGTTATTTCCTCTGTCCGCCGCAACGCCTATTAATTCAGTGCCGCTTACCAGGAACTGCACGTCGATATTTTTACGGTGCACTTCAGGGCGCAACTCATCTTTATGCTGTGTGTGTAGATCCAGTACCTGCACCACATAACCGGTTGCCGGATCCTCATAACGCCCGGCAGACAGGCTGGTAAAATCGGTGTTCTGCAAATAGGCCACGGCTTTGGCAATCGCCGGGGGATAGTGTTCTGCTGCCGTATGGGCAATATGGCCGAAGATCATAAACTGCTCCTTAAAGTGCCTGAATGCGGGCCCAGACGCGATCGTCTACCGGGATGCCATCGCGTTGATTTTCGGCGCGGACGCGCGGGAAGCGGTGGCCCGGCAAGCGAATGGCGACCTCTGGGTTATCACGCTCGGCGCTGGTCACGTAATCCATAATGCGCTGCAGCTTTTCATCACGGGTTTTGCCGTCGATCAGGCGGTCGATCTCAATGGCGATAAACACCTGCGAAATGCCGTATTCATCGCGGTTATCTTCGGTAACTTCAGCGACCGATGAACCGCCAGAGAGCAGGGTAGCGATCATATCCAGCACTATCGACAGCGCAGACCCCTTCCAATAGCCCATCGGCAAGATACGCCGATTTTCTTCGATGATAGCCGGATCGCGCGTCAGGTTACCGTCGTTATCGAAACCGCCGTCTACCGCCAGTTTTTTGCCCGCCAGGCGATTCATTTCCAGCGCACCGTAGGAGAACATCGACATCGACATATCTACCATGGTGATCGGGTTACTCGGCACGGCGACGATCAGCGGGTTAGTGCCGATACGGCACTCTTTAGCTCCCCAAGGTGGCATGACGGCGATCGAGTTGGTCCAGCAAATGCCGATATAGCCTTGCTCTGCCGCTTGCCAGCCGTAACCTCCGCCCCGCATCCAGTGGTTGGCATTACGCAATGCTACCAGACCAATCCCGTGTTGATCCGCTAACTGCATGGCGCGATCCATCATCTTGCGGGCGGTCAGGTTGCCAATGCCCTGATGGGCATCCCACTGTTCGATTGCGCCTAACGAAAGCAGCTTGCTCGGTTCGGCGTCAGGCACGATATCACCTGCGTCCAACTGCTGAATAAAGCGTGGGAAGCGGTTGACCCCGTGGGAATAGACGCCGCTTTCGGTGGTATCGGCAAACAGAGTGGCACACTCATTCGCCGTCGGTTCCGCCACTCCCCGTGCCAGCAACACGCGTTTGAATTGCTGTTTTAACTCGGTATAGCTCACTCTCATACTGCTGTTCCCCTATGGCGAATCGAATGTTTTGTGTTCTTTTAATTTCAATATGCGAAATTGCATTTCAAATAAATGCTATACCCCTGTCGGGACGAAGTCAAAGCCGGAGTGTAGGAAATTATCTCGTAAAAACAGATGGTTAAATTAACCTGGCGATTATGTGATCGGCAACACAGTTTGAGGGAGTTGGCGTGCTACAGACGTGACGAAGCAGGGAGAGGCAAACTCCCCCTGCGTGATGATCAGCCCATGATTACCCGTGGGTATTCAGGACAATGCGGTACAACGATGTGGTGGCGGTAATGTAGAGCTCATTGCCTTCTGGCCCGCCGAAGGTGCAGTTGGAAACGCACTCCGGCACCGGAATTTTGCCAATTTGCTCCCCACGCGGATTAAAGATAATCACGCCGTCGGCACAGCTGCAAAACAGATTACCGGCGCTATCCAGGCAGAAGCCATCTGGGATCCCCGGCGCGACCTGAGCAAAATGCCTGCCAGCCTTCAACTCCCGCCCTTCAACCTGATACACCCGCAGCTCTCGACGCCCAAGGGTAGGGAAGTCAATAATCGACATATCCGCCACATACAGCAGGCTTTCATCCGGTGAGAAAGCCAGGCCGTTGGGCCGTTGCAGATCGCTGGCGGCAATGTTCAGCGAGCCATCCCGGGGATCGTAGCAATACAGATAACAGCCGATCACCTGGCTTTCAGACTTGTAGCCCTCTTCATCGCCGATGATGCCGTACGGCGGATCGGTAAACCATAATGTACCGTCGGAACGCACCACGATGTCGTTTGGTGAGTTGAAACGCTTACCGTCCACCCGGTCGACCAGCAGTTGGACACTGCCGTCGTGTTCGGTGCGGCTGATACCCCTCCGCCCATGTTCACAGCTGATGACACGCCCCTCGGCATCGCGGGCATTACCGTTGGCATAGTTGGATGCAGCACGCCATACGCTGAGCTCGCCATTGCGTTCCCAACGGAACATGCGATTGCCTTTTACATCGCTGAATACCACTGCATCCTGTTGCGGCAGCCATACCGGGCCTTCAGCCCAGACGGCGGGGGAACACAAACGTTCCAGTTGTTGTTCGATCATCCCAACCTCCCGATCACTTCACGCCCCAAATTGTTTTGTAATGTCCCTGATAGTCATTTTGTGGGTCATACATATTATTCGGGCCACCGTCATTGGCGATGTTCTCGCGGGTGACCAGATGGGCCGGAGTCACGTAACCGGAAGGCGCCTGCTTGGCGAAGGCACGGTTAAACTCATCCAGCAACTGCCAGCCGTGCAGCTTCAGCGGCTCGGGCACGGTGGCAGACTGGTTGTCACCGGAACGAATACGTTGATAGGCAGAAATGGAGCCGTCACCGGCCGAGATATTGAACGGCGCATTGCTGCCGCCTTTACCGGCTGTTTTCAGCGCTGGGGCCATAAAATCGAAATACAGATCGTTGATCGCCAGCGCGTACTGGAACTTGTCACCGTATTTCTGCAACAGGCTGAAGGTCATGGCTGGCATGCGGCTGGCGGTGTCTGCCAGCGGGGTATCGATAAACTCGACCAGCTTACAACCGCTGCATTTAGCCACTTCCTCTTTCATCACGTTGGCTTTGTCCAGAGCGATTTGGTACAGCGAATCGGTAAAGATCAGCACGTTGGCCTGCCCGTCGGACTTCACTACCGCATATTGTGCGGCGATGCGCGCTACCTCGTTGGAATCGGAAGTGACGTTATAGAACACATCGTATTTGGCGATGGGGCCAGGCTCTGGCACAGCATGCCAGGCTGTCAGAACGATCCCCTGAGCCACCGCCTTTTTCAGCGGGATTTTAGCCACGTTAGGGTTCCAGCCGCCGATCACGATCCCGTCTGGCTTTTGGGCAATGGCCTGATTCAGCGACGACAGTTGGTCTTTAACCGAGCCGCCACCGTCCAGCGTTTCCAACTGCCAGCCTGCCACCTTGGCCGCTTCGCTCAGCCCTTGCTGCACTCCCTGCACGCCGCCGTTCTTCATGTCGGAGGCAATAAAGATGATTTTCTTGTTCGCCTGCAACTGCGGCCCGCTGGTAGGGCCATCCCATTGGGTACTGCTGGCCGTGGCTTTGGCTACCGCCGCCGTAGCCTGATCGAGATAGGCATCTGCCCAGGCCGATGAGGTGGCCAACAGCAGAGTGGTGATCCCGGGCAAAATCCAACAATGTTTCATGGCTGTGCTCCTGATTAAGGATTGATCGCTTTTTGGTTGTTGTTGTCGGCAGATGCCGCCTGACTGCGTTGTACTGCTTTCTGATTGAGTAACCGACGGCGTTGGGCATAGCCCGCCAGCGTGATGGACAGCAGCAGCGTGGCGCCGTTGAATAACGGTTCGACCCAGAATTCCCCACCAAACTGCTGGATCCCCGCGATGCCGATCGCCAGAATGGCAATGCCGACCACGGTGCCCCAGACGTTCACCCGTCCTGGGCGAATAGTGGTACTACCGAGGAATGCGCCCACCAAGGCGGGTAACAGGTAATCCATCCCGACGCTGGCCTGGCCTACGCCCTGTTCGGCAGCGATCAGCACGCCGCTAAAACCGGTGAGCACGCTCGAGGCGATAAAGGCGCCAATGGTAAAGCGATTGACCGAAATACCGTTGAGCCGCGCTGCAGCCGGATTGCCGCCTACCGCATACATGCAGCGGCCCAGCGGGGTGTGTTCGGTGATCAGCCACAGGATGATGGCGACGATCAGCACGTAAAAGGCCACAATCGGGATCCCGGCAATTTCAGTGTGATGCAAGGCGATAAAGGCGTCAGGCAAGTCGCCGACAATCTGCCGACCGCCGGAGTGCCACAGCGCCACCGCATATAGCACGGTGCCTGAACCCAGGGTGGCCACGAAGCTGTCGATATCCGCCAGCGCCACCAGGATGCCGTTAAGCAGGCCGTATAGCGCGGAAATGACCAGCACGGTCAGCACCGCCATCTGCCAGGAGAAGCCATATTCCACCTGCAAGGTGATCGCCAGGATGTGCCACAGCACGATACCGAAACCGACGTTCAGGTCGATCTTGCCGACGATCATCGGAATGGTGGCCGCCAGCGCCAGCAGGGCGATTTTGGCCTTGCTGGAAAGGATTGCCTGTACCGTCAGCATCGAGGCGAACGACGGCGTGGTGAGTGAGAAGACCATCACCAGCGCGATACACAGCAGCAGCAGGCCGTAGCGGGTGATGATTTGCATCAGCCATGGGCCAAGGCCGTCCTGCCCCAGGCTGACACGCTGTTCCAGCGCCGTTGATTTGACGGACGTTTTATTCGACATGGTATTCCTCCACAACGGCTTCCCCGGTGCTGGCAGAGGCCAGCTCCAATAAATTGGCGAACGAGACCTGCTGGTTCTTCAACTCGCCCACCACTTTCCCTCGGTTAAACACCAGGGCGCGGTTACAGATATGCGCGATCTCTTCAAAATCGTTGGAGATCACCAATACCGCCACTCCGGTTGCCAGGGATTTATTTAACAGATGATAGATTTCGGCGCGGGCGCCCACGTCAACCCCGGCTGTGGGGTCTTCCAGGATCAGCAGCGGTGCCGCAAGATGCATCCAGCGGGCCATCACCACTTTTTGTTGATTGCCACCCGACAGGGCGCTGATATCGATATTGACGTCCTTGGGCCGCACGTCGAACAGTTGCACCTTCCACCAACTGGCCCCGATTTCGGCGCGGCGGCTATAGCGTGAGAACAGCTTATGGCCGCTGGCACAGGGGTTGATAAACAGGTTTTCCCGTACGCTCATCGACATCACCAGGCTTTCGCCGGTGCGATCGCCTGCGACCAGAGACACGCCACAAGCCATCGCCTGCTGTGGGGTACAGGCCGCGTAAGGTTTATCGCGGAACTGGATTTCGCCGCTGTCTCGCTGACGCAGGCCAAACAGCAGGCGGCCAATCTCTTCCTGGCCAGCGCCGCGCAGCCCGGCAAGAGCGAGCATTTCACCCGGCTGCAATTCGAAGCTGACCGGGCCGATATCCCCGACGCTGACGTTATGCAGTTGTAACACTGGTGGCTGGTGCTGCGGCAGCGGTTCACGCTGATCTTCCGCCATCGCTTCACCCACGATCATCTGCACCAGATCGCGCAGGGAATAATCGGCGGTGTTGCCTCCGGCAACGTAGCGGCCATCACGCATGACGCAAACCCGATCGGCAATTTCAATCACTTCATCCAGGCGATGGGTGACGTAAATCATGCCGACCTTTTTGGCGCGTAGACGGTTGATCACCGCAAACAGATGACGCACGTCGTTGGCGGGTAGGGAAGCGGTGGGCTCATCCAACACCAGCAGTTCGGCATTCACCGCCACCGCTCTGGCAATGGCCAGCAACGATTTCTCCGTGCGGGAAAGTTCAAATACGCGCGCGTCAGGGTCCAGGGCAATCCCAACGTCCTGCAAGGCTTCCAGCGCACGGCGGCGAATGGCACGCCAGTCGATCAGCCCGAAACGGCGGGGAAACCCCATCACCAGCGCCATGTTCTCCGCTACCGTCATCCATTCAATCAGGCCCAGATCCTGATGGATAAAGGCAATCGGCTGGCGGCTATCACTTTTGATCGCCGCGGCCGAGGCAATGCTGTTACCTTGAAAGTGGATGTCGCCGCCATCGCGCGGATACACTCCGGCCAGGACTTTGATCAACGTGGATTTACCCGCGCCGTTTTCTCCTAGCAACGCCAGCACTTCGCCGGGCATCACCTGCAGGCTGACGTCGTTAACCGCGATGTTGCCGCCAAAACGTTTGACGATATGGCTGAGCGTAAGAATGGGTTGATCCGCATTGCCTTGAATCATTTGATGCGCCCCTGTGTCGGTTCGCGCCATCAGCGCGATGCCAATAAGTGAACTGCTGCTGTTTAAATCAACCTTAAATTTCAACATGCGAAATCTGATTTCAAAAATGATATGCCTAACGTCGAGCTAAAGCAAAGCCGGGACAGTTTTAATTCTCTTTAATAAACAATGGATTATTTTTAATTTTGTCAATTTGTGACGCACAACTCACTTATAAGGTTACCGGAATGTTGCGGGTTTTAACCTCGTTACTGAAAATGATACGGCGTTCCAACTTCACCTGATGCGGCCCATGGAGTAACATTCTCCTCCAGTAGGTCCGCTTCTTACGCCGTGGCAACGGCTGGCGGCTCAACAATGGAGAGACTTCGCTATGAGCCTGAAAGCTGTTGACGAAAAAGATGACAAAAAAGACAAACCCCTGGGCAGCCAAAGCCTGTTTCGTGGTTTGCAGCTGATTGAAATATTGAGCAATTTCCCTAATGGCTGCCCGCTGGCACACCTGTCCGAGCTGGCAGAGATGAACAAAAGCACCGTGCACCGCCTGTTACAAGGGCTGCATACCAGTGGCTATGTTACGCAGGCGCCTTCCCCAGGCAGTTACCGCCTGACCACCAAATTCATTTCTATTGGTCAAAAGGCACTTTCTTCACTGAACATCATCCACGTGGCTGCCCCTCATTTGGAGCAGTTGAACCTGGAAGTGGGGGAAACGGTCAACTTCTCCAGCCGGGAAGACGATCACGTGATCCTGATCTACAAGCTGGAACCGACCACCGGCATGATGCGTACCCGCGCCTATATCGGCCAGCATATGCCGCTGTATTGTTCGGCGATGGGTAAAATTTTCATGGCTTATGGCAAGAGCGACTATCCGGATCACTATTGGCAAACCCACCAGCAGGAGATCCAGGTGCTGACGCGTAATACCATTACCGAATTGCCGAAGATGTATGAGGAGTTGGCGGATATCCGCAAGCAGGGCGTGGCGATGGATCGCGAAGAAAACGAGCTGGGCGTGTCCTGTATTGCTGCCCCGGTGTTCGATATTCAGCAACGGGTGCCTTATTCCGTTTCGGTTTCGCTGCCTACCGCCAAGCTGCAACAGGTTGGCGTGCAGTCGTTGATGAAACCGCTGCTGGAGACCACGCGGCGCATCTCTCAGGAATTGGGGTTTGTGACGCAGGGGTAATTTTGCTTAACAAGGCAGATCCCTGACGGAATTTGTGCTTAATTTAACAAGATTTGCGCAACATTTGTGCAATCCAACACATCAGATCACAAAAAAGGGACACAATGAGTTATCTTATGTCCCGATTTCATCCCTTTAACGGATCCTAGACCCATATGATTATCAAACCTAAGGTTCGCGGCTTTATCTGCACCACCACTCATCCGGTCGGTTGTGAAGCCAATGTTCGTCGTCAGATTGCCTACACCAAGGCGCAGGGCAAGATTGCCAATGGCCCTAAACGTGTGCTGGTGATCGGTGCATCTACCGGTTATGGTCTGGCTTCCCGTATTGCCACCGCCTTTGGCAGCGACGCCGCCACCATCGGCGTATTCTTCGAGAAAGCGGGCAGCGAAAGCAAAACCGCCACCGCTGGCTGGTACAACTCGGCCGCTTTTGACAAAGCCGCTAAAGAAGCTGGCCTGTACGCGAAAAGCGTCAATGGTGATGCTTTCTCCAACGAATGCCGCGCCAAGGTAATTGAGCTGATCAAAGCCGACCTGGGCCAGATCGATTTGGTGGTTTACTCGCTGGCTTCGCCGGTGCGTAAAATGCCAGATACTGGCGAAGTAGTGCGTTCCGCGCTGAAGCCAATCGGTGAGGTTTACACCACCACCGCTATCGACACCAACAAAGACCAAATCATCACCGCCACTGTTGAACCGGCGAGTGAAGAAGAAATCCAGAACACCATCACCGTGATGGGCGGCCAGGATTGGGAACTGTGGATGTCGGCGCTGGAAGAAGCAGGCGTGCTGGCCGAAGGTGCCAAGTCTGTTGCCTACTCTTATATCGGTACCGACCTGACCTGGCCAATCTACTGGCACGGTACTTTGGGCCGCGCCAAAGAAGATTTGGATCGCGCAGCAACCGCTATCCGTGGCGACCTGGCTGCCAAGGGCGGCACTGCACATGTTGCCGTGCTGAAATCCGTGGTCACCCAGGCTTCATCTGCGATCCCAGTGATGCCGCTGTACATCTCCATGGCCTTCAAGATCATGAAAGAGAAGGGCATTCACGAAGGCTGTATGGAACAGGTTTCCCGTTTGATGCACACCCGTCTGTACGGCGAAGAGATGCCGCTGGACGATCATGCCCGTATCCGTATGGATGACTGGGAACTGCGTGATGATGTGCAGCAGGCCTGCCGCGATCTGTGGCCGTCAATCACTTCGGAAAACCTGAGCGAACTGACCGACTACACCGGCTACAAGCAGGAGTTCCTGCGCCTGTTCGGTTTTGGTCTGGAAGAAGTGGACTATGACGCGGACGTTAATCCAGACGTGCGTTTCGATGTGGTAGAGCTTTAATTTCTACCCCTAGAATGTAAAACAGGGCCCGATTGGGCCCTGTTTGTTTTTAAAACGTACCGAAATCAATCCTCATCGTCGTGCTCGTCGTCTTCATCCATTACGATCGGGCAGTCGAAGTCATCCGGCTTGAGCACCAGCAGGTCACATTTCAGATGGTCGATCACCTGTTCCGCAGTATTGCCGATAAATGCAGCAGAAATACCGGTGCGGCCCAAGCTACCTAACACCACCACGCCCGCTTGCAAATGCTCGGCCAAATCCGGGATCACTTCCTCCGGCAGGCCTTTCTCCACGTGGGTGAATTCTTCGTTGATGTGGAATTTCTGCCGTAACGCCTTCATGGCGATCAGATGCTGCCCGCGGATCGCATCGTTATAGATGCTGGGGTCAAAATCGGGCAGTTCGATGGCGATATTGATGGGGGTAACCGGGTAGGCACCCACCAGGTGCACTTCGGTTTGATCGACGTTTTGCGCCAGTTCGAGCGTTTCTTTCACCAGCCGGATATTGAGTGGGTCGTGATAAGGCTCTTCGCTGGATAGATTAACCGCCACCAGCGCTTTACCCCCTTCAGGCCAGGGTTGGTCTTTCACCATCCACACCGGGCAAGGGCATTTGCGCAGCAGATGCCAGTCTGTTGGGGTGAAGATCACCGATTCCAGCCTGTCGTGCTGATGGGCCATCTTCAACAATAAATCGTGCTTGCCGCTCAGCACTTCCTGAATGATCGCCTCATAGGGGCGATTGTGCCACACCACTTTGATTTCAATGGGGACACCGTCTTCAAGATAGAAGCGGCATTGCTCTTTAATCCACGCCGCCCGTTGGCTGATCACCCCTTGCCGCATTGCCGTTCTTTCGTCAGGGGAAAGCAGGGTGGTCATTTCGTAAGAGAAATCATAGATAGGAAGGAAGGCCTTAATCCGCCCACCGTTCCGCTTGATCAGGTAAACTGCCCGGCGCAGTGCCGGTTGATCGTCCTGATTGGGGTCAATAGCCACCAGTAGATTCTGATACTTCGCCATAGGGCCTCCTTACAGCTGTAGATCAACAGTCTGTTTACATACAGAGTAACCCAACATTGAAAAACAGAACAGCGGCAGAGGGGGACTAGGCCAACAATTTCAGCGAATTATTGGCCCAGTAGGGGTTAGGCGCTTACGGAGACGTTGATGCGTGCGGCACCTGCCAGTTGTGACAGGGCGTCTGCGTTTTCGATGGTGATGTATTTGCCTTTCACGCTGAGGATTTCGCTTTTCTGGAAACGCCCCAACAGGCGGCTGATGGTTTCCACCGTCAGGCCCAGATAGTTGCCGATATCGCCACGGGTCATGGTCAAACGGAACTCACGCGGTGAGAAGCCTCGTTCGGCAAAGCGGTGCGACAGGTTATACACGAAAGCGGCCAGGCGCTCTTCGGCGTTCTTCTTCGACAGCAGCAGGATCATATCCTGGTCGCCTTTGATCTCACCGCTCATCAAACGCATGATTTGCTGGCGCAGATTAGGCATTTTGCCCGAGAGATCGTCCAGCGTTTCAAACGGGATTTCACAGACCATAGAGGTTTCCAGTGCCTGAGCGAAGCTTGGGTGCTTCAGGCCACCGATGGCGTCAAAGCCCACCAGATCGCCCGCCAGGTGGAAGCCGGTAATTTGTTCGTCACCCTGTTCGGTGATGGTGTAGCTTTTGATGGTCCCGGAGCGGATGGCGTACAGTGATTTCAGTTCGTCACCGGCTTTAAACAGCGTTTGGCCTTTCTGGATCGGCTTTTTTCTCTCGATGATGTTGTCGAGTTGGTCCAGCTCATGCGTATTCAGCGTAAAAGGAATACACAATTGGCTGATGCTGCAGTCTTGGCAATGGATCGCACAACCACCAGACTGGATACGACGAATCACGCGTTTTTCCGGGATCATAGATTAAGCTCACGCAATAATTGATATGAGTCAATTTTAACATCTTTTGCGGCAGGTGATAAGTACAGCAAGAACAACAATGGCGACATTTTGTGTCTTTTTTAAACAGGCCTCTTGCTCATCATTCCGTAGCATACTGATGTTTAGTGATTTATTGACTTCGGAAAAGCCTGGCTGATATTGACTAAAACCATATGAAAAACGAATAAATCTCGCATTATCATCGGCTTTCTGCGATTAGTCTTATCGATTGTGGGGGCATTAATGGGCGGATAGCTTTCATCCGTGATGGTCACGTAGGTTAACGAGTAAATATTTCTACACAAAACTGTGCGGTGAATGAGCCCGCCAGTTGTGACGGAACTGTGCAGGAGCGAACGGGCGCAGCATGCTGCGCCCAGCTTTAAAATCAGGCGCTATTTTTAGCTAAAGCATCATTAGCCGGGGCATAGCGCGGGACGTTGTTATGTCCTGGCTGGTCGACTTTGACGATCAGCGTCAACACCGCCGCCACCAGATACAAACCGGTATACACCCACACTACGCCTTCGATATCAAAGAAGGGCAGCACTATAGAGGCGATGGCTGGGGCCGCGAAGTTGCTCAGGCCAGCGGAAAGGTTATAGATCGAGATGGCTGCGCCTTTGTGGTTGGGTTCCAGCACGGGGAATACTGCGGTCATGGGGACGAAGGCCGCAACGGTGATCCCAAGCATCACTGCTGGCACCAGCGCGATCCAGAAGTTATGGCCAAAATGCACCGGCAGATAGTAAAACGCCAGGCTGGAGATGGCGCAACCAATGCAGCCAAACCAGCGCACCTGGCGCAGCCAACCGATTTTCTCCCCCAGAATGCCCCACATAATGTTGGTGAAGATGGTGACAAAGAAGAACACCGCCCAAATTTGCAGCCACTCTGACATGCTAAAGCCCAGCCGGCCTACATACAGCATCGGCATAATCACCGCAAAGCCAAACAGCGACAGCGTGTTGATGATACGGATCAGGCAGGAGAGGAAGATATTGCGGTTGGTGAACAGGATTGTCACCGCGCGGGAAAGCTCTTTGAGTTTCTCCTGCGGTGACAGATCGGCCTTGGGGCTGGCCTCACCCACGTTGCGCAGCAGGAACATCGCCATCAAGCCACCGGCCGCCACCCAGACAATCGCAAACCACAGTGTGCCGGTTTCGCCCATCAACGGAATGGTAAAGCTGGGCAGATAGCTGCCGACACAGCCGATGCCGATCGAATACATCGCCCAAAACCAGCCCATCGCGGAAGAGAGCTGCTGTTTAGGGACGTTCTGCACCACCAACATTACAAACGAATAGATAAACAGCGGATAGGCCAGGCCACGAATGCCGTAAAACAGCAACATCAGCGGGTAGTTACGCATCCCCAGGCCAAACAGCATAAACAGCACGTGCATCACCAGCCACAGGATAAAGCCGATGCGCATTGCCTTTTGTGGCGTGATGATTTCGGCCACCACGCCGGAGCTCCAGGCTGCCAGCGCCGCTGCCAGGCCATACACGGTAAACACCAGCGCCGACTGTGCCGGAGTGAACCCCATATCGGTGATGTGTTTAGACAGAAAAGCCATCTCAAAGCCGTCGCCGCTCATGAAAATGGCGATGGCGATGTAGCCCCAGAACAGGTTCATTGGCAGGCCGAACCAGTGTTTATGTGTTTGTGGCATAACAAACTCCAGGATAGGTGTAAGGGTACAGTCTTATTATTTTTTACTGCGCCAGGATCATGCCCGGCGCAGGGCCAATTGTTGTTGATAGAGCTGACGGTAGGTGGCCAGACGTTCCGCGAGTAAA
The DNA here is from genome assembly GCF_015673035.1 of Serratia sp. Res13-Sevr-LER1-36-b. Taxonomy (NCBI): domain Bacteria; kingdom Pseudomonadati; phylum Pseudomonadota; class Gammaproteobacteria; order Enterobacterales; family Yersiniaceae; genus Serratia; species Serratia sp. Res13-Sevr-LER1-36-b. Next base: position 21,420 of record NZ_JADACK010000036.1, on the reverse strand, counting down.
GGTTGGCGTTCGCCGTCCGGCAGGAAGCGCCGATCGATGGCGGGTTTGTGGCAAACCTGATCCACCGTTCCACCCGCTGCCAACCATCCCAACCGCGCCGCGCCCAAAGCGCCACCGGCTTCGCCGCCAAGATGGGTGACCACCGGCAAATCGAGTACGTCGGCCATCAGTTGTGCCCAATGTTCGCTACGAGCGCCGCCGCCAATCAGTGAGCATTGCTCCAGTCGGGTTCCCGCTTGCGAAAGCACCTCAAGGCCGTCCGCCATGCCGAATGCCACGCCTTCCAGTACCGCATAGCCCATTGATGCACGCTGATGGCTGTGGGTCAGGCCGTGGAACGCACCGGTCGCCAGCGGATCGTTGTGCGGCGTCCGTTCACCGGACAGGTAGGGCAGAAAGACCGGTGCCAGGCGCTGTTCCGCCAGGTTCATCTGGGCGATTTCGGCCAACAGCGTGGGTTCATTACTACCCACCAGTTGGCAGAACCAGCGCAGGGCACTGGCGGCGGTAAGCATCACGCTCATCTGATGCCAACGCTCAGGCAGGGCATGGCAAAACGCATGGACGGCGGATTGTGGATTGGGGCGGAAGCGATCGTTAACGGCAAACAGTACGCCGGACGTCCCCAACGAGATAAAGGCGTCACCTGGGTTAACCGCGCCAATGCCCACCGCGCTGGCTGCGTTATCTCCACCGCCACCGGCGATGATAATATTGTCAGCAAGGCCCCAGGAGCGGGCAATATCACCTTTCAACTGGCCGGAGACTTCGCTGCCTTCTACCAGACGAGGCATCTGATCGCGGTTGAGGCCACAGGCGGCAAGCAAGGAATCTGACCAGTCCCGCTTGCCGACGTCGAGCCACAGCGTACCCGCCGCGTCCGACATATCCGAAACCTTGTCGCCACTCATCATCCAGCGCAGGAAGTCCTTGGGCAGCAGCACGGTGGCGATTTGCGCGAAGATATCTGGTTCATGCTTGGCAACCCATAACAGCTTGGGTGCGGTGAAACCCGGCATCGCCAGGTTACCGGCAACGTCATGCAACTCTGGTGCGTTCTGCGTCAACTGTTTGCATTGTTCTGCGCTGCGAGTGTCATTCCATAAAATCGCCGGGCGCAAAACCTGATTATCACGGTTGAGCAGAACCGCACCGTGCATCTGGCCGGAAAGCCCTAGCGAGCGGATCTGCGGCCATTGTTGTGGAATTTTGGCGCGTAAACGGCTCACCACTGCCTGCGTTGCTCGCCACCAATCGGCCGGATCCTGCTCTGCCCAGTGAGGATGCGGGCGTTGTACTTCCAGCGGTTCACCGGCGCTGGCGATCAGAGTGCCGTGGTCATCAATCACCACGGCTTTGATTTCTGAGGTGCCTAAATCGAGTCCTAGATACATGGTTCGCTCCCTTTATTGCGCCAGCCAGTGGTTAACCCGATCGATGGATTGGCGAAGCAGTTGGCTAAAGGCATTGCTGTGAGCCAAGGTGCTGAACAATTTCTCATCTGAGGCAAATACCGCCACCGGATCGGCCGCTTCGAACATCTGGTGGACTGCGGCGGCGTCCAGAATGCCGTCCTGATATTCATAAGGCAGTTGGCCTTGGTGCCAGCGCTGCATAAAGACAAAGAACAGAGCAGGCAGCATGGCCGTGGCTTTCGGCTCCTGACCGCGCTGATAACACTCTTGCAGCGTTGGGGTAATGAAACCGGGGATTTTGGAAAAACCGTCGGCGGTGACGCGCTGGTTGGTATCGCGAATATAGGGGTTGCTAAAGCGTTCCAGAACCACGTCACGGTAGGCGGCCAAGTCGAGCGGGCTAGGCGTCAGGGAAGGGATCACGTCCTGGGTCACATAGTCATAAGCCAACTGGTGGATGCCCGGGGTGCCGGTGCTTTCATGAATAAAGCTTTGGCCAATCAGCGTACCGGCCCAGGCAATGCAGCTATGGCTGGCGTTGAGGATGCGGATCTTGGCTTCTTCATAGGGCAGCACTGATTCAACCATTTCGACGCCGACGTTTTCCAACGCTGGCCGCCCATTGATGAAATCATCTTCGATCACCCATTGGATAAAGGCTTCCCCCATTACTGGCGCACGGTCCTGGAAGCCGGTGGCTTCGGCAACGCGCTCGGCAACTTCCGGCGCTGGCCGTGGCGTGATGCGGTCAACCATGGTGTTGGGGCAGCGGGTGTGGCTATCGATCCAGGCGATCAGCTCTGGCTCTTTACGCAGCTGTAGGAACTGCATCAGGCCGTGACGGAAGCGTTCACCGTTATGGCGCAGGTTATCGCAGTTCAATAACGTGACAGGGTCACCATTGAGCTGCTTTCTACGTGCCAGCAACTGTGCCATGGTGCCGTAAATGGTGCGGCAGGCTCCCAGCAGATCGGCCTGAATATCAGCGTTAGCGCGATCCAGGTTGAACTGGTTATCCAGATAATAGCCACCTTCGGTGACGGTGAAGGAAATGACGCGGGTTTCTGGTTTGGCCCCCTGTTCGGTCAACGCGGCCAGTTCGTTATCCCAGGGAATGACCTTACTGATGGAGGTAATGGTTTCATACTGGCGTACGCCCTGTGGAGTGACGGTCTCCAGCACGTATTGGCCTTGTTGCTCAGCCAGCGTATCCAGTAACGGTGTTGCGTCATCGCGAATGTTGGCAAGCGCAATTGACCAGCGGCTATCGCCCGCTGCAATCAGCCGGTGTAGATACCACGCCTGATGAGCTCGATGGAAAGATCCGGCGCCGATATGCAGCCAAATGGCCTGAGAAGAGTTCACTGGTTTGCTCATAAGGTTCTCCACTAAAGGTTATTTTAGGGCATCCGCCCTTTTGTTGGGCATTTGCTCCATTAATGACGATAGAGTAAATAAACTTTTGCCCTTTAAATGGGCTTTAGCTCACAAATGTGCAAATCGACCTCTGCGGGCAGCAGGAATGCCAGTAAAATGAGGTCATCAGGGGTAGCGGGTGAAACAACATGGTCAAACACGATAAGAAGCTGGATCAGGCGGCACGGGCCGCCTGGATGTATTACGTGGCCGGACAGACTCAGAATGAAATTGCCGAAGCGTTGGGCGTATCGCGCCAGGTTGCACAGCGGCTGGTCGCATTGGCGATCGACAGCGGACTGATCAGCGTCAACATTTCCCACCCGGTAGGGCGCTGCATGGAATTATCGGCCCGTCTTAGCGCACGCTATGGCTTAACGCTGTGCCAGGTGGTGCCTAGCCAGGGAATGGAGAGTGCCGGGATAAACCGCGCGGTGGCGGTGGCCGGGGCTGAAGTGATGGCGCAGTTTTTGCGCAGTGAACAGCCATTGAACATTGGGGTTGGTTCAGGCCGTAGCCTGAAGGCGGCGATTGATGAGCTGCCAGAATTGGAGCGGCCACAGCATAGTTGCGTCTCACTGATTGGGGCGATCGCGGCTGATGGCTCCTGTACCCGTTATGACGTACCGCTATGGATGGCGGAGAAAACCCAGGGCCGCTATTTTATCCTGCCCGCACCGCTGTTTGCCGATAGCGAACAGGATCGCGCCCTGTGGTGTAACCACCGCATTTACCGCACGGTGAACGATAAGGCCAGCCAGGCCGATGTGACCTTTATCGGTATTGGCACCATCGAATATCACTGCCCGCTGCACAAGGATGGGTTTATCACCGCAGAAGATGTCGATCGCCTGTGCGAATCTAACGCGGTGGCAGAAATGCTCGGCCATTTTATCGATCCGCAGGGCCAGCGGGTGGCCAGTGAACTCGATCGGCGGCTGACCAGCGTCAATCTGCGCCAGCGGCCGGAAAAGCCGGTGATTGCACTGGCCGGAGGGGCGGAAAAACATCAGGCCATTCGTGCCGCCTTGCTGGGCCGCTGGATCAACGGCCTGGTGACGGATGAGGAGAGCGCGTTGGCGCTGCTGGCCGATTAAATCAGATCCTGGGGCAGGAAACCTTCATGTTTCAGCAGCCATTGCTTGCGCTGCACCCCTCCGGCGTAACCGGTCAGCGCTCCCTGTGAACCGATCACTCGGTGGCAGGGCACCACGATACTGATTGGGTTAGTGCCGTTTGCCATGCCAACTGCGCGTGATGCGGTTGGCCTGCCAATGCGTTTGGCCAATTCACCGTAGGTGATGATCTCCCCACAGGGAATTTGCCGCAGTTGCTGCCAAACCGTGCGCTGGAACTCGGTGCCCGCAGTCATCACTGGCACAGTGTCGATGGCTGCCAACTCGCCAGCAAAATAACGCTGCATCACTTCCGTCAGGCCGCCCGGGTTGGCTCGCTCCTGTATCACGAAGGGGGTGGCTCGATAGTGGCTGTTGAGCAGCTTCATCAGGCGAGCCTCGTGATCGGTCCAGTCCAGCGCGCGCATCCGTCCTTGCTCATCTCCGATCAACACCAGTTCACCGACCGGCGTCGGCATACGATCAATAAAAAAGGTCAGCATGTTGTTCACTCCTTGCGTTTGATAAGGCGATTATTACATGAAAGAGCCGGATGTGATGGCGGATTTCGGACATGCTGATGGGGCGAGGCTATAGGAAAAAACGGGGTACACCCAAGTAGGTATACCCCGAAAGGTGAAACGCCGAAATGTTTATAAAATAACAAGGTCATTTTCGCTAGCTAATTGTATGACATAATTACGTCGATTAGGATTAATTGTAAATTAACGTAATTCGTTGTAGAGAAGGGTCATTAAACACCGATTCACGAATAGGTTTTCCCATTAATTCCGAACCCATATTATCCAATGGCATTTGGATAAATTCATTGGTGTTGAAGGCGGTTTCACGATAGCAACTGGATATATACTGACCATTGTTGCGCGAAATCTCGCAGGTTGGTGCGCTGATTTTGCCGGAAAACTGGATGCTCCCTGAGATGGCGTTGTGGCTAACATCTTGTTTTGAATGGGCCGAAAGTGGTAAGGCTGCCAGTATGGCCAAAGCAGTAATAATAGATTTCATAAGCTATTCCTATTAGCATAAAGTAAAACCATCCATTAACAAAAAAGTCGATTATTGTCTAAAAAATAAACTTCCATTGCCTGGTGATTTAATTTCCAACGTTACTATCATGTATTGAGTAAATAATAATAACAGCAATCGTTTGTTAATTGAATTTAATAGTAGGGATGGGCAGGCAGTAAAACCATGATTTAGATCATAGTGGGGGGAATTTAGGGGCTAATGTGAGAATTATTACTTTTGATACTGCTTATAATAACGGGTGTGACTTTAAATAGCGATATTAATGTTAAGGCCGCATATTCATGGTTATTCTGCGGCCCTTGATCTTACTCTTTAGAGTTACAACATCCCTGCGCTGCCACAGATACGGATCTTTTCTGCTACCACTTCTTTCATCGCCAATTTACCCGGGACGATGTATTTACGCGGATCGTTGGCCTCCGGATGCTGCGAGAAATAGCTCTTCACCGCATCGGCAAAGGCGATTTTGAGTTCGGTCGCCACGTTCACCTTACACACCCCCAGCGAGATGGCTCGCTTGACCATCGCTTCCGGGATACCGGAGGCACCGTGCAGCACCAACGGGATCTCCAGCTGTTCGCGGATCAGCGCCAGACGGTCAAAATCCAGCTTGGGCTCCCCGTGGTACAGCCCATGAGCCGAACCGATGGCGACGGCGAGGGAGTCGATCCCGGTCGCCGCGACAAACTCGCGGGCGGCTTTGGGGTCGGTATAAAAGCCGTCTGCGGCATCGACAATCAGATCGTCTTCCTGGCCACCCAGGCGGCCCAGCTCCGCCTCTACGCTGGCCCCATAGCGATGGCATAACGCGACGGCTTGCGCAACCAACGCGATGTTCTGCTCAAAAGGCAGGTGCGAGCCATCGATCATTACCGAACGGATCCCGGCTCTGACCTTGGTGGCGATATCCTCGAGTTCTTCGTGATGGTCCAGATGCAGTGCCAGCGGCAGGTCATGGCGCTGGGCTGCCGAACGGCAAATTCCCACCAGATAGTCGGTACCCGCATAGCTGAAGGTGCCTGGTGTCCCGGCCATGATCACCGGGGATTGCAGTTCGGCGGCGGTTTCTGCCACTACCTGCACCGTTTCAAGATTGTGGACGTTGAACGCCGGTACGGCATAGCCCTGCCTTTGTGCTTTCAACAGCATTTCACGGTTGGATATCAGATACATAACGGCTCCTTACAGCTCGGTAGCAGAGTAGGGATAAATGGTCACGCCTTTTACCACGCGGTTGACTTCTCCGGTTGGACAAGGGTTATCCGGAGTCAGGCCGCGCGCCAGCGAGGTTTCAAACGCCAGCATTTGGGCGAACAGCAGATAGGGGAATAACAGCCAGATATCGTCGTCGGCATGATGCAAATCGGACTGGCCCGTTTTCTCTGTTGGCGAGTTACCAAGGCCAACCATTTGTTTGGCCAAACCGTCGCGCTGGAGTTCGTCCCACAGATCCTGCTCATAACGCTCGGTATAGCGGTTGCTGGAGAGCATCAGCAGCACCAACGTCTGTGGATCGACCATAAATTTAGGGCCGTGACGCAGGCCCAGTGGCGAGTCGTAGCGGGTGACGATCTGCCCGGCGGTCAGTTCCAGCATTTTCAGCGAGGCTTCCTCCGCCAGGCCGGTGAAACAGCTACTGCCGAGCACGATGTAACGGTTAAAGCCGCTGCTGGCCAGGTTTTTTACTTGGGATTGCAGCGTTTCACGCAGTTCTCTACAGCGCTCGATCATTTGCACCAGTGGTTGCTTGGCGGCGTCCAGGGAATAGGGGCCTAACAGCAGCGCGGTGCTGAGCATCATGCAGCTGAAGCTGGAAGTCATGGCAAAGCTCTGGTCGTTTGAGCCCTGTGGCATCACCAGGGCACAGACGTTCTTACGGCCGTGCGCGTAGTTGGCCAACTGGCTGTCCGGGTTGCACACCAGCATCAGGTGATAGCACTGGGGGAGCAGTTGATCTGCCAGCGCCACCGAGGCGACGCTTTCCGGGCTGTTGCCGGAACGGGCGAAAGAGACCAGCAGCGTCGGGCGTGATGGATCGAGAAACTGCTGCGGATTGGCGACGATATCGGTGGTGCCATAGGCCGCAACATCTCGGCCGGTTTTTTCTCTCAGCCATGGGGCCAAGGCCCGACCAGCAAAGGCTGAACTGCCAGCACCGCACAGCACAATCTGCAGGCGTGGGTTTTGCAGCAGCGGCGTCAGGAAAGCGGAGCATTGCTCCTGTTGGGCGACCAACTGCTGGTGCAAGGCAGCCCAAAGATCCGGTTGCTGCCAAATCTCACGGGCGGTATGCAGCGCATGATGTTGCTCCAGCCAGTCCGCATCGTAAGAAAAATAACCTGTCATGATGGTAACTCCTTAAAAAATAAAACGGTTAATACGCTATAAATACCTGTGGATGCGGAGGGTCCGGTGCTGTTGCTGCCCCTCACCCTAACCCTCTCCCACAGGGAGAGGGGATCGAACCGTGCCACCGGCCAACTCCTGCGCTCACCACACACTAGCTCCTGCATCTGACGGCTGCTCCGTATCAGCTCCCTCTCCCTTGAGGGAGAGGGTTGGGGTGAGGGGGCGAACACGGATGCCTAATACTCCTGGACCTGACCACCGTTCCGTTCATGCCGTATAACTGCCTGCTTTCGAAGTAGCCTCTGTACCTGACGGCTGCGCCGTACCAGCTCCCTCTCCCTGTGGGAGAGGGTTGGGGTGAGGGGCGATTCATTGGTCGGCGATAATCACCTGGACCCCCAGATTTTGCAGTGCTTGCAGGTAGTTGGCCGGAATGCGGCTGTCGGTAACCAATCGGTGGATCTGGCCGATCTCGCGGATCATGCAGAAGCTGCTGCGGCCAAACTTGCTGGCGTCAACCACTGCAATCACTTCGCGAGCCACTTCACACATGGCGCGGTTGAGCTGCGCCTCACCGGGATCTGGCGTGGTGATACCACCCACCAAATCAAAGCCGTCAACGCCGAGGAAGAACTTATCAAAGCGATATTGGCGAATATGCTGCTCGGCAGCAGGACCGTACAGCGACCAAGACTTGCGCCGTACGCTGCCGCCGACCACCATCAAATCCACCTGTTCGTTACTGGCCAATTCGAAGGCGATATTCAAGGCGTTGGTCATGACCACCAGGTCTTTCTTACCAGCCAACTGGGTAGCCATCTGGCTAGTGGTGGAACCCGAGTCGAGAATGATCGCATCACCGTCGTTCACTAACGCGGCGGCGGCACAGGCAATGGCGAATTTCACATCGCGGTTGATGCGCCCCTTGTCCTGTAGCGGGCGATCGAAGGCGAACTGTTTATTGAGCATCGCGCCGCCGTAGGCCCGTACCGCACAGCCACTTTTTTCCAGATGGCGCAGATCGCTGCGAATGGTGACGGTAGAGACGGCAAACTGGCTGCTCAATTGCTCCACGCGTACCGTGCCCTCACGGCATAGCTGGTCGATAATTAATTCCCGCCGTTTTACGGTATTGATCATGAATAGCTGACTCCTGATTTACCCGTAGCAAACCCCGGCCGTGGCATAGGGGCCACAGCAACCGTTACAGGCGTATTTTCAGTCTTTCGTTGCAAATTACAGCAAACGAAACCGCGCAACGCAATGGAAAAATTTAAATATAATCTTATATTTCAATTGGTTATTGTCATGATATCTTTCGGTTGGTCATCAACTGAAAGCAGCATGAAAATAAACTGAAAACCGGTAATGCCTTATTTATTCGGCTAATATCTCCGTGGAGGCGCCAATTAATTCCGTCGTGGATGAAAGCTACCCACGGTGAATAATGCGGGTGAGCTTTCCTTAAATTTTTTATTGCCAGCTTTGGCGCAACAGTGCCGCACCACGTACGCCGCTGCTGTCGCCATACACTGGGGGATAAACCATCGCGGGTTCCGTCCCTGGCAGTAGCCAGCGGCACATCGCGGCGGGCAACTGTGCATAGAGTTCACTCACGTTAGAAAGCCCGCCCCCTAACACGAAAGCATCCACATCCAGCAGCAGTTGCAGGCTGGCCAACGCGCTGGCCAGGATATCGATGTAGATCCCCATCAGGTGTTGCGCTAATGGATCGTCCTGACGGTAACTGGCGATCAGTGCCGGGACGTTGGCCGCGCTATGGCCAAAGTGTTGGCTCAGGGCCAGCAGACCGCTGCCGGAGACGTAACGCTCAAAACAGCCGGTCAGACCGCAGTTGCAGACAAACAGCGGCAGATCGTAACGCTGCGCCAACTGGGCCGAGATAGGCGTATGCCCCCATTCGCCAGCCAGCCCATTGCGGCCCTTGTGTAGCCGTTTGTTCATCACCAGCCCACCGCCAGCGCCGGTACCGATGATGGCACCAAATACCACTTCCAACCGTTCGGTCTGGGGCGTGCTGGCCTCCGAAAGTGCAAAACAGCGGCAATCGTTTTCAATCTCTACCGGTCGCGACAGCTCTTGGGTCAGATCGTCCGCCAGACAGTGGCCGGTCAGGCAGGGTACGTTTACCGCCAACTGCTTGCGGCTGCGTGGGTCGGTGATCCCCGGCAAGCCAATGCCTATGCTGCCTTGGGTGTGCAGGCTGCGATCGGCTTGGCTGACCAACTGCGCGATGCAGGCGAGAAACTCGCGGTAGTCACCGGTGGGCGTACTGACGCGCTGGCACAGCACCTGATTCAACTGGGCGTCATAGGCGGCCATTTCGATTTTGGTGCCGCCAATATCAAAACCGTAACGCATAGCATGAGTAGCCACGGCTTTACTCCTCGCCCAAGGTGATGACGGCGTTTTCCCTGCGGGCGCGTTCGGCGGCAAAGACCATCAGGTGGCTCTGCAAAGTTTCCTGCGGGCCAGACAACACTTGTGAAGGATCGTTGGCGCGCACGGCGGCGATAAAATGCTGCATCAGATAATAATCGCCGCCGCCGTGGCCAGACATGGTGTGCAAATCTTCGGCTTCATCCACGTCATACAGCGTTTCGCGGTCGTCAAGGAAGGAGGTGATGCGGATGTAGCGGCCATCGCCCTCCAGACATCCCTGGCTGCCAAAAATGCGCGTTTTGCGATCTTCCATTTTGGTGAAGGCGGTCATGGTAAAGGCGGCGGTGCGGCCACCGCTAAACTGCATATTCACCACCTGATGATCCACCACGTTGTTATCACAGCGGTAGACACAGCGGCCATACGGGCCGTTGCGCAGCGCGGCGACCAGATGCTCCTGATCGACTTCCGGCGTCAGCACCCGCAGGAAACCCGGTGTTGCCTTGTGATTATCGCCAAGGTAGATGCGTTTGGCGGAATAGGGGCATTCAGCCTCAACGTTGCAGTCCAGGCAGTTATCCGCTGCGCCTTGAGGCTGGTTTTCCTGGCGGAAGTGGCGTAACCCACCAAATGAGCTGACCTGTTCGCAAGGGGTATCCATCACGTAACGGATCCAGTCGATATCGTGACAGGATTTTTGCAACAGCATAAAGGCCGCTTGCTGGTCATTGCGCCAGTTACCGCGCACGAAAGAGTGGGCCTGATGCCAATAGCCCACCGGCTCCAGATGCTGCAGGCTAACGATGTCGCCGATGACCTTATCGCGCAGCAGTTGCTTGAGTTTCTGGGTATAGCGGGTATAGCGCAGCACGTGCCCAACGGAGAAGATGATCCCCTGGCGCTCGACTTCTTCAACGATGGTGCGGCACTCACTCGCGTCCGGCGACAGCGGTTTTTCCAACAGCATGTGGTAACCCTGTTTGGCGAAGGCCAGGGCCGGAGCCAGATGCAGAGTGTCCTGGGTACAAATCATCACCGCATCGGCCAGTTTGCCCGCCGCTACGGCCTGCTGCCAGTCGGTAAACACGTTTTCGGGCGAGATACCATGCTGGGCTACAAACTGCTGGCGATAGGTATCGCGCGGCTCTGCGACCGCCACCACTTGCATCAATTCTGGATGGGCGAGCGCATAGCGGGAATAAATTTCCCCACGAGCACCGGCACCAATCACCAACACGCGTACCGGGCGTCCGGTATAGTCATTAGGTTGAGCTGACGACATTGCAAAGTACTCCCAAATTATCCCAGTGACTGGGTAGAGTTATTATTCAGGTTGTCACCGCTGGCCTGATCGAACAGGTGGGCGCGGGCCAAATCAAACGTCAAATGGATCTGTTCGCCGATGCTCGGTTCCCAGTCCGGCTGAGACGCAATCCGCAGCACGAAGCGTAATCCGGCCAGTTCACAGTGCAGCAACTCTTCGTTACCCATGCGTTCGATGGTGGCGATACGGGCCGGGAAACAGTTTTGGGTACCGGCAGCGCACAGGCGCAGGGCTTCAGGGCGAATACCCAGGCAAACGCGCTGGTGCGGATAGTTTTCCAACTGCTTTTCCAGCGCGGGCGGCAGGGTCAGCAGATAGCGATCGTCGATACGCAGCTGTGTTCCCTGAGCATTACGCAGCAAGTCCAGATCGTGCAGGTTCATCGACGGGCTGCCGATAAACTCGGCGACAAAGCGGTTGGCGGGGTGGTGATACAGGTTGATCGGCTTGTCTACCTGCATGATGGTGCCCCGGTTCATCACGCAGATGCGGTCGCCCATGGTCATCGCCTCGACCTGATCGTGCGTCACATACACCATGGTGGCGGCGGCGCCTTCTTGTTTCAGTCGGTTATGCAGTTCGATGAGCTGCACACGCATGGAGACGCGCAATTTGGCATCCAGGTTGGAGAGCGGCTCGTCGAACAAGAACACCTTGGGTTTACGCACGATGGCCCGCCCAACCGCCACACGCTGGCACTGGCCACCGGAGAGCTGGCCGGGTTTGCGGTGCAGCAGGTTGGTGATTTCCAGCTTCTCGGCGGCATCCTGCACCCGCCGGTCGATCTCAGCCTTGCTCTCTTTACCAATCAGACCAAAGGCCATGTTCTTGTAGACGGTCATATGCGGATAGAGCGCATAGTTCTGAAACACCATCGCGATGCCGCGATCTTTGGGCATGGTGTCGTTAACGCAGCGGTCGTGGATCATGATTTGGCCTTCACTGACGCTTTCCAGCCCGGCGATCATGCGCAACAGGGTGGATTTGGCGCAGCCGGAAGGCCCGACAAACACCATAAACTCACCGTCCTTGATATCCAGATCCACGCCATGCAACGCCCGGAAACCGTTGGGATAGACCTTTTTCACACTGTATAATTGAATACCGGCCATGTCTGTTTACCTTATTGTTCGCGGTTAGCCTTTAACGCCAGCGCTGGCGATGCCCTGGATGAAATAACGTTGGAAAAGAATGAACAGCATCAGCATCGGGATCACCGCCATCAAGGCACCGGCCATCAGCAGCGGGTATTCCACTCCGGCACGGCTGGACAGCGAAGCCAGCCCCACCGGCAGCGTCAATTTCTCGGTGGTGGTGTTGACGATCAGCGGCCACATCAGGTTATTCCAGCTCCACAAACCGTTAATGATGATGCAGGCGATGATGCCGGGGCGGATCAGCGGCAGCATGATGCGCCAGAAGATGGCGAAGTAGCTGTAGCCGTCGATCAGCGCCGCTTCTTCCATCTCCTTAGGTACCGCCAGGAAGAACTGCCGCAGCAGGAAAGTGGCATAAATGCTGAAGATCCCCGGCAGCACCAGGCCGGTAATGCTGTTAACCAGCCCCATTTTCTGCACTACCAGGAACTGCGGGATTAGAAATGCCTGGCCGGGCACCATCAGGATCGAGATGCACACCAGGAACACCGCGTCACGGCCACGAAAGTGCAGGCGGGAGAAGCCATACGCGGCCATGGTGGCGATCACCATTTGCAGCGTCACCGTGGAGAAGGTGGCCAGCAGCGAGTTGATATAAAAATCCGCAAAAGGGATCTCACGCATGATCTTGCCGTAGGCCTGCAAGCTGGGGTTTTCCGGCAGCAGGGTCAGCGGGATCTGAATGCTTTCGGCCTGGGTTTTCAGCGAGGTCACCAGCATCCAGATAAAGGGCACCACCGAGGCCAGCGCCGCTAGCGTCATAAACAGATAGACCAGGGCTTGTTTGCTTATCGTCATCAATGGATCCTCAGCTCACTCTCAGGCGTTTGCCGATCGCCATCTGCACAAGCGTGATCACCAGCGTCACGGCGAACAGCACCACGGTAATGGCAGAGGCATAACCTTTCTCTTGCAGATAGAAGGCGTATTTGTAGAACAGGTTGGTGATGGTCATCACGTCACCCTCCACCAGGGCGCGGTCGAACATCAGGAACACCACGTCAAAGATTTGCAGGATCTCGATAAAGCTCATCACCGACACAAAGAACAGCGTCGGTACCATCATCGGCAGCGTGATAAAGAAGAAGCGGCGCAGGGTGCTGATACCGTCGATATCGGCGGCTTCATACAGCTGGCGGGGGATGCTTTGCAAACCGGCCAGCAGGATGATGATTTTCAGCGCCAGCGACGACCAGATAATGATGATGGACACGCTGATGCGTACCACGTCCGGATCGGACAGCCAGGCGACCGGCGCAATGTGCAGCAGGTTTAGTCCTTGGTTAATCAGGCCAAAATCCTTGTTGAACAGCCACTGCCACACCATTGCCACGGCGGCGGGCATGGTCACCGCCGGTAAGAACAGCAGGGTGCGCAACAGCGCCTTGCCACGAATGTTCTGGTTCAGCCCAATCGCCAGCAGCAACGACAGCAGCAAGATCACCGGCACGCACACCACCACATAAAACAGGGTGTTGAAGGCGGCGGTATAGAAGTCATCGTCCTCAAACAGGTTGATGTAATTGTCAAAGCTGATGGTCGTCCAGCTCATAAACTGGTTGAGGTCGGTAAAGCTGTAAAAAATGTTCTGTAAAAACGGGATGAAGTAAAACACCGTCAGGCCGATCACCAGCGGCAGGATCATCACCCAGCCCCAGAAGCGTTCGGCTCGCTCCAGGCGGCTTAATGCGGCACGAGGTTTGCTCTTTGCCTGTTTTATATTGGCCGTAGCCGTTTCTGCCAGCGACATGTCGCCATTCCTCACCTTTGGCTGCTCAGTGTTTCCGCTGCGACCTGTCTTCGGGCAGGCAGGCCGCAACGGGGGGAATTACTGCTCCATGATGCGTTCGATCTTCTTGATCGATTTATCCATTTCCGTACGGGCATCCGCGCCCATAAAGATTTTCTTCAGGCTGCCAATCCACATGTTTTGCCACTTAGGCGTGTTGGTGCCTGCGGTTGGGTAGGCCTCGGTCACCTCCAGCGTTTGGATGTACGGAGTGACGTCAACCTTTTTGACTTCCTCCGCCCAGGCTTTAGCCGCGACCTTGTTGGCCGGGATCACCACCTTCGCCAGGGTGGCCTGCGAGGCTTCGCTGCTCATAAATTCGATGTACTTCCAGGCTTCCTGCTTGTGATCGCTCTTGGCGGACATGGCATAGGCCAGGCTGTGGGCCACGCCAGACTGGCGCTCGATTTTCGGCATCATCACCACGCCGATGTGCTCGTTGATCAGCGGATTGTTGGCGAACGGTGCGGCCAGCCAGGAACCGGCATACACCATGGCGGCGCGGTTGGACTGGAAGATGTTCTCGGTCTTCACTTCGCTCATCTGTTGGGCGGTCGGCATCAGGCCGTCTTTCATCATCCCTTGTAACTGCTGGTAGACCCAGATGGCGTTGTCGTTGGCGATATCGGTGGGTTGGCCATTTTTTGGCACGATATGATTGCCTTTCTGGAACAGCAGGTTCATATAGCTGTCCTGGCCGTCGATGCTGAGATCCATCACTAGCGGGAAGGCGCTGCCCTTCAGGCCGGTTTGCAATTCGGCGGCCTTTTTCTTCATGTCGTCCCAGGTCCAGTCGCTGGTGGGATAGCTGACGCCAGCCTGATCGAACAGTTTTTTGTTGTACCACACGGCGATGGAGTCGACGTCGCGCGGGATGGCCATCTGCTGGCCGTCGTATTGATAAGCCTTAACGGAGCTGGCAACGATATTATCCAGATTGACCGTGCCGTCTTTTAAATAATCGCCCAGCGGCTGCATAATGCCGTTTTTGGCATATTGCACAAAATAGGGCATATTAATCCAGAATATATCTGGCGCGACACCACCGGCGGCGGCGGAGTCTAATTTAACAAAGTATTGTGCGGCGGGGGTTAATTCTATTTCCACTTTGATATTCGGGTTGGCCTGCTCAAATCGCTTGGCAATTTCCTGTTCGGCCGGTAATTGGTTTCGATCCCAAACCGCATAACGTAACGTTATCTGGTCGGCGGCATATAACATGGTCGGCAACAATAAAGCGGCTGCAACAGCGGAATGCAACAGAAAACGTCCGGCGTTTTTTCTAGGTGACATTGCTTTACCCTCGGTGTCGGCGAATACATTTTTTGGTGAACGTGATTTCTTTCTATCCCTTAACTTTCAATGTGTCAATGCAGCCATTTTGCCCAAAAATGGGGCGTGTATCTTTCACTGTTGTTAACAACGAAAGGTCAAAGCCAACAACCGAAAGCCTTTTTTGTTGATGAATTGTTAATGTCGAAGGGCGAAAATCCGTTGTCGGGCGGCAGTTATGGCTTGCTGGGGTCATAGGATTAACTGATAACCCTTGCACCATAATGGGGATTAAAAACGTTTTTATTGTGCAGGCCACGGCATCTTTCATTTTTGTGATGCAAATAAACAAAAAAATTATTTTTTTGCTGGGCGAGAGGGATTTTGCTGGCTTTTTTTGTTGGCCTATATTGCCTGTGGCGAAAAAACGCGCTAGCCTGAAATTAATTCAATCTCACCATAAATAAAAACAGGGCAGCTATTATGCGTCTCACGCTACTATTTATCCATTGCCTGGAGAAGATATTCCATCGCCAAGCCGCACCGCAGGTAGAACAGCAAAACCAATTCAGTTGCCTGAATAATGAAAGCCTCTCATGGCAAGGTGTGTATTGTCTGTACCGTGAGGATAATGAAACCCGTCGGGAATTACGTTATCAACTTGAGGGGGAATTGGCCGATGATATCAGCGTGCGCCATGTGCAGTCGGTGCCCAGCCATTTTCCCTGCTATGCCGAGGCTGATGAGAACTATCTGACGACCGAGCCTGGCCTATTTCCCGACCCGCTAATGCCCATTCAGGATCGGCGTTTTTTTGCCGCCTGCCGTTATTACGCCAGCCTGTGGCTGACCTTTACGCCGCCAGCGCAGGGTATTGCCGGTGGCGACTATCCGCTAACGCTGCGGCTGTTCGATCAAGAAACGGGGGAAGAGTTGGCCGCAGCCAGCATGACGCTGCATGTGGTACCTGCCGCGTTGCCAAAACAGAGGCTGCTCCATACCGAATGGTTACATACCGACTGTCTGGCGGACTATTATCAGATTGCGGTGTTCAGCCCGCAATACTGGCTGGCGGTGCGCAACCTGGTGCGTAACGCGGTGGCAAACGGCGTGAATATGCTGCTAACGCCAATCTTTACGCCGCCGCTGGATACCGCCATCGGCGGCGAACGCACCACCGTGCAGCTGGTTGGGGTAAAACGCACCGTTGCAGGTTACCAATTTGATTTTGAACGGTTGGCGCAGTGGGTAGCATTGGCGCAGGAGGAGGGGATCGAACACTTCGAAATTGCTCACCTGTTTACCCAATGGGGCGCGGCGCATGCGCCCAAAATTATGGTTGAGGTTGCGGGGGAAACCCAGCCGCTGTTTGGTTGGCATACCGATGCCCACGGCAGCGAATATCAGCAGTTTCTGCGGGCATTGATGCCAGCGTTAACCGGCTGGTTCCGGGCGCGGGATTTGCAACGACAGGTGTGGTTCCACATTTCGGATGAACCTAAACTGGAAAATATCGCCGCCTACCAACGTGCCAGCGATTCACTGCGGCCCTTGCTGGACGGGTTCCGCACTTTCGATGCGCTCTCCGACTTTGACTTCTATCAGCGTGGGCTGGTAGAAACTCCGGTAGTCGCCACCGATCATATCGAGCCGTTCCTCGAGCATCAAACCCCGCAGCTGTGGGCCTATTACTGCTGCGTGCAAAGAACCGAGGTGGCCAACCGCTTCTTTGCTCAGCCTTCGGCCCGCAACCGCATTCTGGGTATCCAGCTTTACCTCTATAACATCAGCGGTTTCCTCCACTGGGGCTACAACTTCTATAATAGTAGCCATTCCCGGGAGAAACTGAATCCCTATGCGGTAACCGACAGCGGCAACGCCTTCCCCTCTGGCGATCCTTTTGTGGTTTATCCAGGGCCGAATTTTATGCCGATAGAATCGCTGCGTTTGCGGGTGTTCCATCAGGGGCTACAGGATCTGCGGGCATTGCAGCTGCTGGAGAGCCTGACCAATCGTGCCACGGTGGAGCAGTTGATCGATCAGGAACTGGGGATGCGCATCACTTTCAAACGTTATCCTCACCAGGCTTCTGCGCTACTGCGGCTGCGGGAACAGGTTAACGCCTGTATTGAAGCGGCTCTGTAAACTAGAGGGTAGAGGGGTGAGCATGTTCGCCCCTGGCTTTTGATTTCATCTTTTCGTCATCAAACGGTCATGTTCAGGTCATGGCGCTGGCTTAAGTTTGCAGCGACTAGGCCAGGAGATGACCCGATGTTTACTTTGGATAGCCTGCTGCAAGATGTCTTCCCACAGCGTTCTCCCCCAGCCTGGCAGCGTAGCCTGCTAAGAACCTTACTGCGCGAAAAAGAATTCAAACAGTTTGCTGCCGACTATCCGCACCTGAAAGGATTGGATCTGATTGAGCAGGTGGTGGACTACTTTAATTTGAGCTGTGAACTGGTGGATGGGGATCTGGAAAACATCCCCAGCCAAGGCCCGGTGGTGTTGGTTGCCAACCATCCCATTGGTTCGCTGGACGGTTTGGTACTGCTGCGGACGGTGGCGGCGGTTCGGCCAGACGTCAAGGTAGTGGCCAACCAGCTGCTGAGCTGTATTGAACCCTTACGCAATCTGTTTGTGCCGGTTGATAACCTGGGTAACCGTACCAACCGCCAGCAGATTGCAGCCATGCAGGCTCAATTGGATAATCAGGGTGTGCTGATCCTGTTCCCGGCGGGGGAAGTATCCCGCATGAGTCCCAAAGGGATACGCGATGGTCACTGGCATACCGGATTCCTGCGGCTAGCCGCCAAGGCTCGTGTGCCGATCGTTCCCATCCATATCAGCGCCCGAAACAGCGGCCTGTTCTATTTGACCTCGCTGATTTATCGCCCGTTATCCACCTTGCTGTTGGTGCGTGAGATGTTCAAACAGCGGGGCGGACGGATCAAAATCCGCATCGGCGGGCGCATTCCATTTGCCCATTGGCACGATGGCCATACTCAAGCACGCGATCTTGCCGAACGTTTCCGCCGCCATGTTTATCGGCTTGGTCAGGGGAAACCGGGGCTGTTTACCAGCGAATCGGCCATCGCTTTGGCGGAGGATCGCCTCGAGTTGAAAAAAGCGTTGGCTGCCTGCGAGCGTCTGGGGGTTACGCCGGATGGAAAAACCATTTTCCTTTATCGCCGACAGGGGGAGGCCAGAACACCGATCCTGCGGGAGCTTGGCCGTCTGCGTGAGATCGCTTTCCGTGCCGTGGGCGAAGGTTCGGGGCGGCGGCGTGATTTAGACAGCTATGACGACGATTATTATCACCTGGTGCTGTGGGATGAGGAGGAACTGGAGATTATCGGAGCCTATCGCTTTATCCCCACTGCACCGCAGTTGGCCAGTAAAGGACTGGACGGCATCTATAGCAACAGCCTGTTCCATTACGATCGCGATATGACCCCAATCCTTGAACAAGGGATTGAGTTGGGCCGCAGCTTTATTCAACCGGCCTATTGGGGGAAGCGCGGTCTGGATTACCTGTGGCTCGGCATTGGTGCCTATCTGGCCAAATATCCGCAGTATCGTTACCTGTTTGGCCCGGTGTCGATTTCAGGTGGTATGCCGGTTGCCGCTCGCGATTTGCTGATTGCTTTCTATCGCCTCTATTTCTCTCCAGACCATGCTATGGCTCAGTCACGGCAGCCTTATCCGGCCTCTTTGCCGCAGGTATTGGCCCAGTTCGCCGGTGATGATTATCAGCAAGATTTGCTGCGCCTGAAAAGCCTGTTGAGTAACCTCGGCTGTTCGATCCCGACCTTGTACAAGCAATACACCGAGCTGTGTGAGCCCGGTGGTGTGCAGTTTATCGACTTCGGTACCGATCCGGCGTTTAACCACTGTATCGATGGTTTAGTGTTGGTCGACCTGACGCGGCTGAAGCCTGCCCGCTATCAGCGCTATATTGCCGTTCATCTTTAGATCGGCTCACAACGTGAGGGCGGCACATGTTGCGCCCATTCATAAAATCAATGGATCATGACACACCGGCTCCATTTTGACCGAAAGTGCGGCCGCGCCAAATTCTCCCATGGGAAATTGGTAGCCGGCGAGAGGATCGCCTAGAATTAGCGCTTTCTCGCGCCGGAGTGCCCTATGTATCACCCCTATACCCCAACCTTGTTGTCTGCCGATGAGCCTGCGGCCGTGAGCGTTGAGCTGCCACAGGCGACTTCTCCTTTCTTACTGCTGTGCGATCACGCGGGGCAGGCCATCCCAAAACGTCTGGGCGATCTTGGTCTGGCCAGCGGCGATATCGATCGACATATCGGCTGGGATATTGGTGCGCTGGCAGTTTCCCGCCTGCTGGCCCAACAGTTGGATGCGACATTAATCCATCAGCATTACTCGCGTTTGGTGATCGACTGTAACCGAACGCCCGGGATTGCCAGTTCGATCCCAGCGCTATCGGAAGTCACGCCAATTCCCGGCAACCAAGGGATCAGCGCGGCCGAAGCGGGCGCCCGTGAACAGGAAATTTTTCAGCCTTATCACCAGACCATCAATCACACGTTGGCAGCTCGCCGCGCCAATAACCAACCCTGCGCGGTGATCGCTATGCACAGCTTTACGCCGGTGTTTAAAGGCGATGCGCGGCCGTGGCAGGTTGGGCTGTTGTTTAACCGCCAGCCACAATTTGCCCTGCTGTTGGCGGAGTTGCTGCGTGCAGAAGGGGATTTACAGGTCGGTATTAATGAGCCTTATGCGATGACCGATGCGACAGACTACACGCTGCCGGTGCATGCGGAACGCCATGAATTACCCTATGTTGGCATCGAGATCCGCCAGGATTTAATCGGGGATAGTGCAGGCCAGGCCGCATGGGCTGCTCGTTTTGCCCGGCTATTGCCATTATTATGGCAACGCTGGGAAATTTGACTTTAGTATTGATGGCGGTGATGATTGCGTAAGGAAAGCGTTAGCGTCGATGGACAATGCTGGGAGTGACGGGTGGAACATATTGATAACGGACGGTTTATCAAGCAGGAGCGTTTTGAAGTTCTGGCAATCTTACGCGACATCTATAAGCAAAGAACGCCGCTGCGTGTCGTTAATCAACAACATGAATTCACCGGCCAATTATTGAGCGTTGGCGCTGATAACATCGTCTTTGATTGTAATGCTCCAGAGCAGATCTCCGGTGGGAAATTCAGCATTGTGATTGAAAACCACGATGCAAAAATCGAATTCTCCGTTGACCAGGCGCAGCTGACCGAGCATAACGCTATGCCGGTTTACGAGGCGTGTCTGCCGAAACAGCTGGTTTATATCCAGCGTCGCCGCCAGTTACGTATCACCACGCCTTATTGGCGTGAATTCTTCTGTAACGGTGAACACAGCGATGGCACCCCTTATCAACTGCGTATCCACGATCTTTCGCCGGGTGGCGTTGGTTTGCGTATTGATGGCGCGGTACCCGACTATATGCAGCCGGGGCTGGTGTTTAATAAGGCTCAGCTGGATTTGGGGGATTACGGCAAGTTCAAGGTGAATATGGAACTGATTGCCGTGAATCAAGATCATGATATTGATGAAGACCAAGCGCATCATTTCATGCGCCTGTCCTGCCGTTTTCTCAAGATGGGTATGCTGACCGAACGCAAAATTCAAAGCGCGGTGTTTGCTTTTGAATTGGATTTCAATAAAAAGAAAAAACGTTGAACCCCTCACCCCAAACCTCTCCCACAGGGAGAGGGAGCTGATAGCCCCTGCTAATTTGGAAGTACAGAGGTAATTTCAGCAACCTCACTCGCCCCTGCAACCAAGTTGAGTCAGTCGGTGTTCAAGGTGAATAACTCTACTTTCAGCCTTACTCGATCGGTCCCCTTGTATGTTTAAAGACACTTTAATTACCCGCCCAAAGGCGGGTAGACTTTAACCGAGTTGTACCTGACGCCACAGCCCGTTTCCCCTCTGGGACAACAAGCCCGCGGGAGAGCTTATGGCGTAGCGTCAGTTTTCCTGTTAACCCGAACAGCTGCCAGGGCGGCATCAGCCAGCCCGTATCTTACAAGGCCGGGAGACTTGAAATGACTGGACATGCAACCGTCGGTATCGACATTGCCAAAGACACTTTTGA
>NZ_JADACK010000035.1:0-700 GCF_015673035.1 Serratia sp. Res13-Sevr-LER1-36-b | reverse complement strand
TTCAGCCTGAGATTTTCTTCTTCGAGCTGGCGCATGTGCTTCAGCTCTGAAGGGGAAATTCCACCGTATTTTTTACGCCACGTGTAAAAGGTGGCATCAGAGATACCCAGTTTACGGCAGACTTCAGGCACCGATGTACCCAGCTCGGCCTGTTTCAGGGCAAAGACAATCTGTTCTTCGGTGAATCGTGACTTTTTCATCGGCACAACCTCCACTCAGGGGAGTGTTTATCATGCCGGAATTCTGTTTCTGAATGGAGCGGGATTTTGGGGTAGGGTCACGCCGTTCGATTCGCAGGCATAACCATTGACGTTATTGGTTAGAATAGACCACATTACTGACCGCGCAGGCTTTTTACCGCAAGGCTGGCGGATACGGTAACCAAAGCGCAGAACAGTCTCAAAACAACCGATTCTGGTTAAGTCCAGTCCTTTGTTTTAGTTAACGACCATGACAATGTGAATATATAAGATAAAGACCCCCCAGACACAGGCAGTTGTCTGGGGGGCGAAAGTTCAAAGTAGGATAGTCACTTCCTGTTTTATTATTACTAACGTGAATGATAGTAATAATAAAGTAAATTTTTCATGTTAAAAAAGCGCTAATACAAATCTGAAAAATACCATGTGTATTAACAGGCCATTGCAGCCATTAGAAATATTCTACTGAGGGTGGTTGTATCGATGAATTTCAAGTTATA
>NZ_JADACK010000034.1:0-59937 GCF_015673035.1 Serratia sp. Res13-Sevr-LER1-36-b | reverse complement strand
CTGACGAGTTGAGTCGATGTATACATCAAAAGTGTCTTTGGCAATGTCGATACCGACGGTTGCATGTTCAGTCATTTCAAGTCTCCCGGCCTTGTAAGATACGGGCTGGCTGATGCCGCCCTGGCAGCTGTTCGGGTTAACAGGAAAACTGACGCCACGCCATAAGCTCTCCCGCGGGCTTGTTGTCCCAGAGGGGAAACGGGCTGTGGCGTCAGGTACAACTCGGTTAAAGTCTACCCGCCTTTGGGCGGGTAATTAAAGTGTCTTTAAACATACAAGGGGTAGAGTGAGGGCCGCCATACCGGACTTAACATACTGATCTGCTTTTAAAACTATGCGCCATAACCCATCATTTTCAGCAACTGCTGCGCCTGCTGCACCGCTTCCTGCCGATGTGCGACCCCCAGTTTCTGGTACAGATTACGGATATGGGTTTTGATGGTGGTGGCCGCCACGGCCAGTTCCCCGGCGATCTGATCGTTGCTGTAACCGGAGTAAATCAGACCCAGCACCTGCCATTCACGCTGTGTCAGCGGGCTGGTGCGGATCAATTCTGGCACTTGCGGGTGAGTTAGCAGCTTATCGACGAAGTTCTCGTCAAAATGGGCGAACTTGTGCCGGTGATGCTGGTTGATATCGCGCAGAATGCGCTGGGCGCGATGCTGTTCCATTTCCGGCAGCGTGTTGAGTTGGATCAGTTGACGAAGTTGCTGCGCCATGGCCTCTCCCTCGATCACAAAGTGGCTGATAAACCCGGTACGGTTGGCCAGCGAAAGTGACTCTATCAACGCGCGCTGGGCATCCACTTTGCGGTCCATCTGCCAGTAGAGATGGTTACTGAGCAGCAGGTTACGGTTGAGATCGCTCACCAACCGCAGGCGGCGGGCATTTTCGTTCAGCTCGTCCAACACCACTTCGGCTTCTTCGTACTGCCCAAGCAGGATCTGCACGCGGGCGATATTACGCCATTGCCCCTGCATAAAGTGGTTGTTGGCCATCCCCGGCTTTTCGGTATGGCGCAGCCAATTGGCCGCTGCGGTGGTATCACCGGTCATCTGCCAGTAGATCACCCTTGGTTTATCGGCATTGGTCAGCCAGTCCCGGTGATACTGCGAGCCATGCAGCAAGACTTCGCTGCGCAGCAGGTGAGCATTGGCATTATCCAGATCGCCACGCGCCAGCGAGCATTTCGCCAACATCGCCAGGCATTGCAACTGCTGCTGCGGCTGGTAGTTAGCCAACACCTTCAGCCCTTCACGTGCGGCTTCTTCGGCTTCGTCCAACCGTGACCATGACCAGAGCACCTGTGAGCGGATGCGCAGCAGGAATTCGTGCATCGGTAACTGCTCCAGATGCTGTTCACGCACCAGTTCGAAGGCCTTATCCTGCGTTTCATAGGCGGCTTGCAGGAACCCTTGCGCGATCAGAATTTCGCTCTGCTGCAACAGCGCCCACAGTGCATAGTGATAAGCCTGATGGCGGCGAGCCATCTGTTCGGTTTGCTGCATCATGGGCAGCGCCCGTGCAAGCTCTCCCTTGCAGTGGTGAACCTCACCGGTAACGGAGGTGGCCACGATGCGGCTGTAATAGCTGGATAGCGGCAGGAATTTCAGCGCCTCGGTGGCCAGGCGTTCGGCCTCTTCCGGTTTACCGGCGTTGATCGCCACCTGAGCACGCAGCGCGTCAAATTCAGCATGCAGAGTCTGGTCAATGACGATCTTTTGCTGGAGCATGGCCTGTTCGGCGCGTTCCAACTGGGTGTTCACTTCGCTGTAACGGTGTTGGCTTTGTGCCAGCCAGGCTTGCAGCAGCGCCAGTTTCGGATTTTGGATCAGCCGTTCGTACGGCAGGGCATTCAGACACTCCTCCAGCAAGGCCAGTTCGCTGTGATGGAACAACGACCAGGCATGTTGCAACAGGATATCGCGCAACATGCTGACATCGCTGGCTGCCAACGCATGGTGAATGGCTTCCGCCGGGTACCCGAGCGCCAGCCAACCTTCCGCCGCCGCATGGTGCAGGCCTGGCAGTTCCAGCGCCAATTCCCACTGGCAACGCTGGCGCAGGAACGAGGCAAACAGCGGATGGAAACAGAACCATTCGCCGGTGTCGTCCATACGGTGAATAAACAGGCCTTGGCGTTCAAGCTCTTCCAGGCGCTGCTGGCCGTTGTCTTCTCCGGTCAGGCGAACAATCAACGCGTCGTTCATCGAACGCAGTACCGAGCAGCGCAACAGGAACGCCCGAGCATCGGCATCAACGCGATCCAGCACCTCATCCACCAGATAATCGGACAGGTGGCTGGCGTTCAGCCCGGCCAGACGTTTGGCAGATTGCTGAGCGGAAGAGGTGGATTGACGAGCGGAGAGCGCGATTAGCTGCAAGGCGGTTGCCCAGCCCTCCACTTCGTCACACAGACGGCTGCTGTCATTGTGCTCCAGTGGGGAGGTAAGGCGGCAGTCAAAGAACTGTTTCGCCTCCTGGTGATTAAAAGCCAACTGGCGCGTGCTCAGCTCTAACAGCTGATCGCGTACGCGAAGATTGGCAATTCCCAGGGGAGGCAGGGTGCGGGAAAGGATCAGCAGCGTCAGATTTTCTGGCTGGTGGCGCAGAAAGAAACGCATCGCTTCATGGATCTGGTCATTAGTGATCAGGTGGTAATCGTCGATCACCAGGTACAACGGCTGGTGCCAGTCAGACAGCTCGATAAACAGCTGGGCAAACAGCGCCGAAAGGTTGGCGTATTGATGTTTCTGGCTTAATGCCTCGCTTTTCACGCAGTGGCCAGTGGTGGCCTGTTGCAGCGCAGCGATCAGATAGCTGGCGAAGCGCTCTGGCTGGTTGTCGCTCTCGTCCAGGGAGTACCACCCCAGATCCGATTTGCCCGCAGCCCATTGTGCCACCAACGTGGTCTTACCGTAGCCTGCCGGGCAATTGACCAATGTCAGGCGATAGTTCGCCGCGCCGGCCAACTTCGCCAGCAGACGATCGCGTACCACGGTATTTTGCAGCCGTACCGGACGGCTCAGTTTTGATGGGATCAGCATAATATTCCAGGTGTAAAGTGCGGTTCCCGCCGCCGAAGGACTGCCCGAAGGAATTATTTCACCGTGTTCCTGTCTCGGGACCGGGTTGAGTTAATTATTTTGTAGCTCGTAATTAATCCCCCTCTTTAACTTCGAACATCGTCAACGGTAATGCAACAAGCTTGCGCTTTGGCTTGAAGTTAAATTGCTATTGATCACACTTTTTTATGTTTGCCCCCGGTTCCGCTCTAACTGCGCTTTACATCGCGCCTGATTACCCTCAGAAATTACCCTGTTTTTCGGCTGTTAGTGGACAAGTACAAAACTTCATCAGCTATCATAACTGTGCTAACGTCCTGAGGTTTTCCGCCGATTTTATGCTCACCGGTGATATCGATGGGCTTTCTTACCGCACGCAAGGGGGCTTAAAAAGTGCCTGAGATCACAGTTTCAGCTACGCCCCAATCCTCCTCCCCAGCTAACCCCCAGGCGGGATGATGCCATTGCGGGTTCTCCCCGGCACGATAGTGAAAAAATTGGCCCATTTACTACCCAATGGAACTCAAGTTGCCGCTTGAAAGACGACGGGTACACCGGATAGAGAGTTTTACCTATGTCACAGCCTATGCTCAAAAAGGACGTTTTTCTGGCTGCACTGACTCGTCAGTGGCAGCGTTTTGGCCTCAGCTCCGCACAGCAGATGACTCAGCATCAATGGTGGGAGGCCGTGAGTGCCGCTCTCGCCGAACAGCTGGCTGCGCAGCCTGCACCGCGTAAAAGCAGCAAGTCGTTGCGCCATGTAAACTACATCTCGATGGAATTCCTGATTGGCCGCCTGACGGCCAACAACCTGATCAACCTCGGCTGGTATGACACCGTTGAGGCCGCATTGGCAGAGCAGGACGTCAAGCTGGCCGATCTGTTGGAGCAGGAAACCGATCCGGCGTTGGGGAACGGGGGCCTGGGGCGTTTAGCCGCTTGCTTCCTGGACTCGATGGCTACGGTGGAGCAACCGGCTACCGGCTATGGGCTGAACTATCAATATGGGCTGTTCCGTCAGTCGTTCAAAGAGGGTCATCAGCAAGAGGCACCGGATAACTGGCAGCGCGAGAGCTACCCGTGGTTCCGCCATAATGCTGCGTTGGCGGTGGATGTCGGGATTGGTGGCAAGATAGAGAAACTGGCCGATGGCCGCGAGCTGTGGCACCCGGAGTTTACCCTGCGTGGGGAAGCTTGGGATCTGCCGGTGTTGGGCTTCCGTAACGGGGTCACCCAGCCGCTGCGCCTGTGGCAGGCAACGCATAGTCATCCATTCGATCTGGGGGATTTCAACGACGGCAAATTCCTGCTGGCGGAAAAGCAGGGCGTAGAAGCCGCCAAGCTGACCAAGGTGCTCTATCCGAATGACAACCATCAGGCTGGCAAACGCCTGCGCCTGATGCAGCAGTATTTCCAGTGTGCCTGCTCGGTGGCCGATATTCTGCGTAAACACCATCTGGCCGGGCGCAAGATTGAAGAGTTGCCGAAGTACGAAGTGATCCAACTCAACGACACCCACCCAACCATCGCCATTCCAGAGCTGCTGCGTATTCTGCTCGATGAGCATCAACTGGATTGGGATGCAGCCTGGGCGATCACCAGCAAGACCTTTGCCTATACCAACCACACCCTGATGCCGGAAGCCTTGGAGTGCTGGGATGAGAAACTGGTGCGCAGCCTGCTGCCGCGCCACTTCTCTATCATCAAGCAGATCAACGCCAACTTTAAGCGGTTGGTAGACCAACACTGGCCGGGCGATGAGGCGGTGTGGGCCAAGCTGGCAGTGCACCACAACAAGCAGGTGCGCATGGCCAACTTGTGCGTGGTCAGCGGTTTTGCGGTGAACGGTGTGGCTCAGCTGCACTCGGATCTGGTAGTCAAAGATCTGTTCCCGGAATATCACCAGCTGTGGCCGAACAAATTCCACAACGTCACCAACGGCATTACGCCGCGCCGCTGGCTCAAGCAGTGTAACCCGGCATTGTCAGGCCTGATCGATAGCACCCTGAAAGTGGAGTGGGCCAACGATCTTGATGCGCTGAAGGGGCTGGAAAAATATGCCGAAGATGCCGCATTCCGCGAGAAATA
This sequence comes from Serratia sp. Res13-Sevr-LER1-36-b, assembly GCF_015673035.1. Taxonomy (NCBI): domain Bacteria; kingdom Pseudomonadati; phylum Pseudomonadota; class Gammaproteobacteria; order Enterobacterales; family Yersiniaceae; genus Serratia; species Serratia sp. Res13-Sevr-LER1-36-b. The sequence continues at coordinate 54,784 of NZ_JADACK010000034.1, read as the reverse complement.
TCAGCAGATCAAGCGTGATAACAAGGTGATCTTGGCCAACTACGTGCACCGCGTAATGGGATTGACGCTCAATCCAGACGCGATCTTCGACGTGCAGATCAAACGCCTGCACGAGTACAAGCGCCAGCACCTGAACCTGCTGCACATTCTTTCGCTGTATCGCCAATTGCGGGATAACCCCGATCTGGACATCGTGCCACGCGTATTCCTGTTTGGTGCCAAAGCCGCGCCGGGCTACTACCTGGCGAAGAACATCATCTATGCGATCAACCAGGCCGCAGAGAAGATCAATAACGATCCGATCGTCAAGGATCGCCTGAAAGTGGCCTTCATCCCTGATTACCGCGTTTCCGTCGCTGAACTGATGATCCCGGCGGCGGACATTTCCGAGCAGATCTCCACCGCCGGTAAAGAAGCGTCGGGCACCGGGAATATGAAGCTGGCGCTGAACGGTGCACTGACCGTTGGCACGCTGGACGGAGCTAACGTCGAGATCGCCGAGCAGGTCGGCGAGGACAACATCTTTATCTTCGGCAACACCGTGGAGCAGGTCAAAGCGCTGTTGGCCAAGGGTTATGACCCGCTGAGCTATCGCAAGAAAGACAAGCACCTGAAAGCGATCCTGGACGAACTGGCCAGCGGCGCATTCAGTCACGGTGACAAGCACGCTTTCGATATGATGCTGCACAGCCTGTTGGAAGGGGGGGATCCGTATCTGGTGCTGGCGGACTTTGCTTCCTACTGCGAAGCTCAACGGCAGGTAGACAAACTGTATCGTGACCGCGACGAATGGACGCGCCGCACTATCCTTAACACCGCGCGCGTAGGCATGTTCAGTTCGGATCGTTCGATCCGTGACTATCAGCAACGCATTTGGCAAGCCAAGCGTTAAGGAGTGCGAATGAGTAAAGGTATCGATCAGGTAGCAGCCCAGGCTGGGATTGCTGCCGATTACATCAATGCCCATGGCCAACGGCAGGCAATTTCGCCGGAAACCAAACGCAAGCTATTGGCGGCGATGAATCCGGCGTCGTTGCAGCCGTCAACGGCTCCCTTGCCGCTGGTTAAAGTCTTTTATCAAGGCAACCCGGTGGCGCTGCCGCTGGGGGGAGATGGCGAGTTTCATTGGGTATTGTTGCGTGAGGACGGTAGCCAGCAAGAAGGCCGTGCCAGTGCGCATAAAACCCTAACCCTGCCGGGCAAGTTACCGCTGGGTTATCACCAGCTCACTTTGTCACAGGGGGAGCAGCAATGGGCCTGCCGGCTGATTGTCGCCCCCAAGCGTTGCTACGAGCCGGATGCATTGTTGACCGGCAAGAAGCTGTGGGGAGCCTGCGTACAACTCTACACGCTGCGTTCCGAGCGTAACTGGGGAATTGGCGACTTTGGCGATCTGCGGGCGATGGTCGGTGAGGTGGGGGAACGCGGCGGCGCCTTTATCGGGCTCAACCCGATCCACGCGCTGTATCCGGCCAACCCGGAAAGCGCCAGCCCTTATAGCCCATCTTCGCGCCGCTGGTTGAACGTGGTGTATATCGACGTCAACGTGGTGGAGGATTTCCAGCTCAGCCAGGCCGCGCAAAAATGGTGGCAGAAGGCTGCGACGCAGAAGCTGTTGGCCAAAGCGCGTAGTAGTGACCTGGTGGACTACAGCACGGTAACGCAGTTGAAGCTGGCGGCGTTGAAGCTGGCTTTCCCGCATTTCCAGGCCCGCAAGCCGCAGGATGCGCTGAAGCAGGAATTTGAACGCTTCGTCGGCGAAGGGGGCAGCAGCCTGTATCAGCAGGCAACGTTCGACGCGTTACATGCCCATCTCAGTGCTAAAGACAGCACAATGTGGGGATGGCCAGCCTGGCCGAAGGAGTATCAGCAGGGCAATAGCCCGGCAGTGGAAACCTTCTGTAAGCAGCATGAGGATGAGGTTACCTTCTACCTGTGGCTGCAATGGTTGGCGGCCAGCCAGTTTGCCGAGTGCTTCGGCCAAAGCCAGCAGTGCCAGATGCCGATTGGCCTGTACCGCGATCTGGCGGTCGGGGTGGCAGAGGGCGGGGCGGAAACCTGGTGTGAACGTGAGCTGTATTGTATGCAAGCCTCGGTGGGGGCTCCGCCGGATATTCTTGGGCCGCTGGGGCAAAACTGGGGCCTGCCGCCGATGGATCCGCATGTGATGGTGGCGCGGGGGTATCAGCCGTTTATCGATTTGCTGCGGGCCAACATGACCAGCTGTGGCGCCTTGCGTATCGATCACGTGATGGCGATGCTGCGTTTATGGTGGATCCCTTATGGTGAAACGGCCGATCACGGCGCCTATGTGAAATACCCGGTTGACGATCTGCTGGCGCTGTTGGCCTTGGAGAGTCAGCGCCATCGTTGCATGGTGATTGGGGAAGATTTAGGGACCGTGCCGGTGGAGATCGTCGGCAAACTGCGTGATAGCGGCGTCTATTCCTACAAGGTACTGTATTTCGAGCACGATGCGGAGAAGCAGTTCCGTGCGCCGCAGTCTTATCCGGTGCAGGCAATGGCGACCATTACCACCCACGATCTGCCAACGCTGCGTGGTTATTGGCAAAGCGGCGACCTGACGCTCGGCAAGCAACTGGGGTTATACCCAGATGCGGAAGTGCTCAAAGAGCTGTTTGCCGATCGTGAACGGGCCAAGCAGGGCCTACTGGACGGGTTGCATCGCTACGGCTGCGTACCGCAAAAGGTCGGCAAGAAAGCCTCGCTATTGAGTATGAGCCCGTTGCTGAACCGGGGTCTGCAACGCTATGTGGCAGACAGTGCCAGCGCCTTACTGGGTCTGCAACCGGAAGACTGGTTGGATATGGCAGAACCGGTGAATATTCCAGGCACCAGCGATCAGTACCCGAACTGGCGGCGTAAGCTGAGCCACACCTTGGAAGCGATGTTTGACGATGCTGAGGTCAACCGTTTATTGAAGGATTTGGATAAGCGACGCAGAAAGGTTTCGGTAGGCTAAATGCATCGGGGCGGATTAACCGACCCCGATGGAGATAAGCAGGGCGCAGAACGGAATTGCGCCCTGATATTTATCAGTAGTAGGAGTGTTCGCCGCGCTGGTGCTCAGTGAGATCGCGCACGCCTTTCAGTTCCGGGAACTTTTGCAGCAGCTCTTTCTCGATCCCTTCCTTCAGAGTGACGTCTACCATTGAACAACCATTGCAACCGCCGCCGAACTGCAGGATGGCCAGTGCGTCGTCGGTGATTTCCATCAGCGTCACACGGCCACCGTGGCCAGCCAGCTGCGGGTTGATCTGCGATTGCAGCACGTATTCTACGCGCTCCATCAGTGGTGCATCGTCGTCCACTTTACGCATTTTGGCGTTCGGCGCTTTCAGCGTCAGCTGTGAGCCGAGCTGATCGGTGACGAAGTCGATTTCGGCGTCGTCCAGATAAGGCGCGCTCAGCTCATCGACGTAAGCGGACAGCTTTTCGAACTTGAGTTCGGTATCTGTCGCTTCCACCGCGTCTGGCGGGCAATAAGAGACACCGCATTCAGCCGTCGGCGTACCCGGATTGATCACGAATACGCGGATTTGGGTGCCTTCTTCTTGGCTTGCCAACAGCTTGGCAAAGTGTTCCTGTGCAGCATCTGTTATACGGATCATAGCATTAGCTCAATAGTTGACTTCTATAGTAGGTTATAATACGCCCATTGCCGTGGTACTACAACGTGCGGCAAACGCACCAAATCTGCAACGATGCGACGCCCTGCTTCTGTAATAGTGTAGCGATTTCTGCCATGGTGCTGCCAGTGGTAACCACATCATCCAGCAGCGCCACATGTTTTCCTGCCAGGCTCTCATCACAACGGAAAGCACCACGCAGATTACGCCGCCGCAGGCGAGCTATCAATTGCTGTTGTGGCGCGGTTGCCCTGATGCGGCGTAATGCCCCAGGGCGATATTCGCAGCCCAACCAGCGGGCCAGTGGCAGGGCCAACAGCTCGCTTTGGTTATAGCCACGCCGCCAGCAGCGTTTATCCTGCAAGGGTACCGCTAAAATCACCTCCGGTCTGTTCAGATGTTGCTCTCGGTGCGCTTGCAGCCAATGCAGCAGGATCAAACGAGCCAGAGTGGGAGCCAGTGCGGGTGTCTGTTGGAATTTGAAATTTTTCACCAGGGTGCTGATGGGCGGGCGATAATCCGAAACAAAGACCAAGGCTTGCCAAGGGGGCGCCTTTTGCAGACATCGTCCGCAAGGCTGATGGGGATCGCCACTGGGCAGGCCGCAAACTGGGCAGCAACAAGGTTTGGCGGGCAACGTCCGCAGGCAGTAGCTGCAGATGCCCTGTTGCATCAGCCGTAATGGTTGCCGGCATAGCCAACAGCGGCTGTGGATTGGTAGCATGGTCACCTCCCCTTTTTAATACTCTATGAATTTCGAGTTGTGCAAAACGCTACCGTTTGGAAGGCGACGAGTAAGGACAATAACTGATGACAGAGCTGTATTGGCAAACCTTAGGTGAAGGCGATCGCGATCTTGTGCTGTTGCACGGATGGGGATTGAATGCCGAGGTCTGGGGTTGCACGCTGGAGCGATTGGCTCCGCATTTTCGCCTACACCTGGTGGACTTACCCGGCTATGGCCGCAGCCAGGGCTATGGGGCCGTCCCGTTAATGGAGATGGCGGAGATACTGCTGGCCGCAGCACCCAAGCAGGCTTATTGGCTGGGGTGGTCCCTTGGTGGGCTGGTAGCCGGGCAGATCGCCCTTATGCAGCCTGAGCGGGTAACCGGGCTGATCACCGTGGCTTCTTCGCCCTGTTTTACGGCGCACGATCCGTGGCCGGGGATCCGCCCGGAGGTGCTCAGTGGCTTCCAGCAGCAGCTCAGCCATGATTTCCAGCGCACCGTGGAGCGCTTCCTGGCGTTGCAAACGTTGGGCACGGAAAGCGCTCGCCAAGATGCGCGCCAGTTGAAAACCGTGGTGCTCAACCAGCCGATGCCGGGCGTTGAGGTGCTTAACGGGGGCCTGGAGATGCTGCGTACGGTGGATCAACGCCAATCATTGGCGGCACTGACGATGCCGGTATTGCGTATTTATGGTTATCTCGACGGGCTGGTGCCGCGCAAAGTGGCTAGCCTGCTGGATGAGTTGTGGCCAAACTCCACCTCGGAGGTGATCGCCAAAGCGGCCCATGCGCCGTTTATCTCTCACCCCGAAGCATTCGCTAACATTATTAATCAATTTGTTGCAACCGAGTAATGGCGCGGTCTGGCGGCGATATCTCATTGATTACAGATTATAAACGCACAAAACAGCGGTAAATTTTTAACCAATAAGTGGATAAAAACTAAACCTGTTCGATACTTGAAGGGGTAAATGCGTGGCTACAAGGTGAATATGGGCTTATCAATCTTCACCTTGGCGATTTGTTTCTGGGCAGAGGGAGCTTCGTCAGGGAAAGCAACGAAGCTGTTAGACGTCGCAGTAGCCAAGCTCGATGACGCATTTGTTGTTAGTCGCTTTCATAAAAATCCAATTTATCCATTGAGAGGTATTGTCATGAAATCATTGAAGATGATCGTTGCGGCGTTGATTGTAGGTTCAGTGTCTTTCGGTTCGATGGCAGCAACCTTGCTAACTAAAGACGAACTGGACAAGAACCCAGGCAAGTATGAGAAAGTTGGCACCGTGTCTTCAACTGCACAGGCCACCGATCCGATGGACTTGAAAGATGAATTGTCCAAACTGGCCGATGAGAAAGGGGGCCAATATTATGTCGTGCTGGCAGCCCGTGAGCACGGCAAGTTCAGCGCCGTAGCGGACGTGTATAAAGACAAGCAATAATCTTCAAGTGAGGGGGTGCAGGCAAACTATTGCGCCCCTGTATTCACATTCACTCCTTCAAACGATAAATCACCGTTTTACAAGCCAGCCCTTCTGGGCAACTCTTGCAGCTGCCGCTCAGGCATTCGCTGCTATCGAGCTCAATACGTTCAACTTTTCCCATCGCGGTCAAACGTTGCAGCATTGCCTCAACCAATGGCAAGGGCGTTGCCAACTGCTGGCTCAGCTGTTGCGCCTGAGCGCCGCCCTGTAGGGCAAGCGCATCACGGATTTGCAGCAGGCTGGCCATTAGTGGCAGTCACCCGAACTTTGACAACAGGACGCCGAGGTGGCGCTACGCAAACGGATCGTTACGCGGCTACGTGCCTTGCGCAAGCCCAATAGTACCAGCGCATTGAACAGCAACACGATCAGGATCGCCGTCGCGCTGTATTGCGGATGTTGGCTGAAGGTCGCGATCTGATAGAACAGCGTTGCCAGCGAATAGGCCACGTTCAGCCCCCAAAGGATGGAGAAGGTCATCCAACCACGGCTGGACTCACGCGCAATGGCTCCCATCACCGAGACGCAGGGAACGTACAGCAACACGAAGATCAGATAGCTGTAGGCAGAGATTGAAGTACCAAATTTGCTACTCATAACACCCATTGAGCCCACGCCCATCTCACCATCGCCCTTGCTGGCTTCGATAGGGTTGGAGAGTACGCTCAGGCTGAAGGTGTTCTTCAGGCCCTGCCAGGTTTCATTGACGGCGGCACCGAGTTCATCAAGCAAATTGAAGTTGGCGGCATCAAAGTGCTCATTGGTGATGTTCTCTGCGGTGTACAGGGTGTTGAGCGTCCCGACCACCACTTCTTTGGCCATCGCCCCTGTCACCAGCCCGACGGTCGCTTGCCAGTTATCACTGTGTACGCCCATGGGTTGCAACAGCGGAGTCAGCACCTTGGAGACTGAGGCCAGCGCTGAATCATTGATGCTGTCTACCGGCTGGCCGCTGAACGAGAAGCTGTTCAAGCCGCCAATAAAGATGCTGGCAATGACGATCACTTTCCCGGCGCGAAGCACGAAGCCTTTCAGGCGTTGCCAGGTTTGCAGCAGCAGGCTTTTCAGATGTGGCACGTGATAAACCGGCAGCTCCATCACGAACGGCGATGCTTCGCCGCGCATAATGGTGTATTTCAGCACCAGGCCGGTGAGGATCGCCACCACGATGCCTAGCATATACAGTGAGAACACCACGCCCGCGCCATCCTGGCCGAAGAAAGCGGCGGCAAATACGGCAAAGATTGCCAAACGCGCGCCGCAGGACATAAAGGGGGCCATCATGATGGTGATCAGGCGTTCGCGTGGGGCATCCAAGGTGCGTGCGCCCATAATGGACGGCACGTTACAGCCAAAGCCGACGATCAGCGGTACAAAGGATTTACCCGGCAGCCCGAGCGCCTGCATCAGGCGGTCCATCACAAATGCCGCTCGTGCCATATAGCCGGAGTCTTCCAGGAATGACAGAAACAGATACATCATGCCGATCTGGGGAACCAGTGGCAGCACAGTATTGATACCGCCGCCCACGCCCTGCGCCAGGAAGACGGTCAGCCACTGCGGGAAATGCAGGGTATAACCGACCCACTGGATGCCCTGAATAAAGATGGCCGCCGAACCGAGATCGAAGATCGGTTGCAGTGCGCCGCCGATGTTGATCGCCAATACGAACATGATGTACATCACCAGCAGGAAGATGGGTACCCCCAGCCAGCGGTTGAGGATCACCCGATCCAGCACCTCCGTCAGGCGGTTTGGCAATGCCAGCTTAGAGTTACTGACCGCATCGCAGATAGTGGCGATCGACTGGTAGCGGGCATCGGCAATCACCAGCGCGGGATCTTCCTGCTGCTGCTGTTGCAGCGCTAACCTGGAAGGTGCCAGTAGCTCGGTGGCTTTCCCGGCCAACTGATGGCTATAAATATCGCCCTCCAGCATTTGCAGGGCCAGCCAGCGCCGTTGTTCGGTGGGCAGCTGTTGAGGCATGGCCTCGGTCAGCGTAGCGATTTCGTCTAGCAGCAGCGGCGGATAGGCCACCAGCGCTTTTAACTGGTTGAAGCGATGATTATCGATGGTCTGTTTCAGCAGGCCAATGCCGTCGGCCTTGGTAGAAACCATGGATACCACCGGGCAGCCAAGGCGCTCGGCCAGGGCGGCGACATCGATCTCAATATTCTGGCTCTTGGCAATATCTTGCATGTTCAAGGCCACGATGCACGGAATACCCAGCTCCAGCAATTGCAGCGTCAGGTAGAGGTTGCGTTCGAGGTTGGAGGCATCGACCACGTTGATCAGCATATCCGCATCGCCGCTCAGGATGTAGTGACAGGCGATCTGCTCATCCAGCGAGGTTTGTTCGGAGATGGTGGTGAGCGAGTAGGTGCCTGGTAAATCCACCAGCGTGACCTGTGACTGCGGCGTCGCAAACTGGCCCTCTTTACGCTCAACCGTCACCCCGGCCCAATTACCGACCCGCTGGCGTGCTCCAGTGAGCTGGTTGAACAGCGTCGTCTTGCCCGAGTTCGGGTTACCGATTAAGCCAATAGTGATTTTTTTCATAAACCAACGTGATATCAGTAAATTAAGTATCGGCCGCGTTTGCACCCGGCAACTGCCTGAGGCGGGGACAGCGCGTTACGCTTGGCTATCTAGCAGGATCAGGTCTAAGTCTTTTTTCCGCAGAACCAGGCTAACGCGGCGAGTCTTTATTTCTATAGGATCGCCAAACGGTGCCACGCGTACCACGTCAAACTGCGAGCCGGGCAGCATGCCAAGCGACAGTAATTTCTGGCGGTAGGCCGGGCTGATCTCGTTGGAGAAGCCGGTGATTTTATAGGTATGTTTAGGAAGCAGCTGCATATCGCCTTCTTAATGAGTTGGGAATTCCCACGGGAATGCCACCTTCAGAACATTTGCTGCCCAGACTACCTATGAAAAGGTGTATGGGGCCAGGAGCGCCGAGCCAAAAACAGAGCACTGAATACACAGAATCATAGTGATAACAATTATCGTATTCAATACGGAATGTATGGGCAATTGTAAATGCTGTCATATCTGCAATGGACGCCTTGCCAGCCCTAGTTTTAGCACTAAGCCAAACGCACTGCAAATGAGTGCAAAAGGTTAATTAAGTTGCAAATTTGTGCATTTTCTTGCGGTAATGAAACAGGTGTAGTTCTAATGGCATGGCTGAAAGCTTTGTGGCGCAAATCTGGCAACATCGCCTGCTGTAAATGAGAGGGGTAAGTATTTGTGTTTACGGCACAATCGACGGACTGAAACTGCGGTGTTAATAAGGGTGTTAACAACGGAGTATTTTTACCGGAGGGGGGGATGAAGGCGATGACGCGAAACAGGACGACAAAAAAATCGCCATTTTATTGCGGCAGGTCAAAATTGTCGGGGGGCGCTACTAGGTTGCACAAGAAAAGATGAAGGCGATGGGAACGAGCTACCGGCTAAATTTTTCAACTAAAGTAGAACATTACTTTCAAGCAAATAAATTCCATGGCGATGAGCTACCTAATACCATCGTGCTAATATCAAACGATATATAAAAAACCCCCATCATGGACTACGTTGCCACGCTTAATACGGCTGTACTAGCAGGCAAGTATTCTTCTTTATGAGGTCAGGACGATGTTACAGCAGCATGACGCTACCCCGGCAATCGGCATCGATTTAGGCACCACCAATAGCCTGATCGGTGTCTGGCAAGACGGGGAGTCGCGCTTAATCCCCAATGCGCTCAATGAATTTCTTACCCCCTCGGTCGTCAGCATTGATGAGGACGGGGCAATACTGGTTGGCCGCTCTGCGTTATCTCGCCTGACGACCCACCCGCAAAAGACGGCAGCGCTGTTTAAACGTTACATGGGCAGCAAGAAGAAATTCAAACTGGACCAACAGACGTTTGACGCCCCAGAGCTATCGGCAATCGTGTTGAAATCGCTGAAATCAGACGCAGAAAGTTTTCTTGGCCAGCCGATCCGCGACGTTGTGATTTCAGTACCCGCCTATTTTAGCGATGAGCAACGTAAGCAGACCCGCTTTGCCGCTGAACTGGCCGGTTTGAATGCGGTGCGGCTGATTAATGAACCGACTGCGGCTTCGATGGCTTATGGCCTGCACACCCAAGGGGTTGGCCGTACTTTAGTGTTTGACCTGGGCGGGGGCACTTTTGACGTCACGGTATTGGAATATGATCTGCCGCTGATTGAGGTGCACGCTTCGGCGGGTGATAACTATCTTGGCGGTGAAGACTTCACCCAGGCAATCATTAAAGCCTGCCTCAACGAATGGCAACTGAATGCCTCGCAGATCGCGCCCCAGGATATGGCCCGGCTGTATGACTGTGTCGAGCAGTGGAAATGCCAGCTCAATCAGCAACAGGGCCCGCATCAGTTGCGTTGGCAATGGCAGGATCGGCAATGGGAAATAGAGCTGGATGAACGTAAAGCAGGAGAGATCTGGCTGCCGCTGCTGAATCGCCTGCGCGCACCGATTGAGCAGGTGCTGCACGATGCTCGTTTGCAGCCACAGCAGATGGATCACCTGGTATTGGTCGGTGGAGCCACGAAGCTGAACACTATCCAAAAACTGGTGGTGAAGCTATTCGGTCAGTTGCCGCATCAGCACCTCGATCCCAGAACCATCGTAGCGCTGGGTGCCGCAGTACATGCCGCCTGCTGCCTGCGCGATCAGAATATCGACGAAGTGATCCTGACGGATGTCTGTCCCTATACGCTGGGCATAGCTACCTCGAATGCGGATCGACATGGGATTTTTTCACCGATTCTGGAACGTAATACCGTGGTCCCGACTTCACGGATGGAAAGCTTCACCACGACGCATGTGGAGCAAAAGGCGATCCGGATAGCGATCTATCAGGGTGAAAGCCCACATGTTGACAACAATATCCTGGTGGATGAGTTTACCGTGCCGGTAAAGCCTAACGGCCACATTCAATCACTGGACGTGCGTTTCAGCTACGATATCAATGGGTTGCTAGAGGTTGATGTCCATCTGCCAGACAGTGGTGATTCCTTCTCCAAAGTGATCGATCACAGCCCCATTGGCCTGAGCCCAGAACAGCGAAAGCAAAGTCAGCAGCGTTTGCAGGAGCTAAAAGTGCATCCGCGCGATACGCTGTCTAACCGTACCCTGCAGGCTCGGCTGGAAAAAGCCTGGGCGCAGTCACTGGGTGATGAACGTATGCAGATTGGTTTGTGGTTGCAGGAGTTTGAGGCGGTGTTGGTTAGCCAGCAGGAGCAAAAAATCCAGCCCATACGCCTGCGGCTGGAACGTTTTCTGGACGAGATGAGTTTCTGAGCGTCAACTGCCCCCATAAAACGTTGGGGGCAGTTCCTCACGCCACAATCCTCAGCATTTTTCTCCTGGCGGCGGGCCATATTGGTTCGCGTACTTCACGCCGGGTATCAGCAGATACAGCAGGATCAGATAGGGCATGCATATCAGCAACGCAGCTTCAAAGACCGGGTATTTACGGTTTAAATCATGACTGCGCCGCAGCAGTGCGCTGAACGTATTGAGCAGCAGTAACCCGATAATGACCCAGGCCGAAAGCACGTTGATGAGCAGTAGATAAACCGCAACCATCGCCAGCGGTACTAGCGTCAACTGAGCCAGCAGGCCCAGGCGGTTGATGCGGCGGTCAAATTGCCAGAACTGCCAGAAGCGGGTGTCTGGCCTTTGTTCCTTCGCATGCTGCTTTTCAATGATGCGCTGATCCGATAGCTGCACTAATAACCCGGCATTCAATCGCAGAATGGGGGAGAGGCTGCTATCTGCCAGGCAGGCCATCAACTGTTGACGTTCTTCTTGATCCAACTTGTCCCAATCGTAGTCATACAGGCGATAGCCAACCTGAGCTATTTTTGTCAGCAATGAGTCCCGGGCAAACAGCGTTGAGTTCCCCAAAGCTTTGGGCTTTTTACCGTTAAGCAATGCCTGCCGTAGTTCCGTTTCCCCCTGATTGCCGCAGTCTAACCGTTCAAGCGCCTCCCGGCTTTTGTCCTGTATTTTCTGGTCGCCATGGCGCAGCAAAAATGCGTGAAGCAAGGCTTGCTCGGCCACCGCAGCCTGTTCCATCTCATCAGACCAACTGGCAACACGATGAGAGAAATGATCGACATTGGCGCAGTTGCACAGCTCTGACTGGCTCTGCACGCGGAGCAAAAACTGGTTAATAGATACGGGTAATTCCAACCAGCAAAGGTAGTGCAGACGGTTATCCAACCGCAGTTGTTGCTCAAGCTGCCAAACCAGATCACCTTTTGCCGGATCGAGTTGCCGGATTAACCGATACAGTTCGTAGACAGGATGCTGCTCACTGAGCGTTAGGTGGTTTATCTGACGGACAGTATCGATATGCCCGGCCGCCCCGTTGAGTAATAACACCAGTAAACAGGTTTGCCGGTATTGATCCCAGGGAGCGGTAGCGTCGCTAAACGGTGGGATCTCAATCTGGTCCACTGCAGCTAAATAATTCAGCCAGTCATTGATGGTGCCAAGCTGTGCACTAAATGCTGGCTCCTGATACAAGCGGTTCAATCGTGCTGGTGACAGGTAACGCCATTGCCGCAACCAGAAGACGGCTTGATGCCAGCTAGCGGAGCCAGTATCGGTATATCTCTCTGGCAGTTGGTGGTCAATTGGGCCATCCAGCCACTGAATGAAGTCGGCAATGACGCTCGAATCATTCAACCATGCCAGCCGCTGTGCCGCCTGAGATTGCAGCCCTTGCAGGATCAGGGCCTGTAGGGGATCGACCGGTGTGGGCTGATCAATAATTTGCTGCAACAGGCCTTCATTGCCCAAGGTTAGCATGCAGGCGTGGCGATACAGTAATCGCAGAGGGTCGGAACCATCATCAAGCACGAGCTGGTCATACATCACACCGACACGACCGTTACCGGATTTCCAATGGATATAAGCCTGGGCAATCGGCACTGCTGCCCAGCTAAACTGAGCGGCTTCTCCCCAACGTACCAAGGTCTGTACCGTTTGGGTCGGGGTCAGGTAATCCTGCATCTCATCATCTGCCGCTATCCCTGCCGCCGCTGGGTAAACTGGCCGATCAAATGCCTGGATCAACAGCGGTAGATAAGCTGGATGTTGTTCACGGCACCAATCCAATAACCCTTGCTCGGCCTGCGCATGTTGCTCTAACCGATATAGCTGTAGCCAATAATCAAACGCCCGCTGATTATCCTGCAGCAAAGCACAATGCCGGGCAGCCAGGTACAACCAATCGCTATTCTCTGCGTCCAGCTCCAGCTGTGCCAAACAGTGATCCCGCAATGTTTCGCTGGGAACTTCCGCCAGGCTGTACCATTGCGCCAGCTGTTTCATCAACCGTGGGCAATCAGGCCAGTAAATCACTGATGGATTACTCAGCAGTAAACGCAGCATCCACTCTGGCTCATTCCAGTACAGATGATACGCATGGCGGAAGAAGGCAACGGTTTCTACTTGGGCAGGCAGGCTGATTGACGACAGTGTGGAAAGATCGAAGATATCGGCGCGGGCGATATAGTCTAAATAATCATCCATCCGGGCAGCGTCGTCCTGCTCCAGTTCATTCAGGCGATGCCGCCAGTTCAAACGGTCTGCTAATAGTCTGACGCAGTCGGTAGAGATGCATGGTGAGTGGTAAACACGATCGAGCAAGTACCAGCGTAGCCGGTCAATGAGTGCAATATCGTACTGATCCAACTGAGCGATATAGCGATGCCAGCTTTGTGGCTGATAACGTGTTTCGGGGGTATTCAACAGAGCATCAAATTGGGCCAGCATGCTCTCGAATAATGGTTCTGCAGCGGATGGCGGCGGCTCGGGGGCCTGCTCGAGTTGAGCTGTTCCCACATCATGAGGACCATCATCTTCAGTACTTTGTGCAGAACGCAGCATAAACGGGGTCTCGGCCAGTTTTCGCGCGTGCTCAAAAGCCTGACGTAATAGCTGAAAACCGCTCGGGTCATTTTCAGGATGATGGTCGGGGAGCTTACTGCGATAGGCGGCGCGAATGGCTTGTTGATCTTCCGTTGGCTCAATGCCTAATATTTGCCAGCAACGTTGATTCATGACCAATCAACCTCTTCCAGAGACGCCGGTTTCTCCATTTCATGGCAGTCAATGTGCCAGGCCAGATTTTTTAAGGGGCTATCTGCGTGGCAATAGAGGTGCTGTTGCATCTGAATATAGTTTTCCGTTCCACTGTAATGGCAAAAAGCATATTGCTGTTGTTCAGGGGTCTCCTGATTTAATGATTGCCAATAGGCTCGGCCAACGAAAAACGCGGCGTAATAGCTTTCCCAATTCGCGTAATAGTGGCGGGCACGCAGTGCTAGCCGAGTATGGAACCACAGATTTTCCTCAGCGGTAAACCAGCCATGGAGCTGAGCAACGCGACAAAGAAAACTCAGCCGCCCCAGGTCCCAAGAACGGATGCCTCCATCACCACAAATAACCGCCGTATCAGCGACTATTTGCATCAACACCTGTTCTTCAACTGACTGTTGTTCCACATGCTCCTGCCATTGCGTCGGACTGAGACGATGCCAGAGAGAATAGTAATGTGCCAGCTCTCTCGCATGCCCTGCATCCACCATGCGTAATATCATATTGATCACACCAGAGCGCGAGGTGATCCCCCAGCTTTCTTTTAAATCGAAAGTGGTGTCGAAGGGATAATATTTTAGCGAGTCAAAGGTGCAGCCGGTATGAGCATTTATCGCGACCATGGGGGCTGAAAGAGCCATTAGCCATTGCTGATATTGTTGTTCCATCAATCAAGTTCCAATAAATCCCTGTTTTATACCGGCATCAGCGGCCTGCCGATTAAGTCAGGTAAGGGTCCGAACGGAGAGACGATCTATAAGCCAGCGAAGTCTCTTGATCGGGAGAACCAATCAAGAGACAGCCGAAGGGGGGATAAGGGGTTATCCCCCCTGCTTATTATTTCTTACCAAATGCGGCGGCCAGTGCATCACCCATAGCGCTGTTACCTGCCGGAGTGCTGTTGCGTGGTTTAGGCTTATTAGCCGCAGGGCGTGAGTTTTTATCGCGAGCTGGAGCGCTATTATTGCCCCCGCCACGGCGTGGTGAACCTTCACCCGGTTGCTCATCAAGGCGCATGCTCAGTGCGATACGCTTACGCTGCAGATCGACCTCCATCACCTTCACCTTGACGATATCGCCAGCTTTCACCACGGTATGCGGATCTTCAACGAACTTGTCCGCCAATGACGAGATGTGCACCAGGCCATCCTGATGAACGCCGATATCAACAAAGGCACCAAAGTTGGTGACGTTGGTGACCGAGCCTTCCAGGATCATGCCCACTTGCAAGTCGTTGAGGGTTTCCACCCCTTCGGCGAAGGTGGCGGTTTTGAATTCCGGGCGCGGGTCACGGCCCGGCTTTTCCAGCTCTTTCAGGATGTCGGTGACCGTTGGTACGCCGAATTTCTCATCGGTAAAGTCGCTGGCTTTCAGGCTGCGGACCGCGCTCGGGTTGCCCATCAAATTTTGCAGAGCCTGGCGGGTCGCTGCCAGAATGCGCTCCACCACCGGGTAGGTTTCCGGGTGAACGGTTGAGGCATCCAGCGGGTTGTCGCCGTGGTTGATGCGCAGGAAGCCCGCGCACTGCTCGAAGGCTTTTGGCCCCAAACGGCTCACTTTCAGCAGTTGTTCACGGTTGCTGAAGCGGCCATTCTCATCACGCCAGGTGACGATATTCTGCGCCATCATGCGCGTCAAGCCTGCTACGCGGGTCAGCAGTGGCACGGAGGCGGTGTTCAGATCTACGCCAACGGCGTTCACACAGTCTTCCACCACCGAGTCCAGCTTCTTGGCTAACTGGCTTTGGCTGACGTCGTGTTGGTATTGGCCCACGCCGATAGATTTCGGATCGATCTTCACCAGCTCGGCCAACGGATCTTGCAGACGGCGGGCGATGGAAACCGCACCGCGCAGTGAAACGTCGAGGTTCGGGAACTCCAACGCGGCCAGCTCGGAAGCGGAATATACTGAAGCTCCTGCCTCGCTGACGATCACTTTCTGGGCTTTAACTTCTGGGAACTGCTGTTGCAGCTCGGCAAAGAAACGCTCGGTCTCGCGGGATGCGGTACCGTTACCGATGGCAACCAGCTCAACCTTGTGTTTGATGCACAACGCGGCAACGACCGCAGCCGCTTTAACTGCCTGCCCGGTATGCGGATAGACGGTATCGGTGGCAACCAGCTTGCCGGTAGCATCAACCACTGCCACTTTAACGCCGGTGCGCAGGCCTGGATCCAGGCCCATGGTGGCGCGCATACCGGCCGGGGCTGCCATCAGCAGATCGTGCATGTTGCGAGCGAAAACGTTGATCGCTTCGTCTTCCGCGCGCTCACGCAGGGTACTCATCAGCTCGGTTTCCAGATGCAGCAACACCTTGATGCGCCACGTCCAGTTAACCACGGATTTACGCCAGGCATCTGCCGGCGCATTGTTCAGGCGTAGGTTGAGATGGTTGGTGATAATCAGCTCGCCCTGGCTTTCACGCGGGGTTTCTTCAAACTGCGGATCGGCGTTCAGCGCCAGTTGCAGCACGCCTTCATTGCGGCCACGGAACATTGCCAGTGCACGGTGCGAAGGCACTTGCGCAATAGGTTCATGGTGATCGAAGTAGTCACGGAATTTCGCGCCTTCTTCTTCTTTACCCTCGACAACCTTGGACACCAGATGGGCGTTTTTCCACAGGTAGTCACGCACCTTGGCCAGCAGGGTCGCGTCTTCGGCAAAGCGTTCCATCAGGATGTAGCGTGCGCCGTCCAGCGCCGCTTTGATGTCTGCCACGCCCTTCTCGGCATCGACAAACCCTTCTGCCAGCTGTTCTGGCTGCTGTTGCGGATCTTGCCACAGGGAGTCTGCCAGCGGCTCCAGACCGGCTTCAATAGCGATCTGCCCACGGGTGCGGCGTTTCGGTTTGTAGGGCAGGTAAAGGTCTTCGAGTTCGGTTTTGCTTTGCGTGGCGTTGATTGCCCCCGCCAGCTGTTCGGTCAGCTTACCCTGATCTTCAATGGACTTGAGGATGGTTTGGCGGCGATCTTCCAGTTCACGCAGATAGCCCAGACGAGTCTCCAACTGACGCAGTTGGGTATCATCCAGGCCCCCGGTGACTTCCTTACGATAGCGTGCGATAAACGGCACGGTATTACCTTCATCCAGCAGACGGATGGCGGAGTCAACTTGCTCCGGGCGGGCCTGCAGTTCGGTTGCAATAATGCGGCTCAGTGGATCAGTCATAAGTCAGGTATCTGTTAGCAGCGATAATCGATAGGGGGATAGTTATACGTTTTGCAGGGGGAAAATGCCAGTCCAGAGGGCCGAGGTTTTGACGGGCGCAGCATGCAGCGCCCCTACGGTCTCAACTATTCTACGTCTTTGATATATTCGATCTCGTTGACGGTCCAGTAGGCAATCCCCGCCGGGGTCTCAACCGTGGCCGTATCCCCCACCTCTTTTTTCAGCAAGGCGCGGGCCATTGGTGAGTCGATGGAGATGTAGTCTTTACGGCCAAAGATTTCGTCGTAACCCACGATGCGAAAGCGTTTGGTATCGCCATCGTCATTCTCGATCTCTACCCAGGCCCCAAAGAACACTTTGCCCGCCTGCTGTGGCGAATAATCGACAATTTTCAGCTGCTCGAGGCACTTGGTGAGATAGCGCACCCGGCGATCGATCTCACGCAGCCGCTTTTTATTGTATTGGTAATCGGCGTTTTCACTTCGGTCGCCCAGGCTGGCGGCCCAGGTGACTTTCTTGGTCACTTCCGGGCGGTCTTCACGCCACAGAAAATCCAGTTCTTTTTTGAGCTTGTTGTAACCCTCACGGGTGATCAGCAATGTTTTCATCGTCATCCATCATCAAATCACAGGAGCAGTGGGCATTCTCGCATAAAGCGGCCACCATATCCGTTGGCGTTTTTTTTATAAACCTGAGGTACACTGCCAATTCGCCAGTCTTGCGGTTTTCTGCCAAGAGTGTACATCATACGCAGCGGGAAGTTTTTTACCGATCTGCGGCTCCGGTTTAAGTGAAAATTGTTGATATTTGGGCAAAAGAATAAGCTTTGTAACAATTTCGTCTAGAATATATACCATTAAACGCTGTCAGTAATGATTGAGTTTTTGAACAATACGAGGCTGTTGCCAAATAGCCGCCAGCGGTGCCAATGCATAAGTGCGGGCCACAGTCTAGAATCAGGCAATACAGCCTTTGGGAGTCAGACAATGCAAGAGAATCACAAGATTCTGGTCGTCGATGATGACATGCGCCTGCGTGCGCTTTTAGAGCGTTACTTAACCGAACAGGGCTTCCAGGTTCGCAGCGTTGCCAACGCTGAGCAAATGGATCGTTTGCTGACGCGTGAGTCTTTCCATCTGATGGTATTAGACCTGATGTTGCCGGGTGAAGACGGGCTGTCCATTTGCCGTCGCCTGCGCAGTCAAAGCAACCCGATGCCGATCATTATGGTGACCGCCAAGGGTGAAGAAGTGGACCGTATTGTCGGGCTGGAAATCGGTGCCGATGACTATATCCCTAAGCCGTTCAACCCGCGTGAACTGCTGGCTCGTATCCGTGCCGTGCTGCGCCGCCAGGCCAACGAACTGCCGGGTGCGCCTTCTCAAGAAGAGGCGGTGATCGCCTTTGGTAAATTCAAACTGAACCTCGGCACGCGCGAGATGTTCCGTGAAGATGAACCTATGCCATTAACCAGCGGTGAGTTCGCCGTGCTGAAAGCCCTGGTCAGCCACCCACGTGAACCGTTGTCGCGCGATAAGCTGATGAACCTGGCCCGCGGTCGTGAATACAGTGCGATGGAGCGTTCCATCGACGTGCAAATCTCGCGCCTGCGCCGCATGGTTGAGGAAGATCCGGCACATCCACGCTATATCCAGACCGTTTGGGGTCTTGGCTACGTCTTCGTCCCGGACGGCAGTAAGGCATGAGGCGATTACGCTTTTCACCGCGTAGCTCGTTTGCCCGAACTTTGCTGTTGATCGTCACCTTGCTGTTCGTCAGCCTGGTGACGACCTATCTGGTGGTGCTTAACTTCGCCATCCTGCCCAGTCTGCAGCAGTTCAATAAGGTATTGGCGTACGAAGTTCGTATGCTGATGACCGATCGGCTGCAACTGGAGGACGGTACCTTGCTGGAGGTGCCGCCAGCGTTCCGCCGCGAGATCTACCGCGAGCTGGGCATTTCGCTTTATACCAACGCGGCTGCGGAAGAGAGCGGCCTGCGCTGGGCGCAACACTACCAATTCCTTAGCCAGCAGATGGCGCAGCAACTGGGGGGGCCGACCGACGTCCGCGTCGAGGTGAATAAAAACTCCCCGGTGGTCTGGCTGAAAACCTGGTTGCAGCCGGATATCTGGGTGCGCGTCCCGCTGACCGAAATCCATCAAGGCGATTTCTCGCCGCTGTTCCGCTACACCCTGGCGATTATGTTGCTGGCGATAGGCGGCGCCTGGCTGTTTATCCGCATTCAGAACCGCCCTCTGGTGGAGCTTGAGCATGCTGCCTTGCAGGTAGGCAAAGGCATTATTCCGCCGCCGCTACGTGAGTATGGTGCCTCTGAGGTGCGCTCGGTAACCCGGGCCTTCAACCAAATGGCCTCTGGGGTGAAGTTGCTGGCCGACGATCGCACGCTGCTGATGGCGGGGGTCAGTCATGACTTGCGCACGCCGCTGACGCGTATCCGTCTGGCGACGGAAATGATGAGCGAGCAAGACGGTTATCTGGCGGAGTCGATCAATAAAGATATCGAAGAATGCAACGCCATCATCGAACAGTTTATTGATTACCTGCGTACCGGCCAGGAGATGCAAACCGAAATTTGCGATTTGAATTCCATTCTGGGCGAAGTGGTGGCGACAGAAAGTGGCTACGAGCGGGTGATTGAAACCGATATTCTGCCGGGTGAGCTGATGGTGGATGTGCATCCGCTATCGATCAAACGTGCGGTGGTGAACATGGTGGTGAATGCGGCGCGCTATGGCAACGGCTGGATCAAGGTTAGCAGCGGGCGCGAACTGCAGCGCGGCTGGTTCCAGGTGGAGGATGATGGTCCCGGGATCAAGCCGGAAGAGCTGAAGCACCTGTTCCAACCCTTTGTACGTGGCGACAGTGCGCGTAGCACCAGCGGCACCGGGTTGGGGCTGGCGATCGTGCAGCGTATCATTGATGCTCATGCTGGCGTGCTGGATATCGGCACCAGCGAGCGCGGTGGCCTGCGTATTCGAGCTTATCTCCCATTGCCAATCGAGAAGAAAGAAGCTGCCAGCGGGAATCCGCCACCCAAAGAGAACGCCTGATATCCTGACTTAAGGCCGCAGCATTGTGGCCTGTTTATTAACGGGTGCAGCATGCTGCGCCCCTACAAATCGACCACCGGTGCAAGTCAGCCACGAATTCAAACCCACCTCAAGTGCAAATCAGCCACAAATAGAAAAGGCGCGGAATTCCGCGCCTTGGCTTAGGTGGTTAATCAACGCTATTACAGTTTCGGACCCGAGCTGACCAGTGCAGCGCCTGCCGGGGTATCGGTGTATTTGTCGAAGTTGGTGATAAAGCGGTTCGCCAGATCGTGTGCCTTCTCTTCCCACTGTTCTAGGTTGGCATAGGTGGCACGTGGGTCGAGGATGGCCGGATCAACGCCTGGCAGGGCGGTTGGCATCGACAGATCGAAGATTGGCAGCGTGATGGTTTCTGCCTTATCGATTTCACCGTTGAGGATGGCGTCGATAATGCCGCGGGTGTCTTTGATCGAGATACGCTTACCGGTGCCGTTCCAACCGGTATTCACCAGGTAAGCCTGGGCTCCGGCTGCCTGCATGCGCTTGACCAGCACTTCTGCATACTGGGTTGGGTGCAGTGACAGGAACGCCGCGCCAAAGCAGGCAGAGAAGGTTGGCGTTGGCTCGGTAACGCCGCGCTCGGTACCGGCCAGCTTGGCGGTGAAACCGGACAGGAAGTGGTACTGGGTCTGGTTGGCCGTCAGGCGTGACACCGGCGGCAGTACGCCGAAGGCATCCGCAGTCAGGAAGATCACCTTGGTAGCATGGCCCGCTTTGGAAACCGGTTTGACGATGTTGTGGATGTGATAGATCGGATAGGAAACGCGGGTATTCTCGGTTTTCGACCCGTCGTTGAAGTCCACGGTACCGTCGGCCAATACGGTGACGTTTTCCAGCAGCGCATCACGCTTGATGGCGTGATAGATATCTGGCTCGGCTTCTTCCGACAGTTTGATGGTCTTGGCGTAGCAGCCGCCTTCAAAGTTGAAGACGCCATCGTCATCCCAGCCGTGTTCGTCATCGCCAATCAGTTGGCGTTTCGGATCGGTGGACAGGGTGGTTTTACCGGTGCCGGACAGGCCGAAGAACACTGCCACGTCGCCTTTCTCGCCCACGTTGGCCGAGCAGTGCATGGAGGCAATGCCTTTAAGCGGCAGCAGGTAGTTCATGATGGAGAACATACCCTTTTTCATTTCGCCGCCGTACCAGGTGCCGCCGATCAACTGCATACGCTCGGTCAGGTTGAATGCCACGAAGTTTTCCGAGTTCATTCCCTGCTGCTGCCAGTTCGGGTTGGTGCACTTGGCGCCGTTCATCACCACGAAATCAGGCTCAAAGCCCTGCAGTTCTTCATCGCTCGGGCGGATAAACATGTTTTTGACGAAATGCGCCTGCCAAGCCACTTCTGTGATAAAGCGGACTTTCAGGCGGGAGTCTGCGTTAGCACCGCAGAAGGTATCGACCACGAACAGGCGCTTGCCGGAAAGCTGCTCGGTGACCAGGTTTTTCAGATCTGCCCAGACTTCAGGGCTGAGAGGTTTGTTATCGTTCTTGCCTTTACCTTGATCGGCCCACCAGACGGTGTCCCGGGTGATATCGTCACGAACGATGTACTTATCTTTTGGCGAACGGCCGGTGAAGATGCCGGTATCGACGGCAACGGCACCCAGATTGGTTACTACACCACGCTCAAACCCTTGCAGTGAAGGGTCCGTTTCTTCCTTAAACAGTAATTCATAACTCGGATTGTGAACGATTTCACCAACGTTATGAATTCCATAAGCGGCAAGATCCTGGTGGGTTATACCATTAACACGCATGTCACTACTCCTTGATCACAGAATTTCTGGCGACAATTGTAGGGATCCATGGAGATGTAACCGCGATAGGTATCAAATATTTAACGTATTAAACGTTTTTTAGTTACGTTATGAGATGTAGACCACGGAATAAAGCAAGCGTGCAAACGGCGGGGGCTGACGTGCGTCACAACTCGACGCACGTCACACCGCGGTTTTGCTTAATGCAGTTGGGTGCTGCTGTCGGCATTGCCGTTGTGAAGGGCTGCGATGTCTAGCGCATCGAATACATAATGATTACCACAGTAATCACAGTGCATATCGATGTTGCCATCCTGTTCCAGCATATCGGCCACTTCTTCCGTTGGCAGCGTGATCAAGGCATCGGCACAGCGCTGGCGTGAACAGGTGCAGCGGAAGATCACGTCCTGGGGTTCGTACAGTGTGACCTCTTCCTGATGATAGAGGCGATACAGCACTTCGTTAGCTGGCAGGGTGAACAGCTCGTGATCCTTGATGGTGGCGGTCAGCTGTACCAGATGGTCGAAATCATCGGCATTGCCATCCTGAGCTGGCAGCACCTGTAACAGCATGCCAGCGGCTGCTGGTTTACCTTCGGCTTCGCCGGTACGGATAAACAGGCGCGTTGGCAACTGTTCGGACTGGCGGAAATACCCTTCCAGACACTGGGCCAGCGTTTCACCTTCCAGACCCACCACGCCCTGATAGCGTTCACCTTCAGACGGGCTGATGGTGATCACCATAATGCCGTTACCCAGCATCTGGTGCAGGGTGCTGTCGGCCACAATCTCGCCTTCGACACGGGCTACACCACGCATTTCTTGGCGATTGTTGCCGTTGATCACCGCCAGTTTCAGCGGGCCGTCACCTTGCACCTGAACGGTAATGTCACCGTCGAACTTCAGCGTGGCGGTGAGCAGGCTGGTGGCTACCAGCAATTCGCCCAGCAGCTTTTGTACCGGTGCCGGATAATCATGGTTGGTCAGGATGTGCTGATAGGTTTCGCTGACGGTAACCAGCTCACCGCGCACCGCGTAGTTTTCGAACAGGTAACGGTGCAATTGGTCATGGTTGGACATAGTTTTCTCTCATTGAGGCGAGGGATTATTCCTGCTCGCCAAATTTAAATTTAATCAAATCGCGCCGCTCTTTCTTGTCCGGACGACGATCCGGATGCGGCATGGTCAGCGCATTCATCTTGCGTGCCAGCGCCACTTTCTCGCGATTGGCAATGCTGGCCTCGGTTTCCTGATACATCAGCTGCGCCTCATCGGCTCCACGCCGTTGGCTATTGATGGCCAGCACGATGACAGTGCGTTCGTCATTGCCCTGACGCAGCTTGATTTCTGCATTGATTTCAACGGCTTTACTCGGCTTGCCGCGCTGCCCGTTGTAGTGCACCTTGCCGCCGTCGATCATGTCGCGGGCCAGTGCGCGGGTTTTGTAAAATCGGGCGGCCCACAGCCATTTATCCAGGCGGACAGCCTCATCCTCTGTTGCTTTGGCTTTCATTGCTCCCTCCGTTCCAAGGCCGGTATCAACTGGCGGTAGTCGCTCATTGACGGATAACGCTGGAAAGTTTTACTCGCCATGCTGGAGTCCGGGTTCTGCACGCCAAGGCAGTAGCGGATACCAAACTTGCTTGCGGCATCCAGAATGGGTTCACCATCATCCACAAACAGCGTGCGCTGCGGATCAAAGCCGGTTTGCTGCTGCACGGCCTGCCACAGACGCTGATCTTCCTTTGGATAACCAAATGTGTGGGTGGAAAGTAATAAATCAAGGTGTCGATCCAAACCGGTGTGCTCAACCTTCACCGCCAGACTGTGTGGATGCGCGTTGGTGAGCAGGATGGTACGCTGCCCGGCATCGCGTAACGCCTGCAAAAATGGCTGGGTATCTTCACGCAGCCGAGCGCGGTTACCGACTTCGCTGGTCATTTGGTAGATATCCAACCCGAGGCGTTCGCTCCAGTAATCAAAGCAATACCAGTTCATGGTGTGTTGCACGGCCAGGTATTCCTGGTGAATGATGTTGCTGGCGTCGTCGAAGGGAATGGCCCGTTGCTCACTCAACGCCTGCGGTACCAGCGTTAGCCAAAAATGGCTGTCGAATTCAAGATCCAGCAGGGTGCCGTCCATATCCAGCAGTACGGTATCAATATCGTGCCAGTCAAACTCAGGAACCATGTACCAACTCCATAGGCGGGATAGCGGTATCCCGCGGATGATAAAAAACATACAGCCTAGTATAGGCGGATGGCAGGTCGGAGGCTACGCCATCGGGCGTATGGATATCGGGGTGAGCTGCGGGTTGAAGCAGTTGTCGTAATAGCGCTGGATATCGGCGAGGCGATGTTGGTTTTTGCGCCAGCGTTGTACCAGCCGCCAGGAGTTGTAACCCAGCACGACGACCAACACCAGCAACAGCAGGCTGGTGCCAAGATAGCGCCACAGGGTCACGATATCCGGTTCACTATGCAGGGCGATATGCCGAGTGCCGTTGGCATCGACAAAGATATTGGTGATCACCCCGTTTGCCCGGAACGGCGTATGTAGCAGCATGCTGCTAAGACGCTGTAGCTCTTTCCATTGGTCGAGTGAGTTGTATTCGTTCAGCGGTTGCGTTGGCAAGGGATAATCCACCAACTGCTTGCCTTCGTCACTGGTGATCAAAAAACCGCCCGGCGGTGGACTATTGAGGGCCGCAGCGGCCTGACGGGTTTCCCGCACCACAAAGGCAGAGGTAGCCGCGTTGCTCAGGTTTTCCAGCGATTCAGCACTGACCGGACGTAGCAGAACGTTAACGCCTTCCAGCGCCCCGGATTTGGCCCGTTTCACCAGGTTGGCCCAGTTCTTGACGTTGCCCAGATTGACCAATGCGTTCTTCAAGCGCACACAGTCGGCCTCAGTGCCGCACAGATCCTGCGTTTTCAATACGATATCCGCAAAGTCATCCAGCAGGATCATGCCTGACTTTTCAATGGCACTGGCCAACTGCGGGTTCACTTTCTGCTCGGCACCGCTTGGGTGCAGTTGCCGGTTGATGGTGGCCATCAGCGCAGCAGCTTTATCGATCACTTCCGATTCGGGCTGTGGCAATGGGGTAGCCGTATTCCAGTAGATCCCCGAACAATCGAAAGGCATAAAGCTCGGCGCAGTGGCGCTGTTGTTGCCCGAAGGAACGTAGCACATGCCGTTGCCCTGAATTTTCAGCCTATCGCCGATATGCAGTGGGATAGCCTCCAGCGCCTGAACGCTGGTGACTTCCGTTTTCTGCGTGCCCTGTAACCACGCGGTGCTCAATTTAGCGGGCAGGCTGAGTGGAATGTAGATTAACAGTAACAACAGCACCACGAGCGAACTGGCCGCTAATACGGCGTTCTTGCCCCACTGCTGCAAGGGGAAGTTCTTCACTTCGTCATGCAGGGAAAGATAGTGCCCCTGGCGTACCACCTGCCGGTTGAGGTAGATATCCACATTGGTGGTTTTACCCAGGTCTGCATTCAGGTAAGGCAGCCAGTGCGGGGGGTAGATCAAATCGATAATGCCAAAAGAGATATTACTGATTTGCCCCTGATTGGACTCACCGAATAACCCCCAGCGTTTTGGCGTGCCGCGCAGACAGTGCACTTCTTTCAGCTCTTTTTCGCTCGGGCGGCGCAACAGATGCCAGCAGCCCCAGACGATCATCAGCACCGCCACCAGAATAATCCAGGGGATCACTACCACCGGACTGATCAGGCTGAGAAATAGCAGTAGTAGGGCAGCAGAGATGAGGGCCGCTTCCTTGACGCCGTTCGGCCGGTTAAGCTCATGTTCCTCGCGGGTTTCCTTGCGAATGTTCACCAACTCAATATGTTCGCTCTCTTCTTTGCGGATGGAGGCGTTCCTTGTCGGGGTTGTAGTCACTACCGGCGAAGGTGGGCTGTCGTAAATATGATCCAGCAGCGAATGGCCGTTGAGTGAGATCACCAGCGGTAGCGTCTGGGTCTTGATCACTTCGACATGGTTATCGGCGCTGATGTACTGCTCCCAAAACGGAGGAAGATGGATCTCTTCCGAGTCGAGATAGTAACGCCAGTTGTTGGGTTCATCGCTTGCCAGCCCATAGCGGGTGATGGCATGGGTGATCGGGTAAACGTTGTCGCTCTGTGCGGTCAACGACAGCCTGACAGAAGGTAGGGAAGCGGAACCTGACAGCAGTTTGTTGCCAAGGCGGTTCTGTTGGTTGAGGTAAAACTCGATAGCTGCCCGCTCTGGTGCGGTCAGCTTGCGGTGGGTAGGTTTAACGAACGGCAGGATACCGGTCAAGGCCGACCGGGAGCGGAATTTAAACCACAAGTAGAGGCCAGCAGCGATCAGGCAGGCTAGCGCTAAGGCCAATATCAACGCTATTGTGCTCATGCTATTCTCGTCCCACACCCATGAAACCGCCAATCTTACGCAAAGCCAGACATTATACGGAGTTAACCGCCCAGAGATAGAATGACCCACCGTTTAGTTGTATCCGGCTCTCATTCGTGGCTATCGTTAGGCATTTACCGTACGATTTTTTAACCTGCACGAGCATAGCAATCCTCATGGTGTGCGGATATCAGGATTATCCTATTTGCCTACCTGTTTTTTTATCCACCGGGATAGCTGCTGGCCAGGTTTGTTAAAAAAAAGTAAATTACAGGCTAAGCTCGTTGCGGAAATGGTTCCCATTAACGCACAATGTGATCAAGATCGAGTTTAGCCGGTGGTTGACCCTTTTGCTGTCTGCCACAACGCGCATATTATTATCCTGGTTACCTGCCTGAGAGTACTGAGTATTCAGTGTATTAGGCGGTTAACCTATTTGAGGCAATCATGGATAAACAGCTGCAAAAACCTAAAATTCTGAAAGTAGAAACGGTCGCGCGCTCGCGTTTATTTAACGTGGAGTCGGTCGATCTGGAGTTCAGTAACGGTGTGCGGCGGGTCTATGAGCGCATGCGCCCTTCGGAACGCGAAGCGGTGATGATTGTGCCGGTGATAGGGGATGATTTGCTGCTGATCCGTGAATATGCGGTGGGCACTGAATCCTATGAGCTGGGCTTCCCCAAAGGGCTGATCGACCCTGGCGAAGGGGTGTTGGAAGCCGCTAACCGCGAACTGATGGAAGAAGTTGGCTTTGGGGCCGGGCGCTTTGATTTCCTCAGCAAACTGACGATGGCTCCTTCCTATTTTTCCAGCCAGATGAATATCGTGCTGGCACACGACCTCTATGCGCAAAGCCTGGAGGGGGACGAGCCAGAGCCGTTACCCCAGGTACGTTGGCCGATAGCCAAGATGATGGCACTGCTGGCGGAACCGGACTTTCGTGAGGCGCGCAATGTCAGCGCATTATTCCTCGCCGAGGCATTCCTGCGCGGTTCACGCTAACCTTCCATCGATTCATCTGCACGGGCGCTGCCGACAAACCCTCACCGGACTCACAATATGCTGTGCCCGCCGGTTAAGATAAAAAAATGGCCAGATTGCTCTGGCCATTGTCGTTTTAGAACAGCTCGTGGCTTTCGCCACCAGGGTCTGTCAGGGTGGTTCCGGCATCATGTACCGAGAACTCCGTGGGTTGAGTGCCTTCGATAAAGTACTCGGAACGGCTACCTCCGCCCCCGTTGGACAGTTTGCCGGTGCTCTTGTCGATGGTTACGCTGACAATCCCCGGCGGTGGCGTGACTTTCTGCTCTGGCAGGCCTTCCAGCGCTACCTTCATAAAATCATCCCAAGCCGGTTGAGCACTCTTCGCCCCACCTTCACCACCGGAAATCTGATCCGGGATGGCACCCGAAGCGGAGGCTCGGCCAAGATTGCGGCGGTGATCGTCAAAACCGATCCACACCGATGTCACTGTTTCTGGGCCGTAGCCGGAGAACCAGGCATCTTTCGAACTGTTGGTGGTACCGGTTTTGCCGCCGATATCATGGCGTTTAAGATCGCGGCCTGCGCGCCAGCCGGTACCCATCCAGCCCGGTTCACCGAAGATATTGGTGTTTAACGCATCACGGATCAGGAACGACAGCGGGGTGCTGATCACGTGTGGCGCATACTGCTGTTCGTTATCCTGCTGCATCTGTGCCGGGGTTACCTGCTCAAGCTGTGGCATCGGGACGTTGGCATTGTTGCCTTCCTGCGATACCGCCACGTTCTCGACGTTATCATCGGAAAGCATGGCTGAACGATGCGTATCGCCGTAGATCACCGGCAGGTTGCAGCTATCGCAGACCACTTTCGGTTTGGCTTCGAATATCGCTTTACCCGTATCGTCTTCGATCTTGGTGATGAAGTACGGGTCAACCAGATAGCCACCGTTGGCCAACACGGCATAGCCGCGTGCCACCTGTAGCGGGGTGAACGAAGCCGAACCGAGCGCCAGCGATTCCGAATGCACGATGTTTTGCGCCGGGAAACCAAAGCGTTGCAGATATTCAGCGGCATAGTCCACGCCCATGGCGCGCATTGCCCGCACCATCACCACGTTCTTCGATTGGCCTAGGCCTTGGCGTAGTCGGATAGGACCGTCGTAAGTAGGTGGCGAGTTTTTCGGCCGCCAGTCGGTACCGGCACCGGCATCCCAACGGGTGATCGGCAGATCGTTGAGGATGGTGGCCAGCGTCAGGCCCTTATCCATCGCCGCGGTATACAGGAACGGTTTGATGTTGGAACCCACCTGGCGCAGTGCCTGGGTTGCGCGGTTGAACTTGCTCTGGTTGAAATCGAAGCCGCCGACCAACGCCTTGATAGCGCCAGTATTAGGATCGAGCGACACCAGCGCCGAGTTCACGTCCGGCACCTGTGACAGCCACCAGTTGTCGTTAACTTTACGCACCCAGATCTGCTGGCCGGGCTGCACCACATCGGTGACGCGCTTCGGCGTAGGGCCTTGCAGAGTATCGCTCTTGAACGCACGGGCCCAGCGCATGCCAGACATGGGGAGCGCAATGCGGCTGCCATCGGCCAGCATGGCGGTAGCCTGTTCGGCATCCGCTTGCAGGACCACCGCAGGAGACAGCGGGCCGTAGTTCGGCAGGTTCTTCAGGGAATCGACAATCTGTTTCTGATCCCAGGCTGGCTCACCCACTTTCCACAGTACGTTTGACGGGCCGCGATAGCCGTGGCGCATATCGTAGTTGAGGATGTTGTTACGTACCGCCTCCTGAGCGCCTTGCTGCAGCCGCTTGGTGATGGTGGTGTACACCTTGTAACCGTCGGTATAGGCGTTTTCACCGTAACGCTTGATCATCTCCTGACGCACCAGCTCTGAAAGATAAGGGGCGGAGAAGCTGATTTCTGGCGCATGGTAATTGGCGACCAAAGGTTCACTGCGGGCCTGATCGTACTGCGCCTGCGTGATGTAGTGCTCGTCCAGCATTCGCGATAGCACTACGTTACGACGCGCTACGGAGCGATCGTGGGAGTACAACGGGTTAAAGGTAGACGGTGCCTTGGGTAATCCGGCAATGGTGGCCATTTCGCTCAGCGTCAGTTGGCTGACATCCTTACCAAAATAGACGTGCGCGGCAGCACCCACGCCATAAGCCCGGTAACCCAGATAGATTTTGTTCAGATACAGCTCAAGAATTTCATCCTTGGTCAGCATCTGTTCAATGCGGATCGCCAGGAAGGCTTCCTTGATTTTGCGCATCAAGGTGCGTTCCGGGCTCAAGAAGAAGTTTCTGGCCAACTGCTGGGTGATGGTACTGGCCCCCTGCGAAGCATGGCCGGAAACCAGCGCGACCGATGCAGCACGGAAGATACCAACGGGATCGACCCCGTGATGATCATAGAAACGGCTGTCCTCCGTGGCGATGAAGGCATGCACCATCACCGGTGGAATTTGGTCCAGCTTGAGAGGTATACGGCGTTTTTCACCATATTGGGCGATCAGTTCGCCCTCCGCGCTGTAAACCTGCATCGGGATTTGTAGCCGCACGTCTTTCAGCGTTGCGACATCGGGCAGCTGTGGCTCGACATATTTGTACAAGCCAAAAATCGAGGCTGCTCCCAGCACGATGCAAAACACTGCAAGGATTAAAAGATACTTTACGAACTTCACCTGAGATTTCCCATTTCATGTCAATTGGGCAGTTTATAAACAACCGCGCGGTAGTATAAAGGCAAGCCTGCAACATGGATATGTTCTTTTGTTATCTGAGGGTACGGAGGTGGGGTGAAATATGTTTTCTCAAACGTGGCAGGTGGGATTGGATATCCAGGATCACAGCATCAGAGCGCTGGCTGCGCAGCGTCGGCGTAACGGTTGGCAATTGCGCCACTGGTGGCAACAGGCATTGCCCTTCCCGGCGCTGCGGGCGGGGCATTTAGAGAGTTCTGCCATGCTGGTGACGGTACTCAAACAGTGGCGTAGCCGGTTACCAAGACATATTTCCTTACGCATTGCTTTACCCGCACAGCGGGTTTTACAGCAGACGTTGCCCCTGCCAGACCTGCGCTTAAAGGAGCCGGTTCGCCATGACTACATCACCACCCAGGGCCTGAAACAGTTCCCGTTAGACAGCCAGACGTTGGCAATGGATTACCGGCAGGTGCAGCCCAATACCCATCAGTTGCTGCTCACCGCGGCCCGCCAGCAGGAGCTGCAACAATGGCTGCAATGCCTGCAACTGGCGGATCTGCATCCCCAGGTGATCGATATCACACCCAATGCGCTATGCATGATGGCCGCATTTGCTGGTTTGGCTCCCGATGCCGGGCTGCTGCATCGCCTGGAGTCGGAATGGCTATGGGTAGCACCGCGAGCGATGCCCTTTGCTTATGGTGTCTTGCTTGCGGGGGAAGCCGTCGGCGTCAAGCAGGCGTTAGCAGCCCTGCGTTCAGCTTGCCCAGCCATGGGGGCTAAAGAGGTGTATTACAGCAGCGTCCTGGACGAGGCCGCGCCAGAAGGCACCATGCCCTGGTCACCTTTCACGGCTTTCAGCCGCTTATACCCGCCGCTGCCCGCTCAGCCGATGGCGTTTGTTCTGGCTGGCGGGTTGGCTCTGCGCCGCGAGGATGCCTGATGTATCAGGTCAATCTGTTGCCCTGGCGTCTCAGACGGCAGCGGCAGCGCTACACCTTCTGGTTACGCTGCTTCGTTGCTCAATTGCTGCTGGTGCTGGCTACGCTCACGGCAGCCTACTGTTTGCTGTTCTACCAACAGGCCAGGCAACATTCGATATTGCAGGGCTTGACGCAGCAACACACTGAGCTGGCAGGGCGTATTCAGCAGACGCAGCAAAAGATGGCCGAACTGGCCCGTTTGGCCGCAGAAAGTGCCCGTTACCAGCACAATCGTGCGCATAACCTGCGTTACCTGTCGCTATTGCAGCAACTCTCGGTAACGCTGCCTGAAACCCTGTGGCTCACGGATTTTGAAGAGAACGCCAGGGGGATCTTGCTGCGGGGGCAAGGTGGGGCGTATGAGGAGATTGTCACCTTTGAGCGGCGGTTGGCCGCGCTACCTTTGTTGCAGGGCTGTCGACTGGTTGAAGTCACACAACGCAAGGAGGGAGGGTTGGCGTTCACTCTAACGGCACGCTGGGGGCAAGATGGATAAGCCCCTGCCAGACTGGCTTACCCCCTGGCTTGCCCGGCCTGGTTGGCAGCTGCTGGCAGCTCAATGGCTGGTATTAACCGGGGCTGGGCTGTTGGCCTGCAGTGGGCTGATCTCGGGGGAATGGCAACGGTGGGAAAAGCTGGAGGAGCAGCGTCAGCAGTTAGTACACCAGATTGCCGAGCGCCGGCAGCAACTGAGCCAGCTACCGCCGTTAGCAGAGCTTGAGCAGCGGTTGGGGCAGCAGGTGTTGATCGTGCCTGATGAGCCGGGGGACTTGGGGGCTCAGCTCTATCAGCTTGGGGGGCGGCTGCTACGTTTCCAGCAGGTGAAACCAGCCCAGCAAAAGATAAGGGTACAGCTAGATTTCGGGGGCTTGCTGCGTTTGTTGGAGGCGCTGCCATCCACCCGCAGGATTGGGCAAATGAAGATCGAGAGGCAGCCGAAAGGGTTAACCACTCAACTGACTCTTATTTGCTCAGAAGAGGCGGTGGATGAATAAGGCGTGGTGGTTTTGGCTGTTGTTCTCGGCCCCGCTGTGGGCTGAACAGTATCGCGATCCGTTCCAGCCACCGCTAACGGCGGCCTGCGCCGATCCTGCCATTTCACCGGAGGGCTGGCGGCTGAAAGGGATTATTGGCACACCGGATTTGCGCTATGGCTGGGTGGTCACCCCGCAGGGACAGTGGTTGGGGTTATTGCCCCGGCAGCGGGTGCTTGATGGGGATTGGCAAGTGGTGCAGATCCAACCCCGGCAGCTTGAACTCGTCGCGCAGGATAGGGCTGAAGCATGTCGGCCACGTAAGGGCAGTGTGGTGCTCACGTTGGAGAAAAAACCGTAAGGAAAAGTGATGAAAGGATATCAGTGGCTTTTGGTGGGGTGGCTGGCTCTCCCTTTGGCGGTGATGGCAGGCGTAAAGCAGGAAAAACCGGTGTCACTGGCGTTCCATGATACTCCGGTCAGCCTGATTTTACAGGCGCTGGCAGAGTATCAAGACCTGAACCTGGTCGCAGCCGAGAGTGTCGATACCAATCTGACGCTGCGGTTGGACAATGTTCCCTGGCAGCAGGCGTTAGCCGTGGTGTTACGCATGGGCAAGCTGACGATGACGCTGGAGGGCAATGTGATGATGGTTTTCCCACTGCCGGATGAGCAGGAGCTGCTTCGTCGGCAGCGGGCGTTGGCGCAGCAGGAGCCGCTGCACAACCTGACGATCACGCTGCAAAACGCGGAGGCCAGCGAGATAGCGCAGAGCCTGGATAGCCAACGCGGCAAATTATTGACCGAGCGTGGCAGCGTCGTGGTAGATAAACGCACCAACGCGTTACTGCTGCGTGACACCGCTCAGGCGCTGGCCCAGTTGAAAACCTGGGTGGCAGAGATGGATACCCCGCTGGAACAGGTGCAGCTGGCTGCCCATATTGTCACCATCAGCAGCGAAAATTTGCGGGAGCTTGGCGTAAGGTGGGGGCTGGCGGCAGAAGAAAGGCCAGCCAAAAAGCTGCGGATAGATAATTTCAGCGTTGGTCTGCCGGTAGAGAACAGTGCCATAACGGCTGGTTTCCACCTGGCACGCATCAGCGGGCGCATTCTGGATCTGGAGCTGTCGGCGCTGGAGCAGGAAAATCAGGTGGAGATTATCGCCAGCCCGCGCCTGCTTACCGCACATCTGCAAACCGCCAGTATTAAACAGGGTACGGAAATCCCCTACGAGGTGTCGAGCGGCTCCAGCGGTGCCACCTCAATCGAGTTCAAGGACGCGGTGCTGGGCATGGAGGTCACGCCAAAGATTTTACCCAATGGCCGCATCACCCTGGCGTTACAGATCAGCCAGAATATGCCCGGGCGTTCGATCAAACAGGGCGAAGGAGAGGCGCTGGCGATCGACAAACAGGAGATTAAAACCCAGGTGACGGTGAAAGATGGTGAAACCATTGTCTTAGGGGGCATTTTTCAGCGTCAGCGCAACCAGGCGAGCGATAAAGTCCCTGGTGTGGGCGATATCCCCTTGCTGGGATCGCTGTTCAAACACAGCAACCAACAGCATAAAAGGCGCGAGTTGGTGATTTTCATCACGCCCACACTGGTTAAAGTCTAAATTGTCTCGATGGTGATGTTTGGTGCAGTGATGACGCCAAGGCCAAATGAGGGAAACCGACGAAAGTTGCCGTTAATCTGCCAAATCACGACATCCCGTGACTTTTTCAGATAAACTCCAGGCGGAGATCTCGCTGCAATGCTCGGTTCACGAGGTCTTAGTCCAAAATCCTAGCCGTTGAAAACGCTTAAAAGTTGGCAAGCAAATGCACTTTTTTTCGTGCCTTAGAGGCATCTGAGTTTGACGCTGCGGCCGATTTAGCTTACAAGGGTTACCGAATTGAGCACCGAGGTTTTTTTGTTAATGCTGTACCCGTCGTCTTCCAGGCTGAAACCTGGGATCCATAGGGTATAAGACGCCGTTAAAAACGTATGGTTTCCCTCCTGCGGCGTGGATAGTGATTTATTCGGTTGCCAAACTACCAAGAGTGTTGAGATAATTTTTCGTCTGATCTCGCACTATCGCTCATGAGGTTTCAGTTTAGGTCCCGCCGCTAATTTGATTGGCGGGGCGGGTTATCATTAACGAATTGTCTTAGTAATACCGAAAAACATGGCAGAGAAACGCAATATCTTTCTGGTTGGGCCTATGGGTGCCGGCAAAAGCACTATTGGCCGTCAGTTAGCTCAGCAACTCAATATGGAGTTTTTCGACTCCGATCAAGAAATTGAGCGACGTACCGGAGCTGACGTGGGCTGGGTATTCGACGTGGAAGGGGAAGAAGGTTTCCGCGATCGTGAAGAAAAAGTCATTAATGAACTGACGGAAAAGCAAGGGATTGTGCTGGCTACCGGCGGGGGCTCGGTTAAGTCGCGTGAAACGCGTAACCGCCTGTCGGCGCGTGGTGTTGTGGTCTATTTAGAAACCACTATCGAGAAGCAGTTGGCCCGTACTCAGCGCGACAAGAAGCGTCCGCTGCTGCAGGTAGACTCTCCTCCGCGTGAGGTGCTGGAAGCGCTGGCTAGAGAGCGCAATCCGTTGTACGAAGAAATTGCAGATGTCACTATCCGCACCGACGATCAAAGCGCTAAAGTGGTTGCCAACCAGATTATCAACATGCTGGAAAGTAACTGATAGCGGGTTCCGTGTTGGCCGCGGGCAAATGCGGAAATTCTGATTGTGTTCCCCGCGTTGGCGGGGATAAACCACACCGAGAACTGAGCGCGACATGGAGAGAATTACCGTAACGCTTGGGGAGCGTAGCTACCCGATTACCATAGCCGCCGGATTGTTTGACGATCCGGCTTCTTTTATGCCGCTAAAGGCGGGTGAACAGGTCATGCTGGTCACTAACCAGACTTTGGCACCCTTGTATCTGGAGCGTATCCGGTCGGTGCTGGAACAGGGCGGCGTAGTGGTGGATCAGGTGATTCTACCTGATGGCGAACAGTATAAATCTCTGGCCGTACTCGAGCAGGTGTTCTCGGCGCTGCTGGAAAAGCCCCACGGTCGCGATACCACGCTAATTGCCCTCGGCGGCGGCGTGATTGGCGATCTGACCGGCTTTGCCGCAGCGTGCTATCAACGCGGTGTGCGTTTTATCCAGGTTCCTACCACGCTGCTCTCGCAGGTGGACTCCTCCGTTGGCGGCAAAACCGCCGTCAATCATCCGCTCGGTAAAAATATGATCGGCGCCTTCTACCAACCGGCTTCGGTGGTGGTAGATCTGGACTGCCTGCGTACTTTACCGGCGCGTGAACTCTCCTCTGGTTTGGCGGAAGTGATCAAGTACGGGATTATTCTCGATGGTGATTTTTTCGTCTGGCTGGAAAATAATATTGATGCGCTGGTTGCGCTGGATATGGACGCGTTAGCGTACTGCATCCGCCGCTGTTGCGAATTGAAGGCCGAAGTGGTGGCCGCCGATGAACGTGAAAACGGTCTGCGGGCGTTGCTCAATCTGGGCCATACCTACGGCCACGCCATCGAAGCCGAAATGGGCTACGGTGTCTGGCTGCACGGTGAAGCCGTGGCGGCTGGCATGGTGATGGCTGCTGAAACAGCACGTCGCCTGGGCCAGTTCTCGGCTGACGATATCGAACGGATCAAGGCGCTGCTGCTGCGCGCCGGGTTGCCGGTTTGCGGGCCGCAGGAAATGACGCCTGAGGCCTATCTGCCACACATGCTGCGTGATAAAAAAGTGTTGGCGGGGGCGTTGCGTTTGGTATTGCCGAAGGGTATTGGTGAAGCAGAAGTTCGTGGCGGTGTCGCCCATGAGCTGGTGCTGGCATCCATCGCCGACTGTTTACCAACACAGCGCGCGTAAGTCGGTTACACTCAATAGCATTAACGTTTCGCCAGGTCGATATGCAGCCGTTTCTCTGCTGCTATCTGAGCTGTACTTGCCCGCCGGGCAATTCCATGGATGGCGTAATTTGACGCAGGTCGACAGTGCTTGAGCTTGCGGGCTATAACAGTAGCTTGGCTGCTGTTAGACTCTATAAAAATTGTGCGCAGGGCGAGACAGATGTCGCTTTGCCATCATCGGGTTAATAGTCTCGAACCACCTGGGTGGCGAGATTTTGCCTCTAGTTGGAGGGTTTCAGATGGATGAATTTAAACCAGAAGACGATCTCAGGCCTGATACCAGCGATCGCCGTCCTTCGCGTTCACGTCGGCCAGCCGCAACTGGGCCGCGTTTTGCCGTTTCACGTCAGCATATGATGATTGGGATTGGCATTTTGGTGCTGCTGTTGCTGATCATCGGCATCGGTTCGGCGCTGAAGGCACCTACTAAACACGAGACAGCGCAACAGCAAGGGGCAACCCGAGACATCAATCTGTCGGGCTCATCGTCGCTGACCACCAGCAACAACGGCGTTGCGGGGGGCACTACGGATACCAACGATAACAACGGTGTCAGCACCTCTCAGCCTCAGACTGTTAGCGTCCCGCCTATCTCCAGCACGCCGACCGAAGCACAACCTGTAGTGCCACAGGGCGGTGCTGGTGAGCGTGTCGATCTGCCAGGCAACATGGCCGATGCCTTGTCTTCACAACAAGGTCAGGTTGATGCTGCTGCCGCGCAAAGTATCAATGCCCCGGTTTCCACTTTACCAACCGCTCCGGCGACCGTGATGAACGGTGCTGCCGCGCGCCCGGCAGCGAATGGCAATGCAACCGCTGCGACGCAGCCGCATAAAACGCCTGCCACCAAGCCAGCAGCAACCAAGCCGACAGCATCGGTCAAACCTTCTGCGACCACCACCACGGTTTACACCCCACCGGCCAAAGGCAAGAGTGGTGTGGTGAGCGGCAGCGGAAGCTCACTGAAAACCGCACCGGGTAGCCATTACACGCTGCAGTTGAGCAGTGCCTCACGCTCCGATACGTTGAATGCCTTTGCCAAGCAACAGAATTTGCCACACTTTATGGTGTACGAGACCAAGCGTGATGGTAAACCCTGGTATGTATTAGTGAGCGGCAACTACGCTTCTTCGGCGGAGGCCAAGCGTGCTATCGCTACGCTGCCGGCGGAAGTTCAGGCGAAAAAACCATGGGTCCGCCCTGTACAGCAAGTACAGCAAGACCTGAAAAAATAATCATTAATTTTGTGCGCTGATGTGCTGTCTGAAGCAGAGTACATATCCGCCGCTCTGAATTGTAATAAGTAGCTAACTGACGGCATGAAGAAAAACCGCGCTTTTTTAAAATGGGCTGGTGGAAAATACCCGCTGATAGACGAGATCCGTCGTCATTTACCAGAGGGTAACTGCTTAATCGAGCCCTTCGTGGGCGCGGGTTCAGTCTTCCTGAACACAGAGTATGAGGCTTATATTCTCGCCGATATCAACAGCGACCTTATCAGCCTGTATAACATCGTTAAGCTGCGCACGAATGATTTCGTGCGCGATGCCCGCTTGCTTTTCACCGACGAATTCAATAACTCTGAGCAGTTCTACCTGCTGCGCGAAGAGTTCAACACCACCGCCGATGAGTATCGGCGTGCACTGCTGTTCCTGTATCTGAACCGCCACTGTTATAACGGCCTGTGCCGCTATAACCTGCGTGGTGAGTTCAATGTGCCGTTTGGGCGTTACAAGAAACCCTATTTCCCGGAAGAAGAGCTGTATTGGTTTGCTGAAAAATCACGCAATGCCACTTTTGTCTGCGAGCACTATCACGATACCATGGTGAAGGCGACCCAAGGTGCGGTGGTCTATTGCGATCCGCCATATGCTCCTCTGTCGGCAACGGCGAATTTTACCGCTTATCACACCAACAGCTTTAGCCTGGCCGATCAGCAAGGGCTGGCGCGCATTGCACATCAGCTGTCGGTTGAAAGCCAGGTGCCGGTGTTGATTTCCAACCATGACACCGAGCTGACGCGTGACTGGTATCAGCATGCTTCGCTGCATGTGGTGAAGGCTCGTCGCACCATCAGCCGCAATATTTTAGGCCGCAGTAAAGTGAACGAACTTCTGGCGCTGTATAAAAAAGCTGAATAACTCGACCCCTACGTTTGGAGAAGCGGATGAAAAAGTTTTTGATTGCCCCGTCCATTCTGTCTGCAGATTTTGCCCGCCTGGGTGAAGATACTGCCAAAGTGTTGGCCGCTGGCGCCGACGTGGTGCATTTTGACGTGATGGATAACCACTACGTGCCTAATCTGACGATCGGGCCAATGGTGTGCGAAGCCTTGCGCAATTACGGCATTACCGCACCGATTGACGTCCATCTGATGGTAAAACCGGTCGATCGCATCGTGCCGGACTTTGCCAAGGCTGGGGCAACCTACATCTCTTTCCATCCCGAAGCTTCCGAACACGTCGACCGTACCATCCAACTGATCAAAGAGAACGGCTGCAAGGCGGGCCTGGTGTTTAACCCAGCGACCCCGTTGAGCTATCTCGATTACGTGATGGACAAGATCGACGTGATCCTGCTGATGTCGGTCAACCCCGGTTTTGGCGGTCAATCCTTTATCCATGGCACGTTAGACAAGCTGCGTCAGGTTCGCAAACTGATCGACGAAAGCGGCCGCGATATTCGCCTGGAAGTGGACGGTGGCGTGAAGGTCGACAACATTGCCGAGATCGCAGCAGCGGGGGCGGACATGTTCGTGGCAGGCTCCGCCATCTTTGGCAAACCGGATTACCGTGCGGTGATCGATCAGATGCGCAGTGAGCTGGCAAAGGTGAGTCATGGCTGATTTTAGCGCCATCCGTGGTCTGGCCTTCGATCTCGACGGTACGCTGGTAGACAGTGCGCCGGGATTGGCGGCGGCCATTGATATGGCGTTGGCGGAAATGGGTCTGCCGCAGGCCGGTGAGGCCCGTGTTGGCACCTGGATTGGTAACGGTGCCGATGTGCTGGTCCAGCGTGCGCTGCGCTGGGCAGAGGTGGAAGCCACGCCGGAGCGGTGTTTGCAAATGCGTCAACGTTTCGACCATTTCTATGGGCAAACCGTAGAAAGCGGCAGCCGTCTGTTCCCACAGGTAATAGAGACGCTGGCTCAGTTGGCCAAGCTTGGCTACCCGCTGGCGCTGGTCACCAACAAACCGACACCCTTTGTGGCCCCTTTGCTGACGTCGCTCGGCATTATCGACTTTTTCTCGCTGATCATCGGCGGTGACGACGTGGTGGAGAAAAAGCCACATCCTGCCCCGCTGTATCTGGTGTTCGGCAAGCTTGGCCTGCGGGCCGGTGAAGTGCTGTTCGTCGGGGATTCGCGCAATGATATTCAGGCGGCGCAGGCGGCAGGTTGCCCGAGCGTCGGTCTGACTTACGGATATAACTACGGTGAAGCGATCGCCCTGAGCCACCCCGACCGCGTGTTGGAGCGCTTCGCCGATTTGTTGCCCGCACTTGGGCTGTCATCTTTAGAAGATCGGGAAATTTAACTATGAGTAAGCCCATCGTTTTCAGCGGCGCGCAGCCGTCCGGTGAACTGACTATCGGCAACTACATGGGGGCGCTGCGCCAGTGGGTGCAGCTGCAGGACGAGTTTGATTGCATCTACTGCATCGTCGATCTGCATGCCATCACCGTGCGTCAGGATGCACAACAGCTGCGTAAAGCCACCCTGGATACGCTGGCGCTGTACCTGGCCTGTGGTATCGATCCAGAGAAAAGCACCATCTTCGTGCAGTCTCATGTGCCGGAACATACGCAACTGAGCTGGGTGCTGAACTGCTACACCTATTTCGGTGAACTGAGCCGCATGACCCAGTTCAAAGACAAGTCGTCGCGCTATGCGGAAAACATCAACGCCGGTCTGTTCAGCTATCCGGTACTGATGGCGGCAGACATTCTGCTGTACCAGACCAATCAGGTGCCGGTCGGTGAAGACCAGAAGCAGCATCTGGAACTGAGCCGTGACGTTGGCCAGCGCTTCAACGCGCTGTATGGCGACGTGTTCAAGGTGCCGGAGCCGTTTATTCCGAAATCTGGCGCGCGCGTGATGTCGCTGCAAGAGCCGACCAAGAAGATGTCCAAGTCGGACGATAACCGTAACAACGTGATCGGCCTGCTGGAAGATCCGAAGGCGGTGACCAAGAAGATCAAACGTGCGATGACCGATTCCCAAGATCCGCCAGTCATTCGTTACGACGTTGCCAATAAAGCGGGGGTGTCCAACCTGCTGGATATCCTTTCCGGTGTGACCGGCAAGAGCATTGCCCAGTTGGAGGCCGAGTTTGAGGGCCAGATGTATGGTCACCTGAAGGGCGCTGTAGCAGAGGCCGTGTCTGGTATGTTGGTCGAGCTGCAAGAGCGTTATCACCGTTTCCGCAACGATGAGGTTCTGTTACAGCAGGTGATGCGTGATGGCGCGGCGAAAGCCCGAGCTCGTGCGCAGGAAACCTTGGCGAAGGTGTATGAAGCCGTAGGTTTTGTACCGCACCCTTAATGGATGCAGACACAGTTCTCAACCCGTTCGCCAGGTAGGGGCGCAGCATGCGGCGCCCTAGCCTAGGTGCGGAACTACAAACTTAGCAACATTGCTCCCAATCTGAAGCGGCCAAAGGGTCGCTTTTTTTATGCTATTTTGCTCAGGTCTGCCGGTGTTTCCTGGCTGGCAAACCAGTTCAGCTTGCTGCGCAGGCTGACGACGCTGCCAACGATAATCAGGCTTGGGCTCTCAGCTTGTTTTGCTAGCTCACCCAGTTGTGCCAACTGGCCTTCGATCACTCGTTGGCGAGTTGAGGTGCCGTTTTCGACCAGCGCCACGGACATCGAGGAAGCCATACCGTGAGCGATCAGCTGCTGCTGGATTTCTGCCGCCTGAGTTAACCCCATATAGAACACCAGCGTTTGCTGCTTGGCGGCAAGCTGTGCCCAGTCCAATCCGCCGTCGGCTTTGGCATGGCCCGTCACCAAACGCACGCTTTGCGCGTGATCGCGGTGGGTGAGGGGAATGCCGCTGTAGGCCGAACACCCCGAAGCCGCAGTGATCCCTGGTACTACCGAGAAGGGAATATCCGCTTCGGCCAGCGTTTCCAGTTCTTCGCCACCACGGCCAAAGATGAAGGGATCGCCCCCTTTCAGCCTGACGACACGCAGGCCTCGCCTGGCCTGTTCCACCAGGATCTGATTGATGTGTTCCTGGGGTACGCAATGGTATCCGGCACGCTTGCCCACAAAGATACGCTCGGCATCGCGGCGCACCAGGGCCATAATTTCTTCAGAGACCAGGCGGTCATAAACGACCACGTCAGCCTGTTGGATTTGTTGCAGACCTTTCAGCGTCAGCAGGCCAGCATCACCGGGACCTGCACCTACCAGCACCACTTCGCCCTGTTCTTCAGGACGATCGGCGAACAGCTTTTCAACCTGCTGGTTGGCCTGCCGGGTATCGCCGTTGGCCAGGGATTGCGCCAGCCTGTCGTGTACGAACAACCTTTCCCAGAAGCGGCGACGAGCGCCAATGCTGCCAAACTCCTGCTTCACCCGCTGGCGCAATGAACCCGCCAACTGAGCCAGTTGGCCCAGGTGCTGCGGCAGAATGGCTTCCAGTTTTTCCCGTAGCAGACGTGCCAGCACCGGGGCTTTGCCCCCGGAAGAAACGGCCACCATAATCGGCGAACGATCGATAATCGAAGGCATGATAAAGCTGGCGCGTTTGGGGTCGTCCACCACGTTGCAGAACACCTGCCGTTGGTTGGCGCACTGATAGACCAGGGCGTTGACTTCCACCCGATCGGTTGCGGCAATCACTAACCATTTCTCTGCCAGCAAGTCGGCAGAAAACTCACCTGCGACCAGCGTCACCTGGCCCTGTTCGGCCCAGATATGGAATTGCTCACTGAACTCAAGCGAGTTGACGGTTAACTGCGCACCAGCCTCCAGCAGCAGGCGAGCCTTACGTTCAGCGACTTCCCCGCCGCCGACCAGCAGGCAGGCTTTGTGTTGCAGTTGGCAGAAAATGGGTAAGTAATCCATCGGCAATCCTCGGGGAAGTGGTAAACGGGGGCGATCGTTCACCCCCAAAAGCATTATGCGGTTTGGCGAGCAGCTGCAATCTCAGCCTGTGGACGCTGGGCACGTGGCGTGGCATACCAG
Organism: Serratia sp. Res13-Sevr-LER1-36-b; assembly: GCF_015673035.1. Classification (NCBI taxonomy): domain Bacteria; kingdom Pseudomonadati; phylum Pseudomonadota; class Gammaproteobacteria; order Enterobacterales; family Yersiniaceae; genus Serratia; species Serratia sp. Res13-Sevr-LER1-36-b. The sequence goes on along the minus strand of NZ_JADACK010000034.1, from coordinate 12,561 downwards.
TAACCGAGGCCCATAAAGACGGCACCAGAGAACATGTTGCCCAGAGTCACCCACAGCAGGTTATGACCGATACCGCTAAGGGTATAGGCTTCGCTGTGGTGGCCGAACCAGGACAGGGCAAACAGCGTCATGTTCGCTACCGAGTGTTCGTAACCGGAAGCGATAAACGCCAGCAAACACCACCAGATGGCGATGAACTTGGCCGCGCCTTCAACACGCAACGCCATCCAGATCGCCAGGCAAACCAGCCAGTTACACAGTACGCCTTTGAAAAACAGCACTTCTGCAGGGGCGGTGGTTTTGGCCAGCGCTACGGTATGTACCAGGCTGGTATCAATCGGCAGCAGGCTACCACCGCCGTAGTAATACATCAGCGCGACCAGCACCGAACCGAGCAGATTTCCTAGCCAGGTTTGTGGCAGTACGGCCCACATCTGGCGCTGCTTGATGGTACCGGCCTTGACGCCCAGCATCAGAAACATGGTATGGCCAGTGAACAGTTCTGAACCGGCGATGATCACCAGCGTCAGTGCGATACCGAAGGTGGCACCCATGACCAACGGACGGATGGACGGATCGACCAGGTTGCCGAGGGTAAAGATCAGGATAATACCAAGGCCGACATAGGCCCCGGCCATAGCGGAGCTGATCCAGAAGCCGAGCGGACTCTCTTTGGCCAGTTTGACGATGCGTGCCGCGTTGGCAGCGCATTTGTTGATGGTGTCGGTGAACATAGATTTCCCTGGAAATAAATAATAAAAAGTGTGTTTGTAATAAGGGTAATGCCGGTCAGTTAGGCAAAAAGAAACGCCCTCACCCTAACCCTCTCCCACAGGGAGAGGGGACCGATCGAGCTAGTTAATTGCTTAGCGTTTTACCTTGCCTTTGTTGTTCTCACTCCCTACTTTCCGTAGCTGCATGGGATAACTACGTGCTCTGGGCAGCTCCCTCTCCCTTTGGAAGAGGGCTGGAGTGAGGGACGAAGGATTACTTAGCCGCCACCTGAACCAGGCCATCGACTACCCGGCTGGCGAAGCTGGCCACAGAGCGGCTCTCATCTTCCAGACAGAAACCGTCGTGCAGGCGGAAATGCTGTTTTTTCAGCGGGCTGGCGACCCACAATTCACCCTGATGCTCGGCAATCAGGCCGCGAGAAAGCACGCTGGCCTGGGCAAACGGGTCGATATTGCTGATGGCAAACAGCCGTTCGTCGGCATAGGGGCGGAATATCGCCACCTGCTGGGTGCCGATCAGCGCACAGACGCCGGTCGCGGGCAGAATATCGGCGATGGGGCAAACGGTGATCCACTGGCTCATGCGTTGTTCTCCTCGGTTTCCAGCAAGGTGACGGGAATGCGTTCATCCGGGCGTGCTGGGCGATGTTGCTCGCGCTCAGCCACGACCTGAACGTTAGGATCGCGCTGGCTGTTGTTAATAAAGTGAGCGAAACGCACCTGCGATGCAGGATTTTCGACAGTTGCTTTCCATTCGCAGATCACCGCTTCACGTAGGCGGGCAATTTCAGTTTCCAGCTGTGCGTTGATGCCCAGCTTGTCGTCGATAATCACCTTGCGCAGATAATCGATGCCGCCTTCCAGGCTTTCCAGCCAGACCGAGGTACGCTGCAACTTATCGCCGGTGCGGATGTAGAACATCATGAAACGGTCGAGGTAACGCATCAGCGTTTCGTTGTCGAGATCGGCTGCCAGCAGGTCGGCATGGCGCGGTTTCATCCCGCCGTTGCCGCAGACATACAGGTTCCAGCCGTTCTCGGTGGCAATAATGCCAACGTCTTTCCCCTGCGCCTCGGCACACTCGCGGGTGCAGCCGGAAACGCCAAACTTCATCTTGTGCGGAGTACGGATGCCTTTGTAGCGGTGTTCAAGCTGTACGCCAAAGCCAACGCTGTCACCCACGCCATAGCGGCACCAGGTACTGCCGACGCAGGTCTTCGCCATCCGCAGCGCCTTGGCGTAGGCGTGGCCGGTTTCGAAACCGGCGGCGATCAGCTTGCTCCAGATGGCGGGCAGATCGTCTTTCTGCGCACCGAACATGCCGATACGCATCGAGCCGGTCATCTTGGTGTACAGGTTGTATTCTTTGGCAATCTGGCCGACGGCGATCAGACCTTCCGGCGTGATTTCACCACCGGCAGAGCGTGGGATCACCGAGTAGGTGCCGTCTTTCTGGATGTTGCCCAGGAAGTTGTCGTTGGTGTCTTGCAGCGGCGTGTGCTGCGGCTTGAGCACATACTCGTTCCAGCAGGAGGCCAGCAGTGAACCGACGGTCGGTTTGCACACTTCGCAGCCGTAACCTTTGCCGTATTTTGCCAACAGTTCGTCGAAGGTCTTGATGCCTTCAACCCGGATCAGGTGATATAGCTCCTGGCGAGAATAGGCAAAGTGTTCGCACAGGTGATGGTTAACCTCAATACCCTGTTTGCTCAGTTCGGCATTCAGCACCTGGGTGATCAGTGGAATACAGCCGCCGCAGCCGGTACCGGCCTTGGTCTCGGACTTGATCGCCGCTACGGTATGGCAGCCCATATTCACCGCTTTGATGATATCGCCCTTGCTGACGTCAAAGCAGGAACAGATCTGTGCGGTCTCTGGCAGCGAATCTACGCCGATGGCAGGCTTGCTGCCGGCATGGGCTGGCAGGATCAGGCTGTCCGGATTTTCCGGCAGTTCGATGTTGTTGAGTGCCAGCTGCAGCAGGTTACCGTAGTCGCTGGTATCGCCGACCAGCACCGCACCAAGCAACGTTTTGTTGTCTGCGCTGACGACCAGGCGCTTATACACCTCTTTGCTTTCATCCAGATAGACGTAGCTGCGGGCGCCTTCGGTACGTGCGTGCGCATCACCAATACCCCCAACATCGACCCCCAGCAGCTTCAGCTTGGCGCTCATATCGGCACCCTGGAAGCTGTTTTCACGGCTCAGCAGATGGTCGGCGGCGACCTGAGCCATCTTGTAGCCCGGCGCTACCAAGCCGAAGGTGCGCTGCTGCCAGGAGGCGCATTCACCAATGGCGTAAACGTCCGGATCGGAGGTCTGGCAGTTATCGTTAATCGCAATGCCACCGCGTGGGGCGGTAGCCAGCCCGCACTGGTGAGCCAGTTTGTCCTGCGGACGGATGCCGGTGGAGAAGACGATAAAGTCGACCTCCAGCTCGCTGCCGTCGGCAAAGTGCATGGTTTTGCGTGCGCTTTTGCCGCCGTTGATGATTTCGGTGGTGTTCTTGCCGGTGTGGACTTTGACACCCATGCGCTCGATCTTGCGGCGCAGCTGGTCGCCGCCCATCGGATCGAGCTGTTCTGCCATCAACATCGGCGCGAACTCGATCACGTGGGTTTCCACGCCCAGGCTTTTCAGTGCGCCAGCCGCTTCCAGGCCGAGCAGACCACCACCCACCACTGCGCCACGTTTACTGCGGCGGGCGCAGGATTCGATAGCGTTAAGATCTTCAATTGTGCGGTAAACGAAGCAGTCCTGCGTCTCTGAACCTTTGATCGGCGGGATCCACGGATAGGAGCCGGTCGCCATGATCAGCTTGTCGTAATACACCGTGCGGCCGGTATTGGAGTGGATCACTTTCTCTGCGCGGTTAATGGTGATCGCGCGCTCGCCCACCAGCACTTTGACGCCCTGTTTTTCGTAGAAGCCTTCGCGGACCAGCGAAAGTTCTTCGGCAGTGTGGTGGGAGAAATAGGAGGAGAGATGCACGCGGTCGTAGGCGATGCGCGGCTCTTCACAAAAGATGGTGATGTCGAACTGGTCTTTGTCTGCCTTTTCCAGCAGATCTTCGATAAAGCGGTGGCCGACCATGCCATTGCCGATGACCGCGAGTTGGACTCTGCTCATTATTGCCTCAAAATTCTGATTTCCTGGATGTACCTTATTCCTCCCAGAAGGCAATTTATTGATGCAGGTCAAGTTAGCCTTTATATACCTCTAAGGTGGTATATCTATGATTTTTATCGATATTTGATAAGTTGCGGTTTTTACTCAACTTTAGCTGAATCGAGACAGTTAATGCAAAAAATACTCATTGGGGAGTAACCGGGGGAAGGAAAGCCAAGCGGTGATTTTGTCAGCTCGTCATTGCCCAGTATGATGAAAGAAATGGTGAGCCGAGCAGAGGTAAAAAAATGGCGAACAATCCGGTCAAGTTTATCGATAATCTGCGCCTGAGTGGGCATGAGGGGCTATGGCAGTTGGCCATTGAGCAGGGGCGGATCGCGCATATCATTCCACAGCCTGAGGGCCTGGAGTGGCGCAGCGACGTGTTGGATGCCGAAGGCGGGCTGGCGCTGCCGCCGTTTATCGAGCCGCATATCCACCTGGATACTACGCAAACCGCCGGGCAGCCCGCATGGAACCAGTCCGGCACGCTGTTTGAAGGCATTGAACGCTGGGCAGAGCGCAAAGCACTGCTCACCCATGAAGACGTGAAGCAACGCGCGTGGCAGACGCTGAAATGGCAAATCGCCAACGGCGTACAGCATGTGCGCACCCATGTTGACGTATCCGATCCTACACTGACCGCGCTGCGCGCCATGCTGGAGGTCAAGCAGGAGGTCTCTCCTTGGATCACGCTGCAGATCGTGGCTTTTCCTCAGGAAGGGGTCATGTCATATCCCAATGGGGAAGCCTTGCTGGAGGAGGCATTACGGCTCGGGGCGGATGTGGTTGGGGCTATCCCGCATTTTGAATTCACCCGCGAATACGGCGTGGAGTCGCTGCACAAGGCCTTTGCCCTGGCACAGAAATATGATCGGCTGGTGGACGTGCACTGCGACGAGATTGACGACGAGCAGTCCCGCTTTGTGGAGACCGTGGCCGCGCTGGCATTGAAGCTGGAGATGGGCGGCAAGGTCACCGCCAGCCACACCACCGCGATGCATTCCTACAATGGGGCCTATACCTCAAGGCTGTTCCGGCTGCTGAAAATGTCCGGTATCAACTTCGTGGCCAACCCGTTGGTGAATATTCACCTGCAAGGACGTTTCGATACCTATCCCAAGCGGCGTGGCATCACCCGGGTGAAGGAGATGCTGGAGGCGGGCATCAACGTCTGCTTTGGTCATGACGACGTGTTTGACCCCTGGTATCCACTGGGTACCGCCAATATGTTGCAGGTGCTGCATATGGGGCTCCACGTCTGCCAACTGATGGGCTATGGCCAGATCGATGACGGTTTGAATCTGATCACCACCCACAGCGCACGAACCCTGAATCTGACGGATTACGGTTTGCGTGCAGGCAATAGTGCCGATTTGGTGATCTTACCCGCAGAGAGCGGTTTTGACGCAGTACGCCGCCAGACGCCGGTACGCTATTCGATCCGTGCTGGTGCGGTCATCGCGGCCACCCAGCCTGCGCAAACTACGCTGTATCTGGAGCAGGAAGAGCAGGTCGACTTCAGGCGTTAGACATAAAAAAAAGGGTTCTGCGTTGGCAGAACCCTCATGGGGAAAACTAGCAGCAGTTAGTGCGTGGTATGCCCATGGTTGCGGTGCTTGGTCACAAAACCGAGCAGCAGACACATCACAAACACGGCCAGATACAGGCCGTTGGCCGTAGTCAGCGCGGCATGGACTCCGCTGCTGGCAACGATCGGGCCGGTGACTACGAAGGTCAGCATAGTGCCGATGGTGCCGCAGGTCAGGATAAAGTTGACCAGTTTCGGTGAGGAAACCTTGGTTTGCTGAGAACCGAGCGTGATCAGCGTGGTGTAGATCGCGCTGGAGACGAAGCCCAGAGCCATGATGTAGTAGCTCAGGTACTCAGGATTATCGGTGCTGATAAACAGGTACATGGCACCCGTTGCCAGCGCAGCCAGCACGGTGACGATGCGTTGCAGGTCAAAGAAGCGCAGCACGAAGCTGAACACCCACATACCGATCATGTAAGAAGTCCAGAAATTGCTGACCACCTTGCCCGCCTGGTCGATATTCATGCCGAAGGTTTTGGTGGCGTATTCCGGTACCCATTGGATAAAGCCCAACTGGCCAAGGATGTAGCACAGCGCAGCGATAGCCAGGAACAGCACGCCGATACCCCATTTCTCTTTCACCACCGGCTCGCTGCTTTTCTCCCCTTTATCACCCAGAACCGGGAACTCGGAACACAGCGTCAGCACGAAGATGGCCAGGTACAGCACCCCAATGCAGGCGTAAACCCAGTACCAGCCAATGCTACGCGCCAGAAGCATTGCGGCGATGATCGGGAAGATCATCCCGGCCATGCTGAAGAAGGAGTCGGTAAACAGCAAGCGTGAACCGCGTTGGCGGCCAGCATACATATGGGTGATCAGGAAGGTGCCGATCGACATGGTGATACCGCTGACCACGCCGAGCACAAACATGCACAGCGAGAACAGGGTCAGGCTTTTGCCTACCATCAGCCCGGCGATGGCCAGCAGCATCAGGATAAAGCCAAAGATCAACTGACGTTTCAGCGGAATGATTTCCATCAGCCAGGCATTGAGGAAGATTGAAATCAAAATACCCGCGTTAAGGAAGGTAAAGGTATTGCTCATGCTGGAAACCGGCAGATTGAAATACTCTGCGATGTTTCCCATCACCATCCCTGTGACGATCACTAATGCACCGGTCAGCGCATAAGAGAAGAAGCTGATCCAGGTTAGCCGGATGCGGTTGCTGTCATTCATGTATATAGGCCTGATTATCTTTGTTGTGGTTTATACCCGTGGGCCGTCAGGCCGAAACCTGAGATCCCTGGGGTTTAAAGCTGGCATAAGGCCGCAGGTTTTTCCTGGTAAAAACTGGAAAAGATCCCGATCAGGCCACCAGGAGGCGGATCCTAGCATAGACAACGGGAGTTTATGTGACGAGCATCGATTTTTTGATGCAAGGGATGAAAGGTTTTTAGATTTTTATGTGATCAGCTACCGAGTGTGGCGATCGAATCGCGCTGGATGATGGTCGGCTCAAAGCTCACCGGCGCGGTCAGTGGATCTATCAGCAGACGAGCGGCATATTGCGCCATCTCGGTAATGGGGAAATGCACGCTGGTGAGCGCCGGGCGGACAAACGGCGCTCGCTCGCCGCTGTCGTAACAGATTAGCGAGATATCCTGTGGTACGCGCAAATGCCGCTCATTAATTGCTAGCAGGGCACCAATCGCCATTTCTTCGTTGCAGCAGTAAATCGCCGTAGGCAGCGCTTTACTGCGCAGCAGTTGGTCAGCGCACTGGTAGCCGCTTTCCAGGTCATACACCCCTTCCGGGCAGCCTAGCGGTTGCAGATTGGCGGCCTGCATCGCATTAAGGAACCCTTGTAACCGCTGTTGGCTGGATGCTCGTTGGGCTGGACCGCTGATACAGGCAATGCGCCGATGGCCCGCGTCGATCAACTGCTGGGTAGCAAGCTGGCTGGCGTAAACGTGATCGAAGGTGACACAGCGATCTTCCAGGCCGGGGACCAGGCGATCCAGCAGCACAAAGGAGCGCTGTTCGGCAGCCAACTGGCGTAGCCGATCGTCGCTGAGGCAGCGCACATGCAGGATCACGCCGTCGCAACGCAGGCTGAACAGGCGTTGGATCGCCAGCAGTTCATTTTCCGCACTATTGCGGCCTTGGGTCACCAACAGCTGTTTACCGTTGGACTCGGCTTCGGTTTGGACGAAATCCATCAGGGCACCAAAGAAGCCGCCTCGGTATGAGGTGGTGACCAGGCCCAAGGTGTTACTTTGGCTGGATGCCAACGCCCTGGCCGCCGGGTTGGGGGTATAGCCCAGTTCGGCCACCGCCCGTTTGACCTTCTCGCGGGTGAGCGCTTTGACCTTGTTATCGCCGTTGACTACGCGTGACACAGTCGCGCGGGATACGCCCGCTATCGCTGCGACATCTTCCAGTGTCACCATTTTGCTGCTCCTGATTACGGGCTTATCCCCCCACTTGATCAGATTACAGGAGATAAGTGGGCCCGGCGAGCCGAACCCAATGTTGATGGTTATGCGTTAAACTGCGGCAAATAGGCTTTATTCACCTCCAGCACTTCTTCCAGCAGCGGCTGGGCAATTTGGGCGTTGGCGACCAGGGGATTGGTGACCAGTGCCAGCAGCCCACTGCGGCGATCGCCATGCACAGCGGCCTCTATCGTCAGCCGTTCATAGGCTTTAACCTGCTGGGTCAGCGCATGCATCGAATCCGGCAGTTGGCCAAACGTCAGCGGATGAGCGCCCTGAGCATCGACGATACAGTTGGTTTCTATCACAGCATCGTCTGGCAAACCGCGAATAGCGCCACGGTTTGCGGTATTGACCACTAATTGCGTACCGAGATTGTTGTGAATGGCACGGATCAGCTCCAGCGCCACTTCGGAATAGAAGGAGCCGCCACGGAAACTGAGTTGCTCGGGCTTGCTGTCGAGATGCGGGTCTGCATACAGTTCGAACAACTCCTTCTCTACTTTCATCACCTGCTCGGCACGGGTACCACGTTCGGCTGCGGCGGCAATCTCTTCTTCCAGCATCTCTTTGGTCTGGTAGAAATAGCGGTGATAAGGGCAGGGGATCGCCCCAACGGCGCGCAGGAACTCCGGCGGCCAAGGCTCTTCCTTGATGTTGTTCATGGTCAGTGCGGCACCGTCACACAGCATGTCGATCACTTTGCCGGTCACGTCCTTGCCGTTTTGTAGCACCTGGTGGACCCACACCATGTGGTTCAACCCGGCGAATTGCAGCTGCACCTCGGCGTAAGGGGCCTTCAGCATATTGGCGATCATGTGATGCATGCTGATCGGCACGTTACACAAGCCGATGATTTTCGCCTTGGTATAGCGCGAAACGGCTTCGGTCACGATGCCCGCCGGGTTGGTAAAGTTGATGATCCAGGCATCGGGTGCCAGTTGTTCAACCTTGCGGGCGATATTCAGCATCACCGGGATGGTGCGCAGCGCCTTGGCAAAACCGCCAACGCCGGTAGTTTCCTGGCCGATCAGTTGGTATTTCAGCCCCAGGCGCTCGTCGGCGGCCCTGGCAGGCAACTGACCCACGCGGAACTGGGTGAGGACGAAACTGGCACCGCGAATGGCCTCGTCCAGGTCGAAATGCACGCTGACCTTCACCTGCTCCAGGCCGTTACGAGCCAACATTCGCTGGGTTAATGCAGCAATGATCTCGACCTTCTCCCGGCCAGGCTCAACGTCCACCAATGCCAGCTCGGTCACCGGCAACTCTTCAATTCGCAGGATCAGGCCTTCCACCAGCTCCGGCGTGTAGCTGCTGCCGCCGCCAATAATGGCGATTTTTAATGGACTCATGAGCGGGCCTCCTGCAGTGTCTGACGGCGATAAAGTTCGATCATGTCATCTGCCAGATCCTGAATGACCATGGCGTTCATCAAGTGATCCTGCGCGTGTACGGTGATCAGGGTGATGGCCAGCTTGCCGCAGCCTTCGTCCATGCCGATCAGTTGGGTCTGAATGCGGTGGGCCTGCTTCACCGCCTGCTTGGATTCGGCCATATGTTCGGCGGAGCCGGTGAAATCACCGGCACGGGCCTGTTGCAAAGCCATCAGCGCGCTACTGCGGGCGCTACCGGCAAATACCAGTAGCTCCATAATGGTGCTTTCAAAATCCTGGCTGACTTCAGCCATCAGTTCAGTCACGTTATCTCTCCTGTTACTGCGCGGCGGCGGCGTTGCTGGCTTCACGTTCAGCCTCAGCCTGCTCGTGTTCCTGCGCCATTAGTTGTTTTTCATACACCTTGAAGAACGGTAGCCAGATCGCCAGGTCTATCACCATCAGCACCAGCACCAATACGGCGGCACGGATATCCCAGGAGGCGGAGATCATCGCTCCCAGCGGTGCCGGAGCGGTCCAGGGGGCCATCGCCACCATTTTCTCCACCATGTCCCAGTGCAGGGCGAAATAAGCCAGAGTGGCGTTAACCATCGGCACCACAATCAACGGGATAAACAGCGTTGGGTTCATCACCACCGGCGAACCGAACAGCAGCGGTTCATTGATATTGAAAGCCGCCGGAACCACGCTCAGCTTGCCGATGGTGCGAAGATGAATGGAGCGGCTGCGCAGGTAGAGGAAGGCCAACACCAGCGTGGATCCAGAACCGCCGATACAGACATAGAATGACCAGAAGGGCGCGGTCAGCGTTTGGGTCATGGCGGCACCGTTGGCGACCAGCGCGGCGTTGGTCGCCAGGTTAGCCATAAAGATCGGGTTCAGCAGGCCGGTCACGATGTTGTCGCCGTGAATACCGGCAAACCACAGCAGGTTGGCAATCAGCACCGCCAAAAGAATGGCTGGCAACGTATCGCCGACGGAAATCAGCGGCTGGAACACCTGCATAATCGCGGCGGGCAGCAACAGTTGAAATTCGCTCTGCATCAGGAGGCTGACGGGGTAGACCGTCAACAGAATGCCCACCACCGGGTACAGCAGTTCAAACGAACGGGCAATGGCAGGGGGAACCTGTTCCGGCATGCGAATGGTGATGTTGTACTTTTTCAGCAGGCGGATCAGTTCGACCGACCAAATGGCGCAGATCAGGGCGGTGAATACCCCCTGACCACCCAGAAAATCAAGGGACATCTTGTTGTCGACCTGTGGCGCGGAGGCCAGCAGGAATGCCATCAGCGACAGCAGCGCGGCGGTCAGGGCGTCCATTTTGTAGTGCTTTGCCAGACTGTAGGCGGTACCAATAGAGACAAATACGCTCATCAACCCCATGGTCATAAAGAACGGCATGGTGATGGTGTCCCAGTGCTTCTTGGCGAACCCTAACCAGGCTTGCCCGAAGCTGGAGGTGGTGGTCGCGTCAAACGGCGGGTTGGCGACGATCAGCATGATACTGCCGACGATCAAAAACGGCATGGCGCTGATAAAACCGTCACGAATGGCAATAATATGGCGCTGGCTACCGATCCGGCCAGCCAGTGGCGCGATATGGCTTTCGACCACGCGCATCAGGGAAGCGTATAGGCTCATGGGGGTCTCCGCGGCGTCAGGCGATCAGGCTGAGGGCTTTGTCTAATACCTTGTCACCGCGCAGGGTGCCGTAATCCATCATGTCGATGACGGCAACCTGCAGGCCATGCGGTTCAGCAAGCTGGCTGAAGCGGGCCAGTTCGTATTTCACCTGTGGCCCAAGCAGTACCACGCTGGCGGTTGGCAACTCGGCTTCGAAATCCGCAGCCGCTACCGCCACAATCTCCACGGCCAGCTCGCGCTTTTGCGCTTCGGTTTGCATGCGTTTGACCAGCATGCTGGTGGACATCCCCGCGGCACAGCACAGCACTATCTTCTTCATCATTGCTCTCCAGTATTATTGTTATCAGCGCAAATGAGAGCGCTCTCATTTATTTAGCCTAGCTGGATTGCAGAACCAAACCGGGATTTGTGTCGCAAAAAACGATGAAGGGCGAAAATGGGCAAATAATGCGTGATCGGCTTGGCAAAAATCAGTACGGGGATCATACTGTCGGCAGGAAAAAACCGGGCGCACTCAGAAACGTCCGGCAATTGAGTAAATATAGGTAAATGGCTGGCGCTGCCGGGCGCAGCTCTTTAGAATCAAAGCGCTTTCCGTTGTTTGTATCTCAAAGAAAGGACCCGTTCATGTTCAAACGTACTTTAGTGACCTTCGTTGCGCTGTGTTCCCTGACAGCTATGGCACCCGCCGCATTAGCCGCCGGTGAAACCCACGTCATGCTGACCACCTCGGCAGGGAATATCGAATTGGCGCTCGACAGTCAGAAGGCACCGGTCTCAACCAAGAACTTTATTGACTACGTGAACAGCGGTTACTACAACAACACCGTTTTCCACCGCGTGATCCCAGGTTTCATGGTTCAGGGCGGCGGGTTTACTGCGGATATGCAGCAGAAAACCACCAATGCACCGATCAAAAACGAAGCCGACAACGGCCTGCGTAACCTGCGTGGCACCATTTCCATGGCGCGTACCGCCGATAAAGACAGCGCCACCAGCCAGTTCTTCCTGAACGTGGCAGACAATGCGTTCCTCGATCATGGCCAGCGTGATTTTGGCTACGCGGTATTTGGCAAGATCGTTAAAGGGATGGACGTAGTAGATAAAATCTCCCAGGTACCCACTGGCAACGTCGGTCCTTACCAGAATGTCCCTAGCAAACCTATCGTGATCCTGTCGGCCAAAGTGCTGCCATAAATCACCCAAGCCGGTCTCTAGCTGGGGGCCGGCCTGCTTTTCCCTCCTGAATGTTTGCCTGCATCACTGTTTTTTTTGATCCCACGTGATTTAATTGCCCGCCTAAAACCAGACCGGATACCCGGCACTTTTTTGATCGCCCCGTTGTTCAGGATGAGCCGTTTTTATGTACGAATTTAACCAGGTGTTACTGCTGCTACAGCAGATGTGCGTGTATCTCGTCATTGCTTATCTGCTGAGCAAGACGCCGCTGTTTATTCCGCTGATGCAGGTGACCATCCGCCTGCCACACAAGCTGCTGTGCTACGTCATTTTCTCGGTGTTCTGCATTATGGGCACCTATTTTGGCCTGCATATTCAGGACTCCATCGCCAATACCCGCGCTA
>NZ_JADACK010000033.1:0-28212 GCF_015673035.1 Serratia sp. Res13-Sevr-LER1-36-b | reverse complement strand
TCCACGCAGGCCGCAACAGGTATTTTCAACAAAAATCACCGTTTGCTGCATTCCACAGCAAAACCCGTCCTTATACCCGGTTATGCACTAACTTATCCACAGAACGCATTTGGTCGGAAAATTTACGAGCGCCACGCAAACGTTTTCGCTACAATTCCCCGCGACGAAACAATCCCCGTTTTTATCGGGGCGCTACCTGAATCTGTTCCTGTCCTTCTCTATATAGGAAGAAATCCCCTCTATATAAGAAGCAACAAGGTGGAGATCCACGTAACGCTCTTTTATTGCGACTCAAAGCCAAGGGATAAAACCATGCAACAACCTCGTCCAATCCGCCGGGCCCTGCTCAGCGTGTCCGACAAAGCCGGAATCGTTGAATTCGCCGAAGCCCTCTCCCAGAGAGGCGTCGAATTACTCTCTACCGGTGGCACTGCCCGCCTGCTGGCCGATGCCGGTCTGCCTGTTACCGAAGTTTCCGACTACACCGGCTTCCCGGAGATGATGGACGGACGAGTCAAGACCCTGCACCCGAAAGTGCACGGTGGCATTCTGGGCCGTCGCGGCCAGGACGATGCCATCATGGAACAACATGCGATCCAACCGATCGATATGGTTGTGGTAAACCTGTATCCCTTCGCGCAAACCGTAGCTCGCCCAGATTGCTCGCTGGAAGATGCCGTAGAGAATATCGATATCGGTGGCCCAACCATGGTGCGCTCGGCCGCCAAGAACCATAAAGACGTGGCCATCGTGGTCAAGAGCAGTGACTACGCCGCAGTGATCACCGAGATGGATAACAACAACGGTTCACTGTTGTACCCAACCCGTTTCGACCTGGCTATCAAAGCGTTTGAGCATACCGCCGCCTATGACAGCATGATCGCCAACTACTTTGGTACCCTGGTGCCAGCCTATCACGGTGAGACCGAACAGCCTTCCGGCCGCTTCCCACGTACACTGAACCTGAACTACATCAAGAAGCAGGACATGCGTTACGGTGAAAACAGCCACCAGCAAGCTGCCTTCTATATAGAAGAGAATGTGCAAGAGGCCTCCGTGGCCACCGCCGACCAGCTACAGGGTAAAGCACTTTCCTACAACAACATCGCCGATACCGATGCGGCACTGGAATGTGTGAAAGAGTTTGCCGAGCCGGCCTGCGTGATCGTCAAGCATGCCAACCCTTGTGGCGTGGCTATCGGTGAAAACCTGTTTGCTGCCTATGAGCGCGCCTACCAAACCGACCCAACCTCAGCCTTTGGCGGCATTATTGCCTTCAACCGTGAACTGGATGCCAAAACGGCACAGGCGATCATCAGCCGTCAGTTTGTTGAAGTCATCATCGCGCCAAGCATCAGTGAAGAAGCCCGCACTCTGCTGGCAGCGAAACAGAACGTACGCGTGCTGGCCTGTGGCCAATGGCAACAGCGCGTCGCCGGGCTGGACTTTAAGCGCGTCAACGGTGGTCTGTTAGTGCAGGATCGCGATCTGGGTATGGTGACCGAAGCCGATTTGCGTGTGGTATCCGAACGCCAACCAACCGCTCAGGAGCTGCGTGATGCGCTGTTCTGCTGGAAAGTGGCCAAGTTCGTCAAATCCAACGCCATCGTTTATGCACGCGACAACATGACCATCGGCATAGGCGCCGGGCAGATGAGCCGCGTTTACTCCGCCAAGATCGCCGGGATCAAAGCCGCTGACGAAGGGCTGGAAGTCAAAGGTTCCGCCATGGCATCCGACGCCTTCTTCCCGTTCCGTGACGGCATTGATGCGGCTGCAGCAGTTGGTATTACCTGCGTGATCCAGCCGGGTGGTTCGATTCGTGATGATGAAGTGATTGCGGCGGCCAACGAACACGGCATCGCGATGATTTTCACCGACATGCGCCACTTCCGCCATTAATCCCTTTTGCTGCGTGCGCTCAATGCGCACGCCGTTTATGGAGCACCTGATGAATATTTTAATTATTGGCAACGGCGGGCGTGAACATGCGCTGGCCTGGAAAGCGGCCCAATCACCATTGGCAGATAAGGTTTACGTGGCCCCGGGTAATGCGGGTACTGCATTGGAAAGCAATCTGACCAACGTCGATATCGCCCCAACTGATATCCCGGCGCTGGTTGCCTTTGCCAAGGACAATGCCATCGATCTCACCATCGTTGGCCCAGAAGCGCCGCTGGTGATCGGCGTGGTCGATGCCTTCAAGGCCGCCGGGTTGACCATCTTTGGCCCGTCACAGGCCGCAGCACAGCTTGAAGGCTCCAAAGCCTTTACCAAGGATTTCCTGGCTCGCCACGCTATCCCAAGCGCTGCATACCAGAACTTTACCGAAGTGGAACCCGCCTTGGACTACGTACGCCGCCACGGCGCGCCGATTGTTATCAAGGCAGACGGCCTGGCGGCAGGCAAAGGCGTGATCGTCGCGATGACGTTGCAGGAAGCCGAAGACGCCATTCAGGATATGCTGGCAGGCAATGCGTTTGGCGACGCCGGGCATCGCATCGTGATCGAGGAGTTCCTGACAGGCGAAGAAGCCAGCTTTATCGTCATGGTCGATGGCGAAAATGTGGTGCCAATGGCCACCAGCCAGGATCATAAACGTGTCGGTGACGGCGATACTGGCCCGAATACCGGCGGCATGGGCGCCTACTCGCCAGCGCCAGTGGTGACGGATGAAATCCACCAGCGCGTAATGGAGCAGGTGATCTGGCCAACCGTGCGCGGCATGGCGGCGGAAGGCAACACCTATGTCGGCTTCCTGTACGCTGGCCTGATGATTGCTGAGGATGGTCAACCCAAGGTGATCGAATTCAACTGCCGCTTTGGCGACCCGGAAACTCAGCCGATCATGCTGCGCCTGCGCTCCGACCTGGTTGAACTCTGCCTGGCAGGGGCCGAAGGCAAGCTGGATGAGAAGACTTCCGAGTGGGATGAACGCCCTGCTCTCGGCGTGGTGTTGGCGGCCGGCGGCTATCCTGCGGATTATCGCCAAGGGGATGTGATCCACGGCTTGCCTCAGCAAGAAGATGCCAATGGCAAAGTGTTCCATGCCGGAACGCGTATGCAAGGGAATGACGTTGTGACCAACGGCGGGCGTGTGCTTTGCGTTACGGCTTTGGGCGCAACGGTGGCTCAGGCTCAGCAGTTAGCCTATCAGCTAGCGGAAGGTATTCAGTGGCAAGACAGTTTCTGCCGCAAGGATATTGGTTACCGTGCTATCGCACGCGAGCAGTAACAGCTAGTTGAGATAACAGCCAGGCTCTGTTCGCAGGGCCTTTTTTATGCGCTAAAGGGTATCTTTGGTGGGTTCCCAACTGCAGAAATCATTATTTGCCACCAATAACAGCTCACGACCTTCCGGCCCATCCAACCAGGCTACGTTCACTGGCTGACTGCTGTTGGCCGCACGCCGCATGATCCACTCTTCGGCCTGTTGGTCCAAACCTGGCTTCACGACTTCGCCGTTGCACAGCTTCACGGCGCCTTGCTGCCAGTGCCCCTGTAACAGTCGAACTCGACCGGCATTAAGCGCATCGCTCAATTCCAGTATCCGCCGTGCCTGATATTGATAGAGCACAACTTCATCGTTGGAGAGTTTCTGGCGCTGAGTGGCCAGTTGGCGCTGCATAAAGCTGACTGTACCGTTGGCGGTGAAACGCAGTTGAATGGAGTCGCGATCGCCATCGGCATCGGTGCGTTTGATTTGGTACAACACGCCATGTTGATATTCATACAGCGTTGTGACGGTACCCGGCCCGCGATAAGGGCTGTAGACGCTCAACAGCGCCACAGGCTGCTGCTGGCCGTCATCCATCCGCCACACACGCATCACCCCCTGGTCGGCCACAAAGCCGCTGGCGGTAAAGGTTGGCGGGGCTGAACGGAAACTACAAGCACTCAAGGCAGCAACAACCGTAACCGCCATGAGTGCCCGTTGAATAAACAAAAGGGGCGCCAACGCCCCCCTGTTTAAACCTTTCTGCAACACGCGATTAAGACTTAACCGCGTCTTTCAGTGCTTTACCAGAAACGAACGCAGGCACGTTAGCTGCTGCGATTTTGATTTCTTTACCAGTCTGTGGGTTGCGGCCAGTGCGCTCGCTACGATGGTTTACCTTGAAAGTACCGAAACCAACCAATTGTACTGCATCACCTTCTTTCAGGGACTCAGTAATGGCAGCCAGGGTAGATTCCAGAGCCAGCTTAGCTTGAGCCTTGGAAAGGTCAGCCTTCTCTGCGATTACATCAATCAGTTGAGTCTTGTTCATAAGTTATCCTTACAGTGTGTTTATCGTTTGCAAAGCATCGAGTGCGACGGATATGCCGATGGACAGCACTCTCCTGCATACACGCACCGATAGCCACTTTTTTTTCGCCCCCCAAATGTAGACCAGACAGGGTGCGGATGTGAAGCCTTAAGGCACGACAAATCAGACGTTAAATCACGTTTTCTTGCCTTATTGCGTTAAATTTATCCCAATGTTACTCACCGCGGCCTCTCGCAGGTCAGATCGTAACCCTTTGATCAGATCCAGATCACGCTCTTCGCAGGCGGCCAACAGGCGGAAAATCTCCCATTGAATGTCCCATTCTTCCTCAACGGCAGGCAGAATTTTCAGCTCTTCGTCGGTCATTTCTTTGCCAGCCTGGGTCATTTCCAACATCGCCACGGTGCGAATTGAGGTTTCGCTGATGGCAATGGCGTGCTCCAACGTTTCTCCGCTGAGGCGCGAATGGATCAATTCCCCTAATGCAATGCAGGCATCGATCGCTGGGTAAACGCCGTAAAGATCGTAATCTTCTGCCGACGGGATCGCCTCTTCCAACTTTTCCAGTTGGCTGTCAAAGTTGACCTTGGCGTCTTTCACCACCAGCGTTTCCCAGACCAAGTCCAGGATACGGCGATAAACGGCCGGGTCGCCAAACTCCGTCTGCAGGCAGAACATCTGGTAATTCGGGTACATACGCTCGCACAGGCAGGCCATAAAGGTCAAATGCTGCCAGCTTTCCAGCTTTTCCAAGCGTAAATGAATCGGGTTACGTAGCATTGTCTACTCTCTTACTCATTATCTGCCGCGCAGTGTACCCGAAATCGCTCATTACGACACCTCTGGATGCTGCTGTAACCAGCGTACAAAGGCCGGGCGGCGTGAGGCAATGGCATCGGCCCACCGCGTGGGCTCCGGCAAACGGTAACCTGCCATGCAGCGTTGTACCCAGGCCAAGGCGCTGTTGGTGCTCACGCGATGGCCCGTGGCGATAAATAACGGATTACAGCGCTCTTTGCTGCGCCATACCCATCCCAACTGTTCGCCCTTGTCCTCCAGCGCGGCCAACGAGCCAACGGTAGCGTCCAGCGGGGAAAATTTACCACATAAACGCTTCTTGGCCACGCCAATGGTCGGCACGTTGACCAACAGGCCAAAGTGGCTGGCAACCCCCAGGCGTCTTGGATGGGAAATACCATGGCCATCGACAAAGATGAGATCGGGTTTCTGTTGCAGTTGCTCCCAGGCGGCGATCAGCGCAGGGTACTCGCGAAACGAGAGAAATCCGGGGATATAAGGCATGGTGGTGCTGATACGAGCGATTTGATACTCCACCAGCTCGAGTGAAGGATAGCGCAGGATAGCAATGGCGGCGCGTGTTACCGCACCCTCTTGTTCAAAACCGACGTCCGCACCGGCGATAAACGTCGGTGGGTCTTGCAGAAAATCATCGTGACGAATGACTTCCCCGGCGCGCCTTAGCTGTTCGGCGCGCAGAGCCTGAGTATCAATCACAGCGTCTCCTTGCGGTTTAGCGGTGGTATTTGGCCGACAGCGCATGCACCGCTTCAACGAAGGCCCCGGCGTGTTCCGGTGGCACATCTTGATGAATACCGTGGCCAAGGTTAAAGACATGACCTTCGCCCTGGCCAAAACCGGCCAGAATGGTTTCCACTTCCTGGGCGATGCGTTCCGGTGCGGCATACAGCATGGAAGGATCCATATTCCCCTGCAGCGCGACTTTATCGCCCACACGGCGGCGCGCGTCGGCAATATCGGTGGTCCAATCCAGGCCCAGCGCATCGCAACCCGTGGCCGCCATCGCTTCCAGCCACTGACCGCCGCCTTTGGTGAACAGCGTCACCGGCACCCGGCGCCCGTCATTTTCACGCAGCAGGCCATCGACGATTTTATGCATATAGTGCAGTGAGAATTCGCGATAATCACGCCCCGTCAGCACGCCGCCCCAGGTGTCGAACACCATCACGGACTGCGCCCCGGCCTTGATCTGGGCATTGAGATACAGGATCACGCTGTCCGCCAGTTTATCCAGCAGCAAATGCAGCGTCTGCGGCTCGGCATACATCATTTTCTTCAGCTTGGTGAATGCCTTGCTGCTGCCGCCTTCGACCATATAGGTCGCCAACGTCCATGGGCTGCCGGAGAAACCGATCAGCGGCACTTCACCCTTCAATTCACGACGGATGGTGCGCACCGCGTTCATGACATAGCCCAGTTCATCTTCCGGATCGAATGCAGGCAGCTTCTCTACATCGGCACGGCAGGTGATTGGCGAAGAAAAACGCGGGCCTTCCCCGGTTTCGAAATAGAGCCCAAGCCCCATGGCATCGGGAATGGTGAGAATGTCGGAGAACAGGATGGCGGCGTCCAGCGCATAACGACGCAGGGGCTGTAATGTCACCTCGCAGGCCAGTTCGGCATTTTTGCACAGCGACATGAAATCCCCGGCCTGAGCACGGGTGGCTTTGTACTCTGGCAAATAACGACCGGCCTGGCGCATCATCCATACAGGGGTGAGATCCACCGGCTGGCGCAGTAGCGCACGCAGGTAGCGATCGTTCTTCAACTCATTCATTTCTTGGGCTCCCTTGATTATCTGCCGCCATTGTACATTATTCTGCCCGACACAGCGCCACGGTGTCCTCGATCAGGCGGCGCGCCACGGTACCAGGCGGTGGCAGCAGCGGCAGTTGGTCATAGCGATACCAGCCCGCATTGAGCAACTCTTTCGGATCGTGGCGCAGTTCACCGCCCTGATACTCGGCCATAAACGCCATCATCAGCGAATGAGGGAACGGCCAGGGTTGCGAGGTAACGTAGCGCAGGTTGGTAATGGCGATATTGCTCTCTTCCATCACTTCGCGCGCCACGGCCTGCTCCAGAGTTTCCCCCACCTCCACAAACCCCGCCAGCACGGTATGGATGCCGCCACGGTGGCGCACATGCTGTGCCAACAGGATCTCGTCATTGCGGCGGATGGCGACAATCACGCAAGGGGCAATCTGCGGGTAATAACGTTCGCGACAGTTATCACAAAGGCAGGCGCTTTCGGTACGGCTAAGGTGCATCTCATGACCGCAGTAGCCACAGAACCGGTGCGAGCGATAAAAGTCGGCCAGCTGTACGCCGCGCCCGGCCAGTTGGAACAGGCCACGATCGAGACTGAGCAGTTGCCGCACCGATCCCATCTCTTTCGGCATCGGTTGGCGCACCAGCCAGACCGGTGCCCCCTCCCATTCGCCAATTTGCCGAGCCGGCCGGCCTTGCAATGAAAATAGCGCGGCGGAACCAAACGGCAATTCACCGTTTGGTAACCAAATTTTGCTTTCATGGCTGACGATCCACCAGCCATTTTCGTTACCCGTTAATGCAAGTTCCATATGTTGTTGCACAACCTCTGCTTCACTGGCAATCTAGGAATGCTCTTTGTTACATTTTATTAACTTACCACTTTTTCTTTCTCTTACACACGGAGTCAATCATGCTAAACCGATTGGAAAGCCTGACTCAGCGCGTTGGTGGCAGTAATGAATTAGTCGATCACTGGTTGCAGGCACGCAAGCAACTGCTGGTTACCTACTGCAGTTTAGTCGGCATTAAACCCAACAAAGAAAAGCATACGCCGCTCAATGAAAAAGCGCTGGAGAACTTTTGCCAGAATCTGGTGGATTATCTTTCTGCCGGGCATTTTCACATTTATGACAAAATTATCAAACAAGTGGAAGGCTCCGCCAGCCCCAAGATGGCGCTAGCCACCAAGTTCTACCCAAAATTACAGGCCAATACCGAAGCCGTGATGGCGTTCCACGACCGCTACACCGAAGTCGTTATCGATCAGGACATGTGTGAAGAACTCAATCAGGCGCTGTCAGATATTGGCGAAGCCTTGGCATCACGTTTCGCCTTGGAAGATCAGTTGATCCAGCTGGCGGCAGAAACCTGGCAGCAGGGCCAACCGGGCACCACGAATACTGAATCTATGTCTCATCCAGCCTAATTATCCCCCAATAGATTTCAAGTGGTAGCCAGGCGGTCAACAACGCTACAGCTTGAAAGATGACGGGGAGGGCTTGTGGTTTTTGTTGACCCTCTTATACTGAGGGCTCTTGTCGGAGTGCCTAGCGCTGATTTTTCATCAAATTAGCCAGGCTGAGACCGTTAATTCGGGATCCGCGGAACCTGATCGGGTTAATACCCGCGAAGGGAACAAGAGTAATCTATCGCCATAGGCAAGATGCTCCCGCCAGGGGCTGTGCCTGCCTTACCGGCCACCATCATTACTCCCTCCGAACTCCAGACAAGCAATTTTCCACACATCACTCCACTGATAGGAATTTGCTATGTCTACCGTGAACCAACCTCGTGCCCGTAAACAACAGCGTGACCAAGCGCAAGATTTTATCGACTCTCTGCAAGGCGTTACCTTCCCCAACTCACAGCGGATCTATCTCGCGGGTTCGCGCAGCGATATCCAGGTACCGATGCGTGAGATCCAGCTCAGCCCGACGCTGATTGGCGGCAACAAAGACCAGCCCCAATATGAACAGAACGAAGCCATCCCGGTGTATGACACCGCAGGGCCGTATGGCGATCCGCTGGCGGTGCTCGACGTACATCGTGGCTTGGCCAAAGTACGAGCGGACTGGATCGCCGAACGTGCCGATACCGAAGCGTTAAGCGGCGTCAGTTCCGGCTTCACACAGCAACGACTTGCCGATGTTGGGTTAGACCATCTGCGCTTTGAGCACCTGCCGCGGCCCCGCAAAGCCTTGCCGGGTAAATGTGTTACGCAGTTGCATTACGCTCGCGCCGGTATTGTCACCCCAGAGATGGAATTTATCGCCATTCGCGAAAATATGGGCCGTGAGCGCATTCATGGTGAAGTGCTGCGCCACCAGCATCCCGGCCAGAGCTGGGGCGCAAATCTACCTGAGAACATCACGCCGGAATTTGTGCGCCAGGAAGTGGCCGCTGGCCGCGCCATCATCCCCGCCAACATCAACCACCCGGAATCCGAGCCGATGATTATTGGCCGTAATTTCCTGGTGAAGGTAAACGCCAATATCGGCAACTCGGCGGTCACCTCTTCGATTGAAGAGGAAGTCGAGAAGTTGGTGTGGTCAACCCGCTGGGGCGCTGACACCGTGATGGATCTCTCCACGGGCCGTTATATCCATGAAACCCGCGAATGGATCCTGCGTAACAGCCCGGTGCCGATTGGTACAGTGCCGATCTATCAGGCGCTGGAAAAAGTGAACGGCGTGGCGGAGAACCTGACCTGGGAAATGTTCCGCGATACCCTGCTGGAACAGGCTGAGCAAGGCGTAGATTACTTCACCATTCACGCCGGGGTGTTGCTGCGCTATGTGCCGATGACCGCCAAACGCCTGACCGGCATTGTCTCCCGTGGCGGCTCGATCATGGCGAAGTGGTGCCTGTCGCATCATCAGGAGAACTTCCTCTATCAGCACTTCCGCGAGATCTGCGAAATTTGCGCCGCTTACGATGTCTCGCTGTCACTCGGCGACGGCCTGCGCCCGGGCTCGATCCAGGATGCCAATGACGAAGCGCAATTCGCTGAGCTGCATACGCTGGGTGAACTGACCAAGATAGCCTGGGAATATGACGTGCAGGTGATGATCGAAGGCCCTGGCCACGTGCCGATGCAGATGATCCGCCGCAACATGACCGAGGAGCTGGAACATTGCCATGAAGCGCCGTTCTACACGCTGGGGCCATTGACCACCGATATCGCTCCGGGTTACGACCATTTCACCTCAGGGATCGGCGCGGCGATGATCGGCTGGTTCGGCTGCGCGATGCTTTGCTACGTGACACCGAAAGAGCATCTGGGGCTGCCTAACAAAGAAGACGTGAAGCAGGGGCTGATCACCTACAAGATCGCCGCTCACGCCGCCGACTTGGCGAAAGGCCATCCGGGCGCACAGATACGCGATAACGCCATGTCCAAAGCGCGCTTTGAATTCCGTTGGGAAGATCAGTTCAACCTGGCGCTGGATCCACAAACCGCCCGCGCCTATCACGACGAAACGCTGCCGCAAGAATCCGGCAAGATCGCCCACTTCTGCTCCATGTGTGGGCCGAAGTTCTGCTCGATGAAGATTTCCCAGGAAGTGCGTGACTATGCCGCCGCACAAGAGGCCGCCAAACCGATCGAAGTGCAACTGACCGGGATGGAGAAAATGTCGGCTGAATTCCGCTCACGCGGCAGCGAGCTGTACCACAGTGCGGCCAATTTGCAGGAGGAGATAAATAATGACTAACCTCACCTCTCCCTTCCCTGCAACACCGCACAAGCTGGGTTTATATCCGGTCGTCGACAGCGTTGAATGGATCGCCCGCCTGTTGGAGGCAGGCGTTACCACTATCCAACTACGTATCAAAGATCTGCCAGACGAGCAAGTGGAGGCCGATATTGCCGCCGCTATTGCCCTTGGCAAACGCTATCAGGCCCGGCTGTTTATCAATGATTATTGGCGGCTGGCGATCAAACATGGGGCCTATGGCGTACACCTGGGCCAGGAGGATTTAGACACCACCGATCTGGCGGCCATCCATCGGGCAGGACTGCGCTTGGGCGTTTCCACCCATGACGATGCCGAGCTGGCCCGGGCGATCGCCGTCAAACCTTCCTATATCGCACTGGGGCATATCTTCCCAACGCAAACCAAGGAAATGCCCTCTGAGCCGCAAGGCTTGGCCGAGTTGCAACGCCACGTCGCCGGATTACAGCAGTATCCAACAGTAGCCATTGGCGGGATCAGCATCGAGCGCGTCCCCGCCGTGCTGGCCTGCGGCGTTGGCAGCGTGGCCGTGGTCAGCGCCATCACCCAGGCATCAGACTGGCGCGCCGCTACGGCAACGCTGCTGCAACTGATTGAAGGCAAGGAGTCATGCGATGCTCAATGACCAAGAGTTCTTGCGCTACAGCCGGCAACTGCTGCTGGAAGACGTCGGCCCCGAGGGGCAGGAAAAGCTGACACAAGCCACGGTGCTGATCGTCGGATTAGGAGGATTAGGCTCTCCGGCAGCGCTGTATCTGGCTGCCGCTGGCGTTGGTACCTTGCTGTTGGCCGATGATGACCAGCTACACCTCACCAATCTGCAACGGCAAATTCTGTACCGCACCGGTGATATCGGCACCAACAAGGCTCAGTTGGCAAAGCAGCATCTGCAAGCGCTGAACCCTCTGGTGGAGTCGATCACGCTGGAGCAACGCCTGCAAGGGGCAACGCTGAGCGATGCGGTCGCCCGTGCCGATCTGGTGCTCGATTGCAGCGACAACATGGCCACCCGTCATGCGGTGAATGCCGCCTGCATCCAAGCCAGCGTGCCGTTGATCAGCGGCAGCGCGGTGGGGTTCAGCGGCCAGTTGCTGGTTATCGAACCGCCCTATGCCCATGGCTGTTATGCCTGCCTCTACCCGGAGCAAACCGAACCGCAGCGCAACTGCCGCACGGCGGGCGTGCTCGGCCCGGTCGTTGGCGTGATCGGCACGCTGCAGGCGCTGGAAGCGATAAAAATGCTGGCTGGAATACCCTCCTCCCTTAGCGGCAAGCTGCGCCTGTTCGACGGCAAGCAGCAAAGCTGGAGCACCCTGCAACTGAGTAAGGCCAGCACCTGCCTCCACTGCGGAGAGCCAGCATGAAGATTACGCTCAACGATCAACCGCTGGAGCTGGAGCAGCCGTTAAGCATCGGCGCGTTGCTCGAACGGCTGGAACGCCACCAGCCAGGCTGCGCCTTGGCGATCAATCAGGTCATCATTCCACGCAACGACTGGGCCACCCGTCAGGTGCAGGACGGTGATGATATCTTGCTGTTTCAAGCGATTGCCGGAGGCTGACATGCTGCAAATCGCCGATACCACCTTTACCTCACGCCTGTTTACCGGCACGGGGAAATTCGCCACGCCCGAGTTAATGCTGGCTGCGCTACAAGCCTCCGGCTCACAACTGGTCACTATGGCGATGAAACGCGTCGACCTGCGCGGCGGGAATGACGCCATTCTGGCACCGCTGCAACGATTGGGCGTGAAATTACTGCCCAACACCTCCGGGGCAAAAACGGCAGATGAGGCGGTGTTTGCCGCCCGGTTGGCGCGCGAAGCGCTAGGGACTCACTGGGTCAAACTGGAAATACACCCAGAGGTGAAATACCTGCTGCCAGATCCGATCGAAACGCTCAAGGCGGCGGAAACCCTGGTCAAACAGGGCTTTGTGGTACTGCCTTACTGCGGTGCCGATCCGGTGCTGTGTAAGCGGCTGGAGGAAGCGGGTTGTGCCGCCGTGATGCCACTCGGCGCGCCAATCGGTTCTAACCGTGGCTTACTGACCCGTGACTTCCTTGAGATCATCATTGAACAGGCCAAAGTGCCGGTAGTGATTGATGCCGGGATTGGTGCCCCAAGCCATGCGTTAGAGGCGATGGAACTGGGAGCCGATGCGGTACTGGTCAATACCGCCATCGCCGTGGCGCGGGAGCCGGTGCAAATGGCCCGGGCTTTCCGCCTGGCGCTGGAGGCCGGAGAGTTAGCACGCAACTCAGGGCTAGGCAGCCGCCAGTCGAGCGCCGCCGCATCCAGTCCGCTGACGGCGTTTCTCAGTCATTCAGAGGAGACACGCTGATGGCCAGTGATTTTAGCGAGCGCCTGCTCGAATGGGATTGGGATGACCTGACGCTGCGCATTAACAGCAAAACGGCGCGTGACGTTGAGCAGGCACTCAATAGCCCCAAGCTGACACGGGAGGATTTTATGGCACTGATCTCCCCTGCCGCCGCTCCCTATCTGGAACCCCTGGCGCAACGAGCGCAACAGCTCACCCGCCAGCGTTTCGGTAACGTAGTGAGCTTCTATGTGCCGCTATATCTTTCTAACCTGTGTGCCAACGATTGTACTTACTGCGGTTTTTCGATGAGTAACCACCTCAAACGTAAAACGCTGGATGCGGTAGAGATCGAACGGGAATGCGCGGCTATCAAGGCGCTAGGATTTGAGCACCTGCTGCTGGTGACCGGGGAACATCAGCGCAAAGTCGGAATGGATTACTTCCGCCAGCATCTGCCCGCCATTCGCCGTCATTTCAGTTCGCTGATGATGGAGGTGCAACCTCTGGCGCAGCAAGACTACGCCGAGCTGAAAGCCCTTGGGCTGGACGGCGTGTTGGTCTATCAGGAAACCTATCATCCCGCGACCTATCAGCAGCACCATCTGCGTGGCCAGAAACAGGATTTTCATTGGCGGCTGAGTACGCCGGATCGTCTGGGGCGCGCCGGGATCGACAAGATCGGGCTAGGGGCGCTGATTGGGCTTTCCAGCAGTTGGCGCACGGACTGCTATCTGCTGGCAGAGCATCTGTTTTACCTGCAACAGACTTACTGGCAGAGCCGTTACTCAATCTCGTTCCCTCGCCTGCGGCCCTGCGCCGGTGGTATTGAGCCGGCCTCGATCATGAGTGAACCGCAACTGGTACAGTTGATCTGTGCTTTCCGGTTATTCGCTCCTGACGTGGAGCTTTCATTATCTACACGAGAGTCGGCCTTCTTCCGCGACCATATGATCCCGGTAGCCATCAACAGCGTCAGTGCCGGTTCCAAAACCCAGCCGGGTGGTTATGCCGACGATGTGCCGCCAGAGCTGGAACAGTTCGAACCGCACGACAGCCGAACACCGCAGCAGGTGGCACAGGCGATCGGTGCCGCTGGGCTACAGCCGGTGTGGAAAGATTGGGATGATTATCTGGGACGCGCTACGCAACTGCCTGCAACGGTTACACCATCGAGCCAGTAGCTCTGGAAACACTGCGCAAAGCCGCCAAGGTGAGCTGGCAGGGAAAAATGGCCTCGTTATAGTGGCGGTGTTGGCAAGCGTTCCTAAGCCAACCAAGGTTATCTCCCCCTCTTGATAACCTTGCTTACCAAACGCCGGAGCGTGCGGGGACTGGCCGCACGCTTCCGGTTCCTCTGTGTTATTCGGCCGTCTGGGGTTTCATACGCATCCCCACAATGGCAGAAAGCAGACACCCCAGCGCCAGATAGGCGGCAACCAGATGCCAGGAACCATCCATCAATTCCACCAGCAATACGGCAATAAACGGCGTGAAGCCACCGCCGACCACGCTAGCAACCTGATAGCCCACTCCTGCACCGCTATAACGGTATGCGGTGCCGAACAGCTCGGTAAACATCGGCTGCTGCACGCTGACCAGCATGTCGTGCGCCATATTTCCCAGCATGATGGCAAAGAAGATAATCATCACCGTGTTACGGCTCTCGAGCGCCATGAAAAACGGTACCGTGCTGGCAACACCAATCAATGCTCCCGTAACGTAGATCCGCCGTCTGCCAAAGCTATCGGCCAAGTAGGCAAAGCAAGGGATCGAGACACAGCTCACCGCCCCGACCAGCAAGCCAATATTCAGGAACAGATCCCGTGACAGACCAAGGTGGGTGGTTGAGTAGTTCATGGCAAAGGCTGTGACGATATACATCGTCAGCAGTTCGCCAAAGCGTAGGGCAATGATCAGCAAGAAGGCTTTGGGATTCTGGCGCAGTGCCTCAAATATTGGGAATTTGCGGATTTTCTCGGCCCGTTCGTGCAACGTTTTATTGGCTTCAAACTCCTGCGACTCGTCCATGCCATTACGGATCCACCAGGCAATAGCGACCAGCACCAGGCTGAACAGGAACGGCAAACGCCAGCCCCAGTTGATAAAGTCCTCATTGCTGGTGAAGTGGCTGACCAGAGAAACCGAGCCGGTAGCCAACAGCAGCCCGACGCCAAAACCAATCTGTACTCCACTGCTGTAAAAGGCTTTTCTCTTCTTCGGCGCGCTTTCTACCGCCAGCAAGGCAGCACCGCCCCATTCGCCCCCCACGGCAAACCCTTGCACCGCTCGTAGCAGCACCAGCATGACCGGGGCCCACCAGCCAACTGAATCGAACGAGGGCAGCAGGCCGATCAACGCCGTAGAGATCCCCATCATCCAGACGGTGATCATCAGCATGCGCTTACGGCCAAGCTTATCGCCAAAGTGCCCGAACACCATGCCACCTAGCGGGCGGAACAGAAAACCGACGCCAAAGGTGCCAAAGGCGGCCAGCGTGCCCATCGTTGGGCTGACCTGCGGGAAAAATTCGGTGTTAAAAACTAAAGCGGCAACTATTCCGTACAGCAGGAAGTCGTACCAATCGACTACGGCGCCAACAAAGCTTCCCCAGGCGGCACGCCGCGCCCGGCTTTGAGAGTACTGGATTGGTGAGGTTATTTCGCTGTTGGCAGCGCTGCTGCCACTGACTGAAGTTGAGGTGTCCATGCCTGTTCCGTTATTTTAACTTTACAGCACTGTACAACAAAAAGCCCCGGCTAGGATAGCCAGGGCTTTAGTCATTCACTGCAAAACGTACAGTCAGGGATCAGGTGACTTATTCGTCACTGCCACCCAGGTTGCCAGCGTTGAGCAATTCGGCCAGGTTGGCTGTCGCTTCTTCCGCGCTAACCAGCGGAACAACCGGAGTTTCACCCAGAGCCTTACGGCGCATACGATCCTGGTGATAAGCGTAACCGGTACCGGCTGGGATCAGACGGCCCACGATCACGTTCTCTTTCAGGCCGCGCAGTTCATCACGCTTACCGGCAACAGCCGCTTCGGTGAGAACGCGCGTCGTTTCCTGGAACGATGCAGCAGAGATGAAGGACTCGGTCGCCAAGGAAGCCTTGGTGATACCCAGCAGATCGCGTGAGAAGGTTGCTTCGATCTTGCCTTCAGCAGCAAGTTTACGGTTAGCAATCTTAACGCGTGATACTTCAGCCTGTTCGCCTTCCAGGAACTCGGTGCTACCAGCGCTAACGATGGTCCCTTTACGCAGCATCTGACGAACGATAACTTCGATGTGTTTATCGTTAATCTTAACGCCTTGCAGACGGTAAACTTCCTGCACTTCGTTGGTGATGTAGCGAGTAACCGCATGCACACCACGCAGACGCAGAATGTCATGTGGAGATTCTGGGCCGTCAGAAACAACGTCACCACGTTCCACAATCTCACCTTCGAACACGTTGAGCTGACGCCATTTAGGGATCATCTCTTCGTAAGCGTCGCTGCCGTCCAGTGGAGAGATTACCAGGCGACGTTTGCCTTTGGTCTCTTTACCGAACGAGATAATCCCGCTGATTTCAGCCAGGATTGCCGGCTCTTTCGGACGACGTGCTTCGAACAGATCCGCAACGCGTGGCAGACCACCGGTAATATCCTTGGTACCGCCGGATTCCTGAGGAATACGCGCCAGGGTATCACCCGCACCGATCTGAATGCCGTCTTCCAGCTGCACAATCGCTTTACCCGGCAGGAAGTATTGAGCAGGCATATCAGTACCTGGGATCAATACGTCGTCGCCTTTGGCATCAACGATTTTCAGTGCCGGACGCAGGTCTTTACCGCTACCGGTACGTTCTGCGCTGTCCAGTACCACCAGAGAGGACAAACCGGTCAGTTCGTCGGTCTGGCGGGTAATGGTCTGGCCGTCAACCATATCGGCGAAGCGAATGAAACCGCTCACCTCGGTCACAACCGGCATGGTGTGTGGATCCCAGTTAGCAACGGTTTCGCCGCCGTTAACTTCTGCACCATCACCTTTGCCCATTACAGCACCGTAAGGCACTTTGTAGCTTTCTTTGGTACGGCCGAATTCGTCGATCAGCTTCAGTTCGGTATTACGCGAGGTAATTACCAGCTTGCCTGAGGCGTTCATAACGAACTTCACGTTGCTCAGCTTCAGGTTACCTTTGTTCTTCACCTGGATGCTGGATTCTGCTGCCGCACGAGATGCCGCACCACCGATGTGGAACGTACGCATCGTCAGCTGTGTACCCGGCTCACCGATGGACTGGGCCGCGATAACGCCGATGGCTTCACCTTTGTTGATGATGTGACCACGTGCCAGGTCGCGACCATAGCAGTTGGCGCACACACCAAAGTCGGTTTCACAGCTAACTACGGAACGGACTTTAACGCTGTCGACAGAGTTCTCTTCCAACAGGTCACAGGTCTTCTCGTTCAGCAGGGTGTTGCGTGGCACCAGGATGTCAGCCGTACCCGGCTTGATGACATCTTCAGCGGTCACACGACCCAGAACGCGTTCACGCAGTGGCTCTTTCACGTCACCACCTTCGATAACCGGAGTCATCATGATGCCGTTGTGAGTACCACAGTCGTCTTCGGTCACTACCAGGTCCTGCGCCACGTCAACCAGACGACGGGTCAGATAACCGGAGTTTGCCGTTTTCAGTGCGGTATCCGCCAAGCCTTTACGAGCACCGTGCGTGGAGATGAAGTACTGGAGTACGTTCAGACCTTCACGGAAGTTCGCAGTGATTGGCGTTTCGATGATGGAGCCATCTGGCTTGGCCATCAGGCCACGCATCCCCGCCAACTGACGGATCTGAGCGGCAGAACCACGAGCACCGGAGTCGGCCATCATAAAGATGCTGTTGAAGGAAACTTGTTGTTCCACCACGCCGTCACGGTTAACCACGTCTTCAACCGACAGGTTTTCCATCATCGCTTTAGCAACACGTTCGTTCGCCGCAGCCCAGATATCGATCACTTTGTTGTAGCGTTCGCCCGCGGTAACCAGACCAGATTGGAACTGCTCCTGGATCTCGGCAACTTCGGTTTCCGCTTCTTCGATGATCTCTGCTTTCTTGGCTGGGATAACCATGTCATCGATACCTACAGACGCGCCTGAACGGGCAGCGTAAGCAAAACCGGTGTACATGATCTGGTCAGCGAAGATTACGGTCGGCTTCAGGCCCAGGATGCGGTAACAGGTGTTCAGCATCTTGGAGATCGCTTTCTTGCCCAAAGGCTGGTTAACGATCGAGTAAGGCAGACCTTGCGGTACGATCATCCACAGGATGGCGCGACCGATGGTGGTATCGATAATCGAAGTCTGGTGAATAGATTCACCTTCGGTATTCTTGATCTCTTCTGTAATACGCACTTTTACGCGTGCATGCAGAGAGGCCAGACCGGCGCGGTAAACGCGTTCAGCTTCTTTAGGACCCGTCAGAACCATGCCTTCGCCTTTGGCGTTAACACAGTCACGAGTCATATAGTACAGACCCAATACAACGTCCTGAGAAGGAACGATGATTGGCTCGCCGTTCGCTGGTGACAGGATGTTGTTGGTAGACATCATCAACGCACGCGCTTCCAGCTGGGCTTCCAGCGTCAACGGTACGTGAACAGCCATCTGGTCACCATCGAAGTCGGCGTTGTATGCCGCACAAACCAGCGGGTGCAGCTGGATCGCTTTACCTTCGATCAGAACCGGTTCAAACGCCTGGATCCCCAAACGGTGCAGGGTTGGTGCACGGTTCAGCAGTACCGGGTGTTCGCGGATCACTTCGTCCAGGATATCCCAAACGACAGCTTCTTCGCGCTCAACCATTTTCTTGGCGGCTTTGATCGTTGTGGCCAGGCCACGCAGTTCCAGCTTGCCGTAGATGAACGGTTTGAACAGCTCCAGTGCCATTTTCTTCGGCAGACCGCACTGATGCAGACGCAGGTATGGACCTACGGTGATTACAGAACGACCAGAGTAGTCAACACGTTTACCCAACAGGTTCTGACGGAAACGACCCTGCTTACCTTTGATCATATCGGCCAAAGATTTCAGAGGACGCTTGTTGGAACCGGTGATCGCACGACCGCGACGGCCGTTATCCAGCAGGGCATCTACCGCTTCTTGCAGCATACGCTTTTCGTTGCGCACGATGATGTCCGGCGCAGCCAGATCCAGCAGGCGTTTCAGACGGTTGTTACGGTTGATCACGCGGCGGTACAGATCGTTCAGATCTGAAGTCGCGAAACGGCCACCATCCAGTGGAACCAATGGACGCAGATCTGGCGGCAGTACCGGCAGCACGGTCAGGATCATCCACTCTGGCTTGTTACCAGATTGCACGAACGCTTCCAGCAGCTTGATACGCTTGGTCAGCTTCTTACGCTTGGTTTCGGAGTTGGTTTCGTTCAGCTCTTCACGCAGCTGCTCACACTCGGCTTCCAGATCCATGTTTTTCAACAGGGCCTGAATAGCTTCCGCACCCATCTTGGCGTCGAATTCGTCACCAAACTCTTCCAGCGCATCCAGATACTGCTCTTCAGTCAGGATCTGACGACGCTCGAGGTTGGTCATACCGCCTTCGACTACCACGTAGGATTCGAAGTACAGTACACGTTCGATGTCACGCAGCGGCATATCCAGCAGCAAACCGATGCGCGAAGGCAGCGATTTCAGGAACCAGATGTGCGCAGTCGGAGAAGCCAGTTCGATGTGGCCCATACGCTCACGGCGTACTTTGGTCTGGGTCACTTCAACGCCGCACTTCTCACAGATCACGCCGCGGTGTTTCAAGCGCTTGTACTTACCGCACAGGCACTCGTAATCTTTTACCGGCCCAAAGATACGGGCGCAGAAAAGGCCGTCACGCTCAGGTTTGAACGTACGGTAGTTAATGGTTTCCGGCTTTTTAACTTCACCGAACGACCATGAACGGATCATGTCTGGCGATGCCAGAGCAATCTTGATCGCATCAAACTCTTCGGTCTTAGTTTGCGCTTTCAGAAACTTTAATAAGTCTTTCACGGATTGGCTCCTGTCGGAGTTAAACCTGTTGGGCGCACGCTGACAAATCGCGCGCCCGTGTGACCTGAACAACCACCCTCTGGCTCCCTAAGGTCGGGAGCCAGAGCTGGAATAGCGATTAGTCGCCTTCCAGTTCGATGTTGATACCCAGCGAGCGGATTTCTTTCAACAGTACGTTGAAGGACTCCGGCATGCCAGGTTCCATACGGTGATCGCCATCCACGATGTTTTTGTACATCTTGGTACGGCCGTTGACGTCATCCGACTTAACGGTAAGCATTTCCTGCAAGGTGTAAGCTGCGCCGTATGCTTCCAGCGCCCACACTTCCATCTCACCGAAGCGCTGACCACCGAATTGCGCCTTACCACCCAGCGGCTGCTGAGTAACCAAGCTGTAAGAACCGGTAGAACGCGCGTGCATCTTATCGTCAACCAAGTGGTTCAGTTTCAGCATGTACATATAGCCGACAGTTACCTGGCGCTCGAACTGCTCGCCGGTACGGCCATCAAACAGCGTAATCTGACCTGAAGTCGGGATACCGCCCATTTCCAGCAGTTGCTTGATTTCTGACTCTTTCGCACCATCGAAGACTGGGGTTGCGATCGGCATACCTTTTTTCAGGTTCTCTGCCAGACGCAAGACTTCGTCGTCGGTGAAGGTGTTCAGGTCAACTTTCTGGCAAACGCCGTCACCCAGATCGTAAGCCTTCTGGATGAATTCACGCAGCTTGGCCACTTCCTGGTGCTGCTTGAGCATTTGGTTGATCTTCTCACCAATGCCTTTCGCCGCCATACCCAGGTGAGTTTCCAGGATCTGACCGATGTTCATACGCGATGGAACGCCCAACGGGTTCAGAACGATGTCAACCGGCGTACCGTTTTCATCGTAAGGCATATCTTCGATCGGGTTGATCTTGGAGATAACACCCTTGTTACCGTGGCGGCCTGCCATCTTGTCACCCGGTTGGATCTGACGCTTAACGGCCAGATACACCTTGACGATTTTCAGCACGCCTGGTGCCAGATCGTCGCCTTGGGTGATCTTACGACGCTTGGCATCCAGCTTCTTCTCGAAGTCGGATTTCAGCTCGTCGTACTGCTCTGCCAGCTGTTCCAGCTGGTTTTGCTTGTCTTCGTCGGTCAGGCCCAGTTCCAACCAGCGATCGCGTGGCAGTTTGCTCAGCTTCTCGGCTTCGATACCACCAGAAACCAGTACCGCATGGATACGAGCGAACAGGCCAGCTTCCAGGATCTGCAGTTCTTCAGTCAGGTCTTTCTTCGCCTGCTTCAGCTGCATCTCTTCGATTTCCAACGCACGCTTGTCTTTGTCCACGCCATCGCGGGTAAAGACCTGCACGTCGATAACCGTACCGGAAACGCCGTTTGGTACACGCAGAGAAGAGTCTTTAACGTCAGACGCTTTCTCACCGAAGATCGCACGCAGCAGCTTCTCTTCTGGCGTCAGCTGGGTTTCACCTTTCGGCGTTACCTTACCAACCAGAATGTCGCCACCGGTCACTTCTGCACCGATATACACGATACCGGATTCATCCAGTTTGGAGAGCGCTGCTTCACCCACGTTAGGGATGTCGGCGGTGATCTCTTCCGGCCCCAGTTTGGTGTCGCGAGACACGCAAGCCAGTTCCTGAATATGGATGGTGGTGAAGCGATCTTCCTGTACTACACGCTCGGAGACCAAGATGGAGTCTTCGAAGTTGTAGCCGTTCCAAGGCATGAACGCGACGCGCATGTTCTGACCCAACGCCAGTTCACCCAGGTCTGTAGACGGGCCATCTGCCAGCACGTCGCCGCGCTCGATTGGCTCACCCAGATTCACACAAGGCATCTGGTTGATACAGGTGTTCTGGTTAGAACGGGTGTACTTGGTCAGGTTATAAATATCGATACCAGCTTCGCCTGGGTACATCTCGTCTTCGTTAACTTTGATAACGATACGGGAAGCATCCACGTACTGGATCACACCACCACGTTTGGCTACGGCAGTAACACCGGAGTCAACCGCTACGGCACGTTCCATACCGGTACCTACCAGCGGCTTGTCAGCACGCAGGGTTGGCACCGCTTGACGTTGCATGTTCGCACCCATCAATGCACGGTTGGCGTCATCGTGTTCCAGGAATGGGATCAGTGAAGCACCAACAGAAACAACCTGCTGGGTTGATACGTCCATATAGTCAACCTGGTCGCGGCTAAACAGGCTTGATTCGCCTTTGCTACGACAGGTAACCAGGTCTTCTTCGAAGCGGCCTTCTTCGTCCAGGTTGGAGTTCGCCTGAGCGATAACGAAGTTGCCTTCTTCAATAGCAGACAGATAGTTGATTTCATCGGTCACCACGCCGTCACGCACGCGGCGGTACGGGGTTTCCAGGAAGCCATACTCGTTGGTCTGTGCGTACACGGACAAGGAGTTGATCAGACCGATGTTTGGACCTTCCGGCGTTTCGATTGGACACACGCGACCGTAGTGAGTCGGGTGTACGTCTCGAACTTCAAAGCCGGCACGTTCACGGGTCAGACCGCCTGGGCCCAATGCAGAGATACGACGTTTGTGCGTGATCTCAGACAACGGGTTGTTCTGGTCCATAAACTGGGACAGCTGGCTTGAACCGAAGAACTCTTTCACCGCCGCCGAAATTGGCTTGGCGTTGATCATGTCCTGAGGCATCAGGGTATCCAGATCGCCCAGGGACAGACGTTCTTTCACCGCACGCTCAACACGCACCAGACCGACACGGAATTGGTTCTCGGCCATTTCGCCAACGGAACGGATACGACGGTTGCCCAAGTGGTCGATATCGTCCACTTCGCCTTTACCGTTACGGATATCGATGAGCTTCTTCATCACTTCGATGATGTCGTCTTTGCTCAGGATGCCCGAACCTTCGATCTCGTCACGCAGCAGAGAACGGTTGAACTTCATCCGGCCAACCGCAGACAGATCGTAGCGGTCTTCAGAGAAGAACAGGTTCTCGAACAGGCTTTCCGCCGCTTCACGCGTTGGTGGCTCACCAGGGCGCATCATGCGGTAGATTTCTACCAGAGCGCTCAGACGATCGCTGGTTGGGTCGACACGTACGGTTTCAGAAATGTACGCACCGTGGTCCAGATCGTTGGTGAACAGCGTTTCGATACGCTTGTGGCCTGACTGGCTCAGCTTGGCCAACAGATCCAGTGACAGCTCCATGTTGGCTGCACAGATCAGCTCGCCGGTATTGGTATCGATATAGTCTTTCGCGACCACTTTGCCCGCGATGTACTCAACCGGTACTTCAATACTGCGAATTTCGTCTTTTTCGAGCTGACGGATATGACGAGCGGTGATACGGCGTGCTTTCTCAACGTAGATCTTACCGTTGGCTTCGATATCGAAGGACGCAGTTTCACCACGCAGACGCTCTGGAACCAGCTCCATCTGCAGCTTGTTATCACGGATCTCGAAAACAATTTTCTCAAAGAACAGGTCAAGGATCTGCTCAGTGGTGTAGCTCAGCGCGCGCAGAATAATGGTCGCAGGCAGTTTGCGGCGACGGTCGATACGCACGAACAGGTTGTCTTTCGGGTCAAACTCGAAATCCAGCCATGAGCCACGGTAAGGGATGATACGTGCGTTATACAGCACTTTGCCCGAGGAGTGGGTTTTGCCCTTATCGCTGTCGAAGAACACACCAGGACTACGATGCAGCTGGGATACGATAACCCTCTCAGTACCGTTAATTACAAAGGTACCGTTTTCGGTCATGAGCGGAATTTCGCCCATATAGACTTCTTGTTCCTTGATGTCTTTGACCGTACCTTCTGGTGCTTCACGTTCGTAGATGACCAGGCGCAGTTTTACGCGCAGCGGTGCAGAGTACGTCACACCACGGATCTGGCACTCTTTAACGTCAAACACCGGCTCACCAAGACGGTAGCTAACGTATTGCAGCTCCGAATTGCCACTGTAGCTCTGGATCGGGAAAACAGAACGGAATGCGGCTTCTAAGCCGTATTGCCCTTCTGGATCTTGCTCGATAAATTTCTGGAACGAGTCAAGCTGGATAGAAAGGAGATAAGGTATGTCCAAAACTTGTGGACGCTTACCAAAATCCTTACGAATACGTTTCTTCTCGGTATAGGAGTAAACCATAGGGTTCCTCAGCTCGCTGGAAAGTCGAACCTATTGTCCGTCCGGATAGGGGACGGTTCATGCAACACCGTTTTGTTGACCGGAAAGCGAGAACACTTTCCGCAATACTCGTTTCTATCACGCTTAAATCATTTCATTGCCGTGGCGGCAGATTCGGCTGCGGCGCAGAGGGCAGTATATTAAGTCGTCGATAGAAAGAAATATTGGGGTTAGCCAGTAGTCAAACAGTGTGAAACTCTACTGACGCCCTACAGCGCAAAAAGGCTGGTGACCAAAAAGTCACCAGCCATCAGTCTGTTAGTTAAAACAGACTGCACTCCAAAAGCAGTGGCTTATTTAACTTCAACTTCAGCGCCAGCTTCTTCCAGAGCTTTTTTCAGTGCTTCAGCGTCGTCTTTGCTGATGCCTTCTTTCAGTGCTGCTGGTGCAGACTCAACCAGGTCTTTAGCTTCTTTCAGACCCAGGCCAGTTGCGCCACGTACTGCTTTGATTACTGCAACTTTGTTCGCGCCGATACCTTTCAGTACAACGTCGAATTCAGTTTTTTCTTCAGCAGCTTCAACAGCAGCAGCAGGACCTGCAGCTACAGCAGCAGCAGAAACACCGAACTTCTCTTCCATAGCGGCGATCAGTTCAACGATTTCCATTACAGACAGGGCTGCAACGCCTTCGATAATTTGGTCTTTAGTGATAGACATAACAAAAGTTCCTAAAATTCAGAAATAGTTTAAATACGTAAGCAAAGGCTAAGAAAGAGAGAGGCTTATGCCGCTTCTTTCTGATCGCGTACTGCAGCCAGAGTGCGAACCAATTTGCCGGCAGCGGCTTCTTTCATGGTTGCCATCAGGCGTGCGATTGCTTCATCGTAAGTAGGCAGCGTTGCCAAGCGGTCGATTTGTGCCGCAGGGATCAGCTCACCTTCAAAGGCCGCAGCTTTAACCTCAAATTTTGCATTCGCTTTCGCGAACTCTTTGAACAGACGAGCAGCAGCGCCCGGGTGTTCAGTAGAGAATGCAATCAAGGTAGGACCGACAAACGTGTCTTTCAGGCATTCGAACGGAGTGCCTTCAACTACGCGACGCATCAAGGTGTTACGAACAACACGCATGTAAACGCCAGCTTCACGACCTGCTTTACGCAGTTCAGTCATTTTATCAACGGTAACGCCACGAGAATCCGCAACTACCGCAGACAGCGCGCCTTTGGCTACTTCGTTGACTTCAGCAACAATCGCTTGTTTGTCTTGAAGATTTAATGCCATTAGCTTTTTGCTCCTGGATTTAGCCGGGGAAAATCCCCGGAACTCACTTCACTCAACAGCGAGTGCGAACACGCGCCGTTGAGCGGCTTAACACGGTGAGCAGAATCCAGCAAAGACCATTCTTTTTAAAAAAGAAAAAATTTCTTTAGGCTCTGTCACCGTCTACGCAGGAAGGATTAAGTGCCTTGCGGCACACCTGCGGTCTTGGACGGAGGCCTGGATAGGCCAGGCTCCAACCGAAAAATCTGTTGTTCCACCTATAGCGGAACCTTGGGGGATAAGATTCTAGATGAATCCCACCCCCAAGTCAAAGCGATAATCGCAGTGCGATTAGTTCGCTACAGCAGTCAAGCCGCTTTGATCGATAGCAACGCCAGCACCCATGGTGGTGGAGAGGCTAACTTTCTTGATGTACACGCCTTTTGCCTGAGATGGTTTGGCTTTTTTCAGCGCAACCAGCAGAGACTCCAGGTTTTCCTTCAGCTTGTCTGTGTCGAAATCAACCTTACCGATAGTGGTATGGATGATACCGTTTTTGTCGTTACGATAACGAACCTGACCTGCTTTAGCGTTCTTAACAGCTTCAGCAACGTTAGGAGTAACGGTACCCACTTTCGGGTTAGGCATCAGACCACGTGGACCCAGAACCTGGCCCAGTTGACCTACAACGCGCATTGCATCCGGGGAAGCAATAACCACGTCGAAGTTCATCTCGCCTTTCTTGATCAGGTCAGCCAGATCTTCCATACCTACCAGCTCTGCGCCTGCAGCTTTAGCAGCTTCAGCGTTAGGGCCCTGGGCAAATACGGCAACGCGAACGCTGCGACCGGTGCCGTGTGGCAGAACGGTAGCACCACGAACGTTTTGGTCTGATTTACGAGCGTCGATGCCGAGGTTAACGGCAACGTCAACGCTTTCTACGAATTTAGCGGTGGCCAGCTCTTTCAGCAGAGCAACAGCTTCGAGGATGTCATACTGTTTAGTAGCATCAACTTTGTCACGGATCACGCGCATGCGCTTGGTCAGCTTAGCCATTTCTTAATCCTCCACTACCAGGCCCATGGAACGAGCAGTACCTTCGATGGAGCGAATCATCGCTTCAACGTCAGAACCAGTCATGTCCGCAGCTTTGGTTTCTGCGATTTCACGAACCTGTGCACTAGTCACTTTGCCAACTTTATCTTTGTTTGGCTTGCCGGAACCAGATTTAACACCAGCCGCTTTCTTCAGCAGAACTGCTGCCGGCGGGGTCTTGGTTACGAAAGTGAAGGAGCGATCAGAATAAACTGTAATAACAACCGGGATCGGCAGGCCTTTCTCAACGCTGT
The DNA here is from genome assembly GCF_015673035.1 of Serratia sp. Res13-Sevr-LER1-36-b. Taxonomy (NCBI): domain Bacteria; kingdom Pseudomonadati; phylum Pseudomonadota; class Gammaproteobacteria; order Enterobacterales; family Yersiniaceae; genus Serratia; species Serratia sp. Res13-Sevr-LER1-36-b. Next base: position 1,519 of record NZ_JADACK010000033.1, on the reverse strand, counting down.
CAGTCTTAGCGTTAAATGCCTTACAGAATTCCATGATGTTAACACCTTGCTGACCCAGAGCTGGACCAACTGGTGGACTTGGGTTAGCCATACCGGCTGCAACTTGCAGCTTAACGTAGGCTTGTACTTTCTTGGCCATTGAAATTTCCTCGTTTGGGTAATATCGCCTCCTGAGAGGCTCCCCGTGTTTCGTCTCGCTGCAAGAGCAAGACATCTAAAAACAAAAGGCGCGAAATTGTAGTTCAATTTCGCGCCTCTGACAAGCCACAAATTCGCTCGCCTTGCTGATTATTTGATCAGCCTTTTTCTACCTGGCTAAAGTCCAGTTCCACCGGCGTTGCACGGCCAAAGATGGAGACAGACACTTTCAGGCGGCTCTTCTCGTAGTCCACTTCTTCAACGACACCGTTAAAGTCAGCAAATGGACCATCGTTGACGCGCACCAGTTCACCCGGCTCGAACATCGTTTTCGGACGTGGCTTATCACCAGCCTGCTGCAGGCGGTTCATAATAGCGTCCACTTCTTTATCGCTGATCGGTGCAGGACGATCGGAAGTTCCACCGATGAAGCCCATAACACGAGGAACACTGCGCACCAGGTGCCAGCTGGCGTCATTCATCACCATCTGAACCAGTACATAGCCAGGGAAGAATTTACGCTCACTCTTACGACGTAGACCACCACGGATCTCCACCACTTCTTCGGTGGGAACCATGACTTCGCCGAACAGCTCTTCCATATCGTGCAGTTTGATATGTTCACGCAGCGATTGTGCTACGCGACCTTCAAAACCGGAAAACGCCTGAACGACGTACCAGCGTTTTTTTGGGGCTTCAGACATTTTAGAACCTCAGGCCAGTAATAAACGATACCAGACGGACCAATATACCATCCAGGCCCCACAGAATCAGTGACATCACGGCGGTTACCGCGGCAACGATCAACGTGGTGTGTAACGTTTCCTGACGAGTTGGCCAGATCACTTTACGTACTTCAGTACGCGCTTCGCGCGCAAACGCAACGGTGGCTTTGCCTTTAGTGGTCATCAATGCCACTGCACCTGCAACGGCAATAACCACGACAACGGCCAACGCACGCAGCGGCAGGCTGAAATCACGGTAGTAATAGTTACCGACGATAGCCACAACCAACAGAACGGCGACGATTGACCACTTGGCCGCTTCAAGGCCGCGCCCGCTCCCTTGAGCCTCGGTATTCGCACTCATAAACCAACCTGTCACTAATGATTCGAACAAACAACTTTGCCTCGCAATGCGAGGCAAACCAAACCGAACAGATGCCGCTTGGCAGCATCTCGGTGTTTTACGCCATGACGTATTTCAGTCAATACCGTTTAAGAGCCCATCTCACCAATGATTATGACTGCAAAATCGCTGATGAGATAGGTTCTAGTTCACAGCGTAGAAAAAGGGCATCAAATGATGCCCTTTTATCGCATGTCGCGTCAAATATTATCCGCGATTAAGCGATAACTTTGGCAACAACACCAGCGCCAAC
>NZ_JADACK010000032.1:0-1952 GCF_015673035.1 Serratia sp. Res13-Sevr-LER1-36-b | reverse complement strand
CCCGAGCCTGAGCTGCCGCCGGTGGAGGGGCTGGAAGAAGAGCCACAGGATTGGCTGAAGCTGTTCACCCCGTTCCAATCGGCATTGCCAAAGGTTTCCGACCTGACACCGGTGTCTTTCAGGCACTGGGCGAAGGTATTGGCCCAGGTTTTGCCCACGCCGAGCGCCAGCGCCGCCGGTAAAAGACTTTCAAAATGGGCGACCCACTGATCGGGTGGATAAAGCGTCTGATAGCGCTGTCTCTCGGCGGTGCCAAGGTATAACTTCAGTCCCCGCGCAATGGCTAGCTCATTCAGCCCCTGCTGAGTGTAGCGTGGGATCGAGCAGCCAAAGGCGACACATAGCAGAAAGCCTGTCAGCAGTGCGCCCAAATAGCCTGCGGGAAATTGGTTCAGGGGCAGCACGGTAAACAGCAAAATTTTGCTGACAGCGAGGGAGAACGGACAAATTATCAGCGAAAGAACCAGAGTGATAGGTCCCCAAGGGGACCATGTTCTTCCCGGGCTAAATAAGAATACCCACGGTAAAATAAACAGCGTGATGCTGAGCAGTAGCAATAGCAGAACGGCGATCCCGACCACCGCTGCGGTGGGGTTAAAGAATGCCGCACAGATCCACAGTGTCAGCAATGTGATATACGCAGCGTAGTGAACTGGTTTACCCCATTTGCTGAATAATTTTTCTTGCTGGGCTTCACAGCGCTTTGCCAGCCATGTGCGGGCCTTTTGCATTGGTCTGTGATTAGGTTCGCCGAGACTGATGTGGCTGGTATTGAGGCTAAACAGCAGATTCATTAATTGTCTATCGTTGGCCGTTAGCCGTTTGTTATTACCAGCAGGTTGGCGCGATAGCCATTGATCCTCTTTCGGCACGGATTTGGAAAACCAGGGGCCTTGGTTCTTTTTTCCTTTGATCGTAATTGCCACGGCACGTCTGGCGATCAAATCCAGTAGGTCGCTACTGAAGGCAACGTGGTCGTATTTACGCTGGGTAATAAAGCGCAGATAACCTGGCGACAACGTCGCGGGCATGGCATACAGCGGTATAACCGGCGGCATCTTCAGCCTGGTGAAGGTCACGTTTTTAAGCCACCACAGCAAGCAAAAGCCAATAAGGATCAACGTGGGGATCCAGATCACGCGGGTTTCTTCTGTGGGCAATAACAAGTGCGCCAGCGGCGAATAGGCTTGCGGAGCGCTTGCGCTTGCCAAAATGCTGCGTGGCCAGGTGTAGGCAACGGTCAGGCCTTCGCCTTGGCGGAGTGGCTGTGTGGTTTGGACACTACCATTGGGCAGGATCCGAGCATTGTGATCTTTTGCCCCGAGGACTCCGGTGTAAACGTCAATTGAGCGAAGCCGGGTGTCTTTACCTACACTGTCCAGATAGCGGTTGGCATCAGGCAGCTCCAGTTTGAAGCTGGCTTGATCTATCGGATAGCTCCAGTCGTTACCCGTTACGTTCCAGTAAAGTTCATCCCACTCGCTGAAGCGGCTGAAGTGGTTGCCGATCTGATAGCGGATTTCATAGTGATAGATCCCCGGTTGCAGGATGTGACCGGGGCTGCCAATACGCACGGTCAGCGCTTTCACGGCCTGATCCAGACTGAATGACTCCGGTTCTCCGTCTCGCAGCACCTCTTTGATCTGATAATCGACATTAAAAATCTTGCCGTCCTGGCGATACCAGGTCAGCGGCAAGGTGCGGAAAATTCCACGGCGTATCTCTTGTCCTAAAGACAGCACCTTGATGTTTTCCCACACCTCCATACTGCCGTCGGGGCTAAAATGTGCCACTGTATCGAATGAGAGAATATGTTCGGGTTCTCCCTGTGGCACTTCGCTGTCGGCCGCCTGAGCAGCACCGCTTACCAACACCAACAGCAGCCAGAAAATACGTAATGCCTTATCAAACAAACCAGCCATTTATCCTTCCATGCTTAATCGCTTTTCAAC
>NZ_JADACK010000031.1:0-120260 GCF_015673035.1 Serratia sp. Res13-Sevr-LER1-36-b | reverse complement strand
AAGTTCCGAGATTGGTTCCGATGGCGACACGAAAGTGAAGCGGTTGGAATGAAACAGAATTTGCCTGGCGGCAATAGCGCGGTGGTCCCACCTGACCCCATGCCGAACTCAGAAGTGAAACGCCGTAGCGCCGATGGTAGTGTGGGGTCTCCCCATGCGAGAGTAGGACACTGCCAGGCATCAAATAAACGTTATCAGTATGACACCTGATAATGCGCGAAATCACCAAGGTGGTTTTGCCAGCATCGAAAGATGCGACGTAAAAGAATCGGTGGAGCGGTAGTTCAGTTGGTTAGAATACCTGCCTGTCACGCAGGGGGTCGCGGGTTCGAGCCCCGTCCGTTCCGCCACTTATTTAAATTATGCCTGCTACTGTTAGCAGGCATAATGTTAAGCGTAATTTAGGGGCGTAGCTCAGTTGGTAGAGCACCGGTCTCCAAAACCGGGTGTCGCGAGTTCGAGTCTCTCCGCCCCTGCCATATTAAAAACCCTTTGCGAAAGCGAAGGGTTTTTTTTGCTTTCTACTCGCCTAGAATTGCCAGTCCTCCCGCTAACGCGTACAAAATTCCCGCCGAAATCGTTCCCAATTTAGACATTTCTAGCTGTATCTATGCACAAAATGGTTGTAATCCCGCGCTGTGATATCGCTCATCATTCCTCCCTGTATTTCAACTACACCTTATAAGCCCCACGAGATTTTTGGGCACACTCGATGAAAGCGAATACACCTACAACCATCTCTGTCTGACCGAGTCAGGTAGAGCGAGGAGAAAAACATGGTTAAGCGTTTACTGTTAGCGGCCGCCATAAGCGGTGTGTTGATGGGAGCGGCGCAGGCTGCCCCCTTGGTTGTCGGCTTTTCTCAGATTGGTTCTGAATCAGGATGGCGTTCGGCAGAAACCAAAGTGGCGAAACAGGAGGCGGAAAAACGGGGTATTACGCTGAAAATCGCCGATGCACAGCAAAAGCAGGAAAACCAGATCAAGGCGGTGAGATCCTTTATTGCTCAAGGCGTTGACGCCATCTTCATTGCGCCAGTGGTGGCCACCGGTTGGACCCCGGTATTGCAGGAAGCGAAAGAGGCCAAAATTCCGGTCTTCCTGTTGGATCGCATGATCGAGGTGAACGATCCCTCGCTGTATACCGCTGCCGTCGCTTCTGACAGCGTCCATGAAGGGAAAGTCGCAGGCGAATGGCTAGTGAAAGCCGTTGCGGGCAAGCCCTGTAACGTGGTGGAACTGCAAGGTACCGTTGGGTCCAGCGTGGCCATTAACCGCAAGAAAGGCTTTGCGGACGGTATTGCCTCTGCCGACAACGTCAAAATCATCCGTTCGCAGTCCGGCGACTTTACTCGCAGCAAGGGTAAAGAGGTGATGGAAAGCTTTATCAAGGCTGAACAGAACGGCAAAAATATCTGCGCCGTCTATGCACATAACGACGATATGGCCATTGGTGCCATCCAGGCGATCAAAGAAGCCGGCCTCAAACCGGGCTCACAGATCAAGGTTGTTTCCATCGACGGCGTGCCGGATATCTTCAAAGCGATGATGGAAGGGGAAGCCAACGCCACGGTTGAACTGACGCCAAATATGGCAGGCCCTGCGTTTGATGCCTTGATTGCATTGAAAAAAGACGGCACACAGCCACAGAAATTTATCCAGACCGAGTCGAAACTGCTGCAGCCTGAAACTGCCAGACAGGAATACGATATGAAGAAAAGCATGGGATATTGATCGTTAACAGGCGGAGCAGATAATGGCTACACCTCAGGCAGCATTATTGGCAATAAGCGGATTATCCGTGGAGTTTCCAGGTGTAAAAGCGCTGGAGCAGGTTGATTTCACACTACAACGCGGTGAGGTGGTGGCGCTTCTTGGGGAAAACGGCGCGGGCAAGTCCACGCTGATTAAGGCATTGACCGGTGTTTACCAACGCTCCGCCGGTGAGATCTGGCTAGAAGGCACCGCGATTGCGCCACAGAATACGGCCCAGGCGCAATCGTTGGGGATTGGTACCGTCTATCAGGAAGTTAACCTGCTGCCTAATATCTCGGTGGCCGCCAATCTGTTTATCGGCCGCGAACCTACCCGTTTTGGCCTGATCGATCAAAAAACCATGTTGCGTAATGCCCGTCAGCTGCTGGAAGGCTATGGATTACCGCTGGATGTCAGCCAGCCGCTGGGCAACTACTCGATCGCCATTCAGCAAATTGTCGCGATTGCTCGCGCCGTCGATCTCTCCGCCAAGGTACTGATCCTGGATGAACCCACCGCCAGCCTGGATGCCAAGGAAGTCACCCTGCTGCTGGATATTCTTAGCCAACTGCGATCTCAGGGAATGGGGATGATCTTCGTCACCCATTTTCTCGAACAGGTTTACCGCATCAGCGATCGTATTACGGTGTTGCGTAACGGCAAGCTGGTCGGGACTCGTGTCACCGCCGAGCTGCCACGGCTCGAGTTGGTGCAGATGATGCTTGGCCATAGTTTTGATGAGACGCTGCTCAAACGCAGCGAGCATCAGGCCGTGCAGGCTCCGCCGTTAGTGGAGTTTAGCGGTTATGGCCGACGCGGCGTGGTTGAGCCCTTTGATCTGGCTCTACGGCCTGGGGAAATCGTCGGCCTGGCTGGTTTACTGGGATCGGGGCGTACTGAGACGGCACAACTGATCTTCGGCATTAAGGCTCGGGATAAAGGTATTGCGAAGGTTGAGGGCAAAACGGTGGCGATCCCTACGCCCCGTAAAGCGGCCAGCCTGGGATTTGGCTATTGCCCAGAAGATCGTAAGACCGACGGTATTGTCGGCGCGGCCACGGTAAGGGAAAACATCATTCTGGCATTGCAGGCGCAGCGTGGCTGGTTACGGCCTATCCCGCTGCGTGAGCAAACCCGAATTGCGGAAGATTTCATTAAACTGCTGGGGATCCGCACGCCGGGGCCGGAGCAGCAAATCCAGTACCTTTCCGGCGGTAACCAGCAGAAGGTACTGCTTTCCCGCTGGCTGGCGACCAAACCCCGTTTCCTGATCCTGGATGAGCCAACGCGTGGCATTGACGTGGGGGCCCATGCGGAAATTATCCGCCTGATTGAACGGCTCTGTGATGAAGGGTTGGCACTGCTGGTTATTTCCTCCGAACTGGAGGAGCTAGCAGGCTATGCCGATCGCATCGTGGTATTACGCGATAGAAAACATGTGGCGCAGCTTGAGCATGATGCCATTACGGTTCCCGCCATTATGCAGGCCATTGCCGTGCAACAGGGGGCAGCATGAACCACAGGAGTTTTCCCATGACCGGTGGACCGCGCAAAGTAAGGTGGGTAATGCCCGCCGGAGCGACGCAGCTGGGGGCGCTGGCGGTGATTTTACTTATCGATAGCCTGGTCGCTCCCCATTTCTTTTCAATTCATATCCAGGATGGCCGCCTGTTCGGCAGCGTGATTGATATTTTTAACCGTGGCGCCCCTGTCGCGCTGCTTGCTTTGGGTATGACGCTAGTGATCGCCACCGGTGGGATCGATCTCTCCGTCGGTGCGGTAATGGCGATTGCCGGGGCGACAGCGGCCACCATGACTAGCGCTGGCTACCCATTAGCTTACATCCTGGGGGCCGCATTAGCGGTTGGGGCACTGTGTGGCCTGTGGAACGGCTTCTTGGTTGCGGTGCTGCAAATCCAGCCGATCGTCGCTACCTTGATGTTGATGGTGGCCGGGCGCGGTATCGCGCAGTTGATTACCGAAGGACAAATCGTCACCTTTGAGAGTCAAGGGTTAGCCAAGCTTGGCAGTGGTTCGCTGATGTATCTGCCGATGCCAGTGATCATTGCTACCATCATGCTGCTGCTGATTTGGTTACTGACACGCAAAACCGCTTTGGGGCTTTTTATTGAAGCGGTCGGTATCAATCTGCGCTCAGCACGTAATGCTGGCGTCAGTACTCGCTGGGTGATTATTGCGGTATATATCATTTGCGGCCTGTGCGCGGCGGTGGCAGGGATTATCGTCACGGCGGATATCCGCGGTGCGGATGCCAACAATGCGGGCCTGTGGCTCGAACTGGATGCGATCCTGGCCGTGGTGATTGGTGGTGGGTCATTGCTGGGCGGACGTTTTAATCTGCTGCTCTCGGTGGTGGGGGCATTAATCATTCAGGGCATGAATACTGGAATTCTGCTTTCGGGTTATAAACCGGAGTTTAACCTGGTGTTGAAAGCGGTGGTGGTATTAGCCGTGTTGCTGGTGCAATCCCCAAGTGTGTCATTACAGCGGTTGTGGCGGAGACGTAAATCATGATGAAGCGTAACCTTCCCCTATTGATCACGATCGCGGTTTTCCTGCTGGGCTACGCCTTTTGCCTCAGTCAATTCCCCAGCTTCGCTTCCACCCGCGTCTGGTGCGATTTGCTGACCGACAACGCTTTTCTCGGCATTGTGGCCGTAGGCATGACCTTTGTGATCCTTTCAGGGGGCATAGATCTTTCTGTGGGCTCGGTGATCGCCTTTACCGGCGTACTGCTGGCCAAGCTGATTGGCACTTATGGTATTGCTCCAGGTTATGCATTTGTCATTGCCTTGCTGATGGGGGCCTCATTTGGGGCGCTGATGGGGTGGATCATTGACGTGCTGAAATTACCTGCATTTATTATCACGCTCGCGGGGATGTTCTTCGTGCGCGGCATGAGTTTTATCGTGTCAGAAGAGTCTTTGCCGATCGATCACCCGCTGTATGCCACGCTGGCAAACTATGCCTGGAAAGTCCCCGGTGGTGGCCGATTTACTTTATTGGCGCTGGTGATGCTGCTGGTCGTGGCGATTGGCATGATCCTGGCGCATCGCACCCGTTTTGGCCATAACGTCTATGCCATCGGGGGTAATCCGGTCTCCGCTGCGCTGATGGGGGTGCCGGTACGGCGTACCACTATCCAGATTTACATGCTCTCCAGTACGCTGGCGGCCCTCTCCGGCATAATTTTCTCGCTGTACACTTCTGCCGGTTATGCGCTGGCTGCCAGTGGTGTTGAACTGGATGCCATTGCGGCGGTCGTGATTGGGGGAACATTGCTGACTGGCGGCGTCGGTACCATTTTGGGCACCTTGTTTGGCGTGCTGATCCAAGGCTTGATCCAGAGTTACATCACTTTTGATGGCTCCCTCAGCTCCTGGTGGACAAAAATCGTCATCGGCATCCTGCTGTTCTGCTTTATCGGCCTCCAGAAGGCGATGAGCGCCTTTTGGCAGACCAGACGGGCAAAACCCCGCCATCCACGCCTGAAGCCGTCATAGCCGCTCAGGTTGCGGTATTTAAAGGTATTTTCAGCAGTTGGCGGATTAACGGCTGCTGGTCGCTGTTTTGCAGCCAGACGGCATAAAGCGGACGAACGATCGGCTGGGCGTCAGCAACAGCGACCAGTTGAGGGTAGTCTTTTTCCCACTGGCTGGGGAGAAATGCACAGCCACCGGTTGTCTCCAGCAATTGGCGCGTCAGATGCGCCGAAGTGGTGGTCAGCACGGGCATGCTGTCGCCCTCAAGCATGCGGGCTTCCTGTTGGTGAAAATCGGCACCCCATTCCAGTTTGATGTAAGGCATGGGGGCGGGGTTATCGCGTAGCGACGAGGAAAACAGGCGAAGCGAGAAGTTACCCAATAGCTGGCTGGCCAGCTCATCCATCTTTGGCGGTTCGGTGGTGATTAGCAAATCGAGCTGTCTTTCATGTAACTGCTTCACCAACGAATGGCGCAGGGCTACCCTGGCTTCGAGCTGCAAGGCCTCCCGCTGCTGGTAGAGCGATTGCAGCCAGGGCGTGAGGTAAGCTTCCCATAGCGACGCGGTGGCACCGATCGAAAGTTCGCTGTGCTGTAGCGATCGCACCACCTCTTTCTTTGCCAACTGCCACGTGTTCATCAGGCTCTCGGCATAGGGCAACAGCCGCTCTCCTGCAGGTGTCAGGCGGATGTTGTTGCGGTGGCGAGTGAATAAATTCGCCCCTAATTGAGTTTCAAGCTGACGGATACGGAAACTCACCGCAGACTGCGTTAAGTACAGGGATTCCGCTGCGCGGCCAAAGTGTCGCGTTCTACTGACCTCCAAAAAGGTTTTCAGTAATTCGGTGTCCACACCAATCTCCAAAGTTTTTTATCGTTAAGATTTAAATGTTTTGTTTTACACGATGTCAAGCCTATCTAATACTCCGCGCCATAAACAGCACGGCCATGAGAGAATTAGGAGCGTGTCAGATGGCGGATAGCTTCACCACCAACAGTCGTTTTTTTGATAATAAAAACTATCCTCGCGGGTTCTCCCGTCACGGCGATTTCACCATTAAAGAAGCGCAATTGCTAGAGCGTTTCGGGTATGCGTTCAACGAGTTGGATGCCGGCAAACGCCAGCCAGCCACTGAAGAAGAACAGTTGTTCGTTGCAGTGTGTCGCGGTGAGCGTGAACCGGTAACCGAGCAAGAAAAAGTATGGTCTAAATATCTGGCGCGCACCCGCCGCCCGAAAAAATTCCATACGCTGTCAGGTGGCAAGCCGCAGGCTGATGCGGTAGAAGACTACACTGAAAGCGACGATTGATCATCATGGGGCCATTCGGCCCCATTTTTTATTCCAGGCTGCGGTGTAGCTGCAGCAGCAGGCGATCCATACTGCGATAGCTGAGCGCTTCGCTGAGATGGCGTTTATCAATCTGTTGTTCCCCTGCCAAATCGGCCAGCGTGCGTGCCACTTTCAGGATGCGATGCCAGGCTCGAACCGATAATCCCAGTTGGCTCAGCGTTTTCTCTAAAAACTCCGCTTCAGTTGCAGGCAAATGGCAATCCCGATCCACCTCGCGGTTACTCAACAGCGCATTCACTTTACCTGCCCGTGCCAGCTGCTGTTCGCGCGCCACCAGCACCCGTTGACGTACCTGTTGGCTGCTTTCCCCCGCATGGTGCTGCTTGGCCAGTACGCCCGGTGGCAGCAGCGGCACCTCAATCGACAAATCAAATCGATCGAGGAAGGGGCCAGAGAGCCTGCCGAGGTAGCGCAAAATCTGCTGCGGTGGTGTGCGGTTGTGTATGCCCTGATAGTGCCCGGTTGGGCTGGGGTTCATCGCCGCAATCAGCTGCACTCGGGCAGGGAAGCGTACCTTGGCGCTGGCGCGTGAGATGACGATTTCACCTGATTCCAGCGGCTCACGCAGCGCATCTAATACTCGCCGTTCAAATTCGGGTAACTCATCCAGAAACAGTACGCCGTTGTGCGCCATGGAGATTTCCCCTGGCCGTGGCAAGGAACCTCCCCCAACCAGGGCAGCCATCGAAGCGCTGTGGTGTGGGGCGCGAAACGGCCGCTGGCGCCATGGCAGGGTTTCATCTGGATGATGCAGTAAGCTGGCAACGGCGACGCTTTCCAGCGCCTCCCGATCGCTTAACGGCGGCAGCAAGCCGTTGAGGCGGCTGGCCAGCATGGTTTTGCCGGTGCCCGGGGGGCCAAGCAGCAACAGGTTGTGGCCCCCGGCCGCAGCAATTTCCAACGCTCGCTTTGCCTGTTCCTGGCCAATGACTTCCTGCAAGTCGGCAGTTTCCGTTGACGTGGCAGCCGCAGGAGGCGCTACGGCGATCGGCAGATCCCCCTTACCCTGCAAAAAAGCGCACACCTCCAGTAAATGTTCTGCGACTCGGGTCGTGCTGTTGGGAAGCAACCCCGCCTCTTTGCCGTTGGCCGCAGCCAGGATCAACTCCCGCTTGGCCTCGGCTGCCGCTATTGCCGCCGGAATGGCGCCGTGCACCGCCCTCAATGCGCCAGAAAGCGCTAATTCACCCAGGAACTCATAGTGCGCCAACTTATCTGCTGGCAGCTGCTCTGAGGCCGCCAGAATGGCCAGCGCAATGGGTAAATCATAGCGCCCCCCTTCCTTAGGCAAATCGGCCGGTGCCAGATTGACGGTGATGCGTTTGGCCGGAAAAGTGAAGCCGTTGTTGATCAGTGCGCTGCGCACCCGGTCACGGGCTTCTTTCACCGTGGTTTCCGGCAGGCCGACCAGGGTAAGGCCGGGTAATCCGTTGCTGATATGGACTTCAACCATGACCGAAGGCGCCTGCACGCCGATCGTGGCACGGGTATAGATTACCGCCAGTGACATATTGCTCTCCTCGCTGAAGGCAACATGATGCGGGAACAGCCCGAAAGCCGCGCGCTACTCATCGTCAACTTGCGTAGTGCTACAAAATTAAAAGTAATTTATTTCATCATGTTAGTGATTTTTTTCGAGCTGGTACGCATTTCGTTGTAATACCCATTAACAATTACGGGAAAGCTGCAACAAATTAGCAAGCTAACCAAGTTGCAACAGCAGGGTTAATGGGTGTATTTAACAATTGGTTAAAATAAAAATCACTTCTTTAACAAAGCCCCGACCGCTACCGCACCCGCTGCGGCCGCCGCTAAATCTGATGACCTCGTACTCTACGGTAGGGATAACACTATGTTTGGTTGGACTCCGCTGCAGCGCAATGCGGCAATTGCCAGCTTTTCAAGCTGGACGCTCGATGCTTTCGATTTCTTTGTGCTGGTCTTCCTGCTCAGCGATATAGCTCAGGCTTTTCAGGTCGGGATGGAAGAAGTCACCCTGGCGATCCTGCTGACGTTGGCGGTACGCCCGATTGGCGCGCTTATTTTTGGCCGTGCGGCGGAAAAGTACGGTCGTAAACCGATCCTGATGTTGAATATCGTGTTTTTCTCGGTATTTGAGCTGTTGTCGGCGGCCGCTCCTTCTTTGACTGTCTTCCTGTTGCTGCGAGTGCTTTACGGCGTGGCGATGGGCGGCATCTGGGGCGTGGCCTCTTCGCTGGCGATGGAAAGCATCCCAGACCGTTCGCGTGGCCTGATGTCCGGTATCTTCCAGGCGGGGTATCCGTTTGGCTATCTGTTGGCGGCGGTGGCCTATGGCCTGCTGTTTGAAGTGGTCGGCTGGCGTGGCATGTTCGTGATCGGGGCCGCGCCGATCCTGTTGCTGCCGTTTATCTACTTCTGCGTGGAAGAGTCGCCGGTGTGGCTGGCGGCACGGGCACGTAAAGAAAGCACCGCTTTGCTGCCAGTTCTCAAGAGTCATTGGAAGCTGTGTCTCTATCTGGTGCTGCTGATGGCGGCGTTTAATTTCTTCTCCCACGGCACGCAGGACATGTATCCGGCCTTCCTGAAAATTCAGCACGGTTTCGATCCTAAAACCGTCAGTATCATCGCCATTAGCTACAATATCGCGTCCATTATCGGCGGTATTTTCTTTGGTACCCTGTCGGAAAAAATTGGCCGCAAGAAAGCCATAATTATTGCTGCCCTGCTGGCGTTACCGGTCATCCCGCTGTGGGCCTTCGCGAGTGGTTCGCTGATGCTGGGGTTGGGGGCGTTCATGATGCAATTCATGGTTCAGGGGGCATGGGGGGTGATCCCAACCTACCTCAACGAACTGGTGCCAGCGAATACTCGCGCGGTATTGCCAGGGTTTGTTTACCAACTGGGTAACCTGATTGCTTCGGTGAATGCAACCTTGCAGGCCGCGATTGCGGAACATCATGGGCAAAACTACGGCCTGGCGATGGCGATAATCGCCGGGACGGTGGCGATTGTGATCGCGGTGCTGGTGTATTTTGGCAAGGATACGCGCGGCAAAGCGATTGCGGTGGAAAGTAAAGCGCCTAGTGCTGGTGTTAGCGTTTGAATTTCATGCGCTTTGTTGCAGTTTTGACCCGGCAGAGCCGAATAATAACGCAAAAAAAGTGTTGTCAGGTTACCGCCTGCTATGGTAACTCTGTAGGCATTAGTTCGAAACGAGCACAGTGAACAAACCGATTATGAAAGCCCTAGCCCAAGTGATTAGCCTAGTCGTGATTAGCGTGGTGGTGATTATTATCCCACCGTGCGGGGCTGCACTTGGACGAAGAAAGGCTTAGAAAACAAGCCGGAATCGCAAGATAACCCCCGCACCCAAAAGGTCCGGGGGTTTTTTTATGCCAAGAAAATGTGAACAAGGAGCAGAGAATGACCAACAGAATAAAATCCTGCACTTCCCGCAACAAGGCGGGGAAATAACCATGAATGGTGCTCAGTGGGTAGTTCAAGCGTTGTGTGCGCAGGGGGTAGACAAGGTATTCGGCTATCCCGGTGGTGCGATCATGCCGGTCTACGATGCGTTGTATGACGGCGGGGTTGAACATCTGCTGTGTCGTCATGAGCAAGGTGCGGCGATTGCGGCTATTGGCTATGCCCGTTCCAGCGGTAAAGTTGGCGTCTGTATCGCCACCTCTGGCCCCGGCGCGACCAACCTGATCACCGGGTTGGCGGATGCGCTGCTGGACTCGGTGCCAGTGGTTGCGATCACCGGTCAGGTCGGTTCTGCGCTTATCGGTACCGATGCTTTTCAGGAGATCGATGTTCTGGGCCTGTCTCTGGCCTGTACCAAACACAGTTTCCTGGTGGAGTCGCTGGAAGCGCTGCCGGGGATCATGGCAGAGGCGTTTGCCATTGCCACCAGCGGCCGCCCAGGCCCGGTACTGATCGACATCCCGAAAGACATCCAACTGGCGCAGGGTGATTTGCCTCCTCATCTGATGCCTGTAGAAGATCCGTTCGAACATCCCGCAGCAGAGTTGGCCATGGCCACGCAACTGCTGGCACAGGCGAAGAAGCCGATGCTGTATGTGGGCGGTGGCGTGGGGATGGCGCAGGCCGTCCCGGCATTACGGGAATTTGTCGAGCTGACGCAGATCCCAACCGTGGCGACCTTGAAAGGCCTGGGCGCACCGGATGCCAACCATCCGTATTATCTCGGCATGTTGGGTATGCATGGCACCAAAGCTGCCAACTTTGCCGTGCAAGAGTGTGATTTATTGATAGCCGTGGGGGCGCGTTTTGACGACCGGGTGACCGGCAAGCTGAACGCCTTTGCGCCGCAGGCCAAGGTGATCCACATGGATATCGACCCGGCGGAAATGAGCAAGCTGCGTCAGGCGCATGTGGCCCTGCAAGGGGATCTGAGAACCCTGCTGCCAGCGCTGCAACAGCCGATGCAGATCGCTCCCTGGCTGCAACGAGTGGCCGAACTGAAAGAAACCCACCCTTGGCGTTACGACCACCCGGGCCAACCGATTTATGCTCCGTTGCTGCTCAAGCAACTGTCTGAACGCAAACCGGCCAATACCGTAGTGACCACCGACGTGGGCCAGCACCAGATGTGGACCGCGCAGCACATGAGCTTTGAACGCCCAGAGAACTTCATCACTTCCAGCGGGTTGGGGACGATGGGTTTCGGTATCCCCGCAGCGGTAGGTGCGCAGATGGCGCGCCCGGAGGACATGGTGATCTGCGTGTCCGGGGATGGTTCCTTCATGATGAACGTGCAGGAGTTGGGCACCATCAAACGCAAACAGTTACCGCTGAAAATCGTGTTACTGGATAACCAGCGTTTAGGGATGGTTCGCCAGTGGCAGCAACTGTTCTTTGATGGTCGTTACAGCGAAACCAACCTCTCCGATAACCCCGATTTCCTGATATTGGCCAGCGCCTTCGGCATCCCCGGCCAACGTATTACTCGCAAAGACCAGGTCGCAGACGCGCTCGATACCTTGCTTAACAGCGAAGGGCCTTATCTGCTGCAGGTTTCCATTGATGAACTCGAGAACGTCTGGCCGCTGGTGCCGCCGGGCGCAGGCAACGAAACCATGTTGGAGAAAGTATCATGATGCAGCATCAACTCTCGATCCAGGCCCGCTTCCGCCCTGAAATGTTAGAGCGCGTATTGCGCGTTGTCCGTCACCGTGGCTTCCAGGTCTGTGCTATGAATATGGCTTCGGGCAGCAATAGCGACGATATAAATATTGAATTGACCGTTGCCAGCCAGCGCCCTGTGGATTTACTGTCATCTCAGTTAAGCAAACTGATGGATGTCTCCAGCGTTGAGATACAGCAACAATCATCACAACAAATACGCGCCTGATTGCGTAAAAGGAACAGAACAATGACGAAGAAAGCTGATTATATCTGGTTCAATGGTGAGATGGTTCCCTGGGCCGATGCCAAGGTTCACGTAATGTCACATGCGCTACACTACGGGACGTCGGTATTTGAAGGGGTCCGCTGCTACGACTCCCATAAAGGCCCAGTGGTATTCCGCCACCGTGAACATATGCAGCGTCTGCATGACTCGGCCAAAATTTACCGCATGCCGGTAACGCAAAGCGTCGATGAGCTGATGGAAGCCTGCCGTGCTACGCTGCGTAAAAACAATCTGGTCAGCGCTTATATTCGTCCTTTGGTGTTTGTTGGTGATGTTGGCATGGGCGTTAACCCACCGGCTGGCTATAAAACCGACGTGATTATCGCGGCGTTTCCTTGGGGCGCGTATCTGGGTGAAGAAGCGCTGGATCAAGGTATCGATGCGATGGTCTCTTCCTGGCACCGTGTGGCACCAAACACCATTCCTACCGCGGCGAAAGCCGGGGGCAACTACCTTTCCTCACTGCTGGTGGGCAGCGAAGCACGCCGCCACGGCTATCAGGAAGGTATCGCGCTGGATGTTCACGGCTATATCTCTGAAGGCGCAGGCGAGAACCTGTTTGAAGTGAAAGACGGCGTGCTGTTTACTCCACCGTTCACCTCTTCCGCTCTGCCGGGTATCACGCGTGACGCGATCATCAAGCTGGCAAAAGACATGGGCTTCGAAGTGCGTGAGCAAGTGCTTTCCCGTGAGTCTCTGTATCTGGCGGACGAAGTGTTTATGTCCGGCACCGCGGCGGAAATCACGCCGGTGCGCAGCGTGGATGGCATTCAGGTGGGGATCGGCAAGTGCGGCCCAATTACCAAGCAGATCCAGCAGGCATTCTTTGGCCTGTTCAGCGGCAAAACCGAAGACAAGTACGGCTGGTTGGATCCGGTAAACCAATAACGACAGACAACACTAAACGGATGGTTCGTTCGCCATCCGTAAAATGACTATTTTTTGGAGTGAAGAGCATGCCTAAGTACCGTTCCGCCACCACCACCCACGGCCGCAACATGGCGGGTGCCCGCGCATTATGGCGCGCGACCGGGATGACCGACGACGATTTCGGCAAACCGATTATTGCGGTGGTCAACTCCTTCACCCAGTTTGTGCCGGGCCATGTGCATCTGCGCGACTTGGGCAAGTTGGTTGCAGAACAGATCGAAGCCTCTGGCGGCGTTGCCAAAGAGTTCAACACCATTGCGGTGGATGATGGGATCGCCATGGGCCACGGCGGCATGCTCTATTCTCTGCCGTCGCGCGAACTGATCGCCGACTCGGTGGAGTATATGGTGAATGCCCACTGCGCCGATGCGATGGTGTGTATCTCCAACTGCGACAAGATCACCCCAGGGATGCTGATGGCGTCACTGCGCCTGAATATTCCGGTGATCTTCGTTTCCGGCGGCCCGATGGAAGCCGGTAAAACCAAGCTTTCCGACAAAATCATCAAGCTGGACCTGATCGATGCGATGATCCAGGGGGCTAACCCGAACGTCAGCGACGCCGACAGCGCACAAATCGAACGTTCCGCTTGCCCAACCTGCGGTTCGTGCTCCGGGATGTTTACCGCCAACTCCATGAACTGCCTCACCGAAGCGTTGGGCCTGTCCCAGCCAGGCAACGGCTCGCTGTTGGCGACCCACGCCGATCGTAAAGACCTGTTCCTGAACGCCGGTAAGCGCATCGTTGAACTGACCAAGCGTTACTACGAGCAGGACGATGAGAGCGCACTGCCACGCAGCATCGCCAACAAGGCAGCGTTCGAAAACGCCATGACGCTGGACATTGCGATGGGTGGCTCCACCAATACCGTGCTGCACCTGTTGGCGGCAGCGCAGGAAGGCGAGATCGACTTCGCCATGGCGGATATCGATCGTCTATCCCGCAAAGTGCCACACCTTTGCAAGGTGGCGCCAAGCACTCAGAAATACCATATGGAAGACGTACACCGTGCCGGTGGCGTGCTGGCCATTCTTGGCGAGCTGGATCGCGCCGGGCTGATGAACCGCGATGTGGATAACATCCTGGGGATGAAGCTGCCAGAGACCCTGGAAAAGTACGACATCATGCTGACTCAGGATGAGGCCGTGAAGAAAATGTTCCGCGCAGGCCCGGCAGGTATCCGTACCACCCAGGCATTCTCTCAAGACTGCCGTTGGGACACCCTGGACAACGATCGTGCCGATGGCTGTATCCGCTCCTTGGAAAACGCCTTCAGCCTGGAGGGGGGTCTGGCGGTGCTGTATGGCAACATGGCCGAAGACGGCAGCATCGTTAAAACCGCCGGCGTGGATAAAGACAACCTGACCTTCCGTGGGCCAGCCAAAGTTTATGAGAGCCAGGATACGGCCGTTGAGGCGATCCTGGGCGGTAAAGTGGTCGCGGGCGACGTGGTTGTTATCCGCTATGAAGGGCCAAAAGGCGGTCCTGGCATGCAGGAAATGCTTTACCCAACTACCTATCTGAAATCGATGGGGCTGGGCAAGGCCTGTGCGCTGATCACCGATGGTCGCTTCTCTGGTGGCACTTCCGGTTTATCCATTGGTCACGTTTCGCCGGAAGCGGCCAGCGGTGGCCTGATTGCGCTGGTGGAAGAAGGGGACATGATCGATATCGATATCCCGAAACGCAGCATGGTGCTGGATGTGCCGGAGAGCGTACTGGCTGCACGCCGTGAGGCGGAACTGGCACGCGGTGATGCGGCCTGGACACCGAAAGCGCGTGAGCGCCAGGTATCTTATGCGTTACGTGCTTACGCTACGCTAGCTACCAGTGCAGACAAAGGCGCAGTGCGGGACAAGAGCAAGCTGGGAGGCTAACCACCATGGCGGTATCACAACCCCTACCCGACGCCCCCTGCGGCGCCGAATATTTGCGAGCGGTACTCCGCTCGCCAGTTTACGAGGTGGCTCAGGTCACCCCGTTACAGACAATGGGCAAGATCTCTGCGCGCCTCGGCAATACCATTCTGGTGAAGCGCGAAGATCGCCAGCCGGTGCACAGCTTTAAGCTGCGCGGGGCTTACGCGATGATTGCCAGCCTGGATGAAGAGCAGAGGGCACGTGGCGTGGTCACGGCCTCTGCGGGCAACCATGCGCAGGGCGTCGCCTTTTCCGGCAACCGTTTGGGGATCAAAACCCTGATCGTGATGCCGGTGTCGACGGCGGATATCAAGGTTGATGCGGTGCGCGGCTTCGGCGGTGAAGTGTTACTGCACGGTGCCAACTTCGACGAAGCCAAGGTCAAGGCGATTGAGCTCTCGCAGCAGCAGGGCATGACCTTCGTGCCACCGTTCGATCACCCGGCAGTGATTGCCGGGCAGGGCACTTTGGCGATGGAGCTGTTGCAGCAGGACGCGCACCTGGACCGGGTGTTTGTCCCGGTTGGCGGTGGCGGCCTGGCGGCCGGTGTAGCGGTGCTGATCAAGCAGTTGATGCCACAAATCAAAGTGATTGGCGTGGAAGCCGAGGATTCGGCCTGCCTGCGTGCGGCGCTGGATGCCGGGCAGCCGGTCGATCTGGCGCGCGTTGGGCTGTTTGCCGAAGGCGTGGCGGTAAAGCGCATCGGTGATGAAACCTTCCGTTTGTGCCGTGAATACCTTGATGACGTGATCACCGTTGATAGCGATGCGATCTGCGCAGCGGTGAAAGACCTGTTCGAAGACGTGCGGGCCATCGCTGAACCTTCCGGCGCGCTGGCGTTGGCAGGGCTGAAAAAATACGTGCAGCAGCACAATATTCAGGGTGAGCGGCTGGCCCACGTGCTTTCCGGTGCCAATGTGAATTTCCACGGCCTGCGCTACGTTTCCGAACGCTGCGAACTGGGCGAACAACGCGAAGCGCTGCTGGCGGTGACCATTCCAGAACAGAAGGGCAGCTTCCTGAAGTTCTGCCAACTGTTGGGCGGCCGTGCGGTTACCGAGTTCAACTACCGCTATGCCGATGCCGACAACGCCTGCATCTTTGTCGGTGTCCGCCTGACCCGAGGCCATACCGAGCGGCTGGAAATCATCGATGAGCTGAACCGTGATGGCTATCAGGTAGTGGACCTGTCCGACGATGAGATGGCGAAACTGCACGTGCGTTACATGGTTGGCGGGCGGCCTTCGAAACCGCTGCGTGAGCGTCTGTACAGCTTTGAGTTCCCAGAGTCACCGGGTGCTCTGCTCAAGTTCTTGCAAACGCTGGGCACGCACTGGAATATTTCGCTGTTCCACTACCGCAGCCACGGCACCGATTTTGGTCGCGTGTTGGCAGGGTTTGAGCTTTCGCAGACCGAGCCAGAGTTTGAGCAGCACCTGCAGGCGTTGGGTTACGACTGCCATGATGAGACCGACAACCCGGCCTTCCGGTTCTTCCTGCAAGGCTAACATCGGCGACAAGGATAGCGTATGAGTAATGAGTTCACCGGGTTCAGCCAACAAGGGCTGGACTTCCTGCAACAGGTGCGGATCGAGAACGACAAGGAGTGGTTTGATGCCAATCGGGGCGTGTATGACCGTGAGCTGTTAACGCCGTTTCGTTCGCTGGTGGATGCGCTGAGTCCTGCGATGCTGATGATTGACCCGCAGTTTGAAACCCGTCCGGCCATTGGCAAAACGCTGTCGCGCATTCATCGCGACACGCGTTTTTCCCATGATAAATCCCGCTATCGTAGCCGTATGTGGCTGACCTTCAAGCGGCCAAGCAAAGACTGGAAGCTGGCACCGGTGTATTTCTTTGAGCTGGGGCCGGACATGCTGCGTTATGGCCTGGGCTATTACAGCGCCGACAAAGCCACCATGGATCTGTTTCGCCATACCTTGCTGCGCAGGCCACAGGCGTTTTTGGAGGTGGCCGAGTGCTGCCGCGCGCCGTTCGAGCTGGTGGGGGAAAGCTATAAGCGCCCGCGAGTGTTGGAGCAGGCACCGGAGATTGCCACCTGGTACAACCGTAAGTCCTTTGCGGTGATGGCCACAGATAATCAGGTGGAAAAGCTGTTCAGCACCGATCTGGTCGCAACCTTGACCCAGAGTTTCCAGCAGTTGGAGCCGCTGTACCAGTGGCTGATGCAGGTAGAAGCGATGAAGCAGGTCGATCCCCAAGACCTATGAATACCCGTCGTCTTTCAAGCACAGCGCTGTTGGCTGCACTCACTCCCCCCTGTCACTTACCCAAAAGTAAGCTCCTGGGGATGAGCGAGCTGGCCGCCTAGCTGTGATTTGAAATCCATAGGATATTATTAAGTTGTGATAAACAACCTCATTGAGTTTTGAGTGGGGATCGCACTGCTATTCACAAAAGTTGCCAGAACGCCTCAATTAGCGGTTCGTTGAGGCGTTTTTTCGGCACGCAGACCCCCAGTTCGAACGGTTCGACCATCGAGATATTCTCCAACTGAGAAATGCGGTTGCGAACTGGCTCCGGGCTATTGTCTACCACCACGCTGGGGATCAACGCGATACCGCAGCCTAATGCCACCATCGAAACAATCGCCTCATGCCCACCGACGGTGGCGTAAATCAGCGGATTGGTGATGTGCTGGCGGCGGAACCACAGCTCGATGCGTTTTCGTGACGGGCCATGCTCCGGCAGGATAAACGGCATATTGGCCCAGTCCGGCTGCTCGGCAAAAGCCTGCGTTCGAACCGCGCACGGCAGAGCGGGAGCAATCAGCACCAGCGGGATCTCACCGATTTGGGTGAAAGCGACGCTGGTGGGGAGGGTTTCAGGCCGCCCGGCGATACCAAGGTCGGCCTCGTTGGACTGTACTTTGTCCACCGCATCGGCGGCATCACCGGTGGTCAATTTGATTTCAACCAGGGGATGCTGAGCACGGAAGCGATCGAGGATCGGCGGCAGATGGCTGTAAGCGGCGGTGACAGAGCAGAACAAGCGCAGTTCGCCGCTCAGCGATGGGCCGTGCTGGCCAAGCGAATGTTTCAACTGCTGATACTGCAGCAGCGTTTGTTGTGCGAACACTTTCAGCTGTTCACCCGCATCGGTCAGCTCTACGGTGCGGTTATCACGCAGAAACAGCGGTTGTCCAAGCGTTTCTTCCAGCCGTTGGATCTGGCGGGAAAGCGTGGAGGGGCTGACGTGCATCGCCTTGGCGGTACGGCCAAAGTGATGGCTTTCCGCCAGGTGCAGGAACAGCTTGAGATCACGTAAGTCCATAATCAGTACGCTCGCAGCGGGGTGTTGCAGAAATTGCAACGTCACGTTCGTAATATATCAATTTAAGCAACGCAATTCCTGTTATACATTGGTTTCAACGGATCCCGTACCGACAGGGCGGGGATGAGAATAATATTGCACGACACAACATCTAACTGGAGCATCACCATGGCTAACTATTTCAACACATTGAACCTGCGTCAGCAGTTGGCGCAATTGGGTAAGTGCCGTTTCATGGCGCGTGACGAATTTGCGGATGAAGCTGGCTACCTGAAAGGGAAAAAAGTGGTGATTGTCGGCTGTGGTGCTCAGGGTCTGAACCAGGGTCTGAACATGCGTGATTCCGGCCTGGACGTGGCTTATGCGCTGCGTAAAGAAGCGATTGCCGAGAAGCGTGCCTCATGGCGCAAAGCCACCGAGAACGGCTTCAAGGTTGGCACCTACGAAGATCTGATCCCGCAGGCCGATCTGGTAGTTAACCTGACGCCAGACAAGCAGCACACCTCAGTAGTTCGTGCCGTACAGCCGCTGATGAAAGACGGTGCTGCGCTGGGCTACTCCCACGGCTTCAACATCGTTGAAGTGGGCGAGCAGGTTCGTAAAGACATCACCGTAGTGATGGTTGCGCCTAAGTGCCCAGGTACCGAAGTACGTGAAGAATACAAACGTGGTTTCGGTGTACCAACGCTGATCGCGGTTCACCCGGAAAACGATCCAAAAGGCGAAGGCATGGCGATTGCCAAGGCATGGGCGGCAGCCACCGGCGGCCACCGTGCAGGCGTGCTGGAATCCTCCTTCGTGGCAGAAGTGAAATCTGACCTGATGGGCGAGCAGACCATCCTGTGCGGTATGCTGCAAGCGGGTTCTCTGCTGTGCTTCGACAAGCTGGTGTCTGAAGGTACCGACCCGGCGTACGCAGAAAAACTGATCCAGTTCGGCTGGGAAACCATCACCGAAGCGCTGAAGCAGGGCGGTATCACCCTGATGATGGATCGTCTGTCCAACCCGGCGAAACTGCGTGCCTATGCGCTGTCTGAGCAACTGAAAGGCATCATGGCTCCGTTGTTCCAGAAGCACATGGACGACATCATCTCTGGTGAGTTCTCCAGCGGTATGATGGCAGACTGGGCCGCAGACGATGTGAAACTGCTGACCTGGCGTGAAGAGACCGGCAAAACCGCTTTCGAAACCGCGCCGCAGTTTGAAGGCAAAATCAGCGAGCAGGAATACTTCGACAACGGCGTACTGATGGTAGCAATGGTGAAAGCGGGCGTTGAGCTGGCCTTCGAAACCATGGTGGATTCAGGCATCATCGAAGAGTCTGCTTACTACGAATCACTGCACGAGTTGCCGCTGATCGCCAACACCATCGCGCGTAAGCGTCTGTATGAAATGAACGTGGTGATCTCCGATACCGCAGAATACGGTAACTACCTGTTCTCTTATGCGGCGGTACCGTTGCTGAAAGAGTTCATGACCACTCTGCAGGTGGGCGATCTGGGTAAATCTGTTGCTGGTACCACCGTTGACAACGCGCAGCTGCGTGACGTGAACGAAGCGGTGCGTAACCACCCAATCGAATCCGTTGGCCGCAAACTGCGTGGCTATATGACCGATATGAAACGTATCGCAGTAGCTGGTTAAGCACCAAGATTGTAGCGGCCCGATTTATCGGGCCAACTAAAAAGGCCAGCATCGTTGCTGGCCTTTCGCCTATCTAGACGACGGAAATTACTGCGGCATCGCCTCGCGTGGGATAATGGCCCCGCGATACTGGATCACCGTGCTGGCGGTCAGGTGACCACGCTTGGCCGCGCTAACTGCATCACCGCCGGTCAGGCGTACAGCCAGATAGCCCGCGCTGAAGGAGTCCCCGGCGGCGGTGGTATCAATCACTTTCTCTTTTGGCAGTTTGACTGCTGGTACATCGTGGGTTTCCCCATTGGCACAGAAGACCAGGCAGGAATCTGCGCCACGCTTAATCACAATCTCACTTACGCCAAAGTCGCGGGTACGGCTCACCACCTGCTCAACCGGCTGTTTACCCCACAGTAAATCTTCATCATCCAGCGTCAGGAAAGCGATGTCGGTACAGGCCAGGATCTCGCGATAGGCCTGCTGAGTCTCTTGCTGGCTTTGCCACAGCCGTGGCCGATAGTTGTTATCGAAGATCACTTTGCCGCCGTTGGCCCGGCATTGGCGCAGCAGGGTCAGCAATTTGGCCCGGCTGGCAGGGTTGAGGATCGCCACGCTGATACCGCTCAGATACAGGTAATCAAACTGCGCCAGCTGCGCGCACAGGCTCTCTGCCTGCGGGCCATCCAGCCAGTAGCGGGCGGCAGCATCGTTACGCCAATAATAGAAGGTGCGCTCGCCGGTATCGTCGGTTTCGATCACGTACAGCCCCGGCAGCTTGTTGTCCAATTGCTGGATCAGATCGGTTTTCACCTGCTCCTGCTGCCAGGTTTGCAGCATTTCCCGGCTGAAGCTGTCGGTGCCCAGTGCGGTGACATAATGCACGTTCAGAGCCTGTTGCGGCACCTGGCGGGCGATATAGACGGCAGTGTTGAGAGTGTCGCCACCGAATCCACGGCTGAGATCGGCGCCTTTCTGCGACAGTTCGATCATGCATTCGCCGATCACGGCGAGGTTTTTGCTGTTCATGATAATCCCTGGCTTGATAATGAGTCTGGTTGCTGCGAATACGTCCAGTCTCAACGCAAGGGCGAAATGAGTCAATAGGAATAAAACAGCGTTTTAATTAGTTTATGATCGCGATCGGGAAACGCGTGGTTTCCCGCCGCTGAGGAAGAAAAACTACTTGGCTGCCGCGCGCAGATCGGTGACGCATTGACCACCAATCCCCCAGTTATCGGTTTCCACTTCATCGATCACCACCACGGTAGTGGCGGGGTTTTTGCCGAGCGTATCGACCAACAGTTGGGTTACGCCTGCGATTAGCTGTTTTTTCTGCTCCGCGGTTGCACCCTCGCGGGTAATTTTGATATTTACGTAGGGCATTAAAATTTCCTCTTGTTATAGAAACGTTGCATGTAGGTAATGGCTTAATGTAGGGACCTTTTACCCAAGCTTAAAGTTTTATTGTGCGTTGCCGATAACAAGATCGACAAATTTCCGGCAACGTTATCGTTCCCATTCCCTAATGGCGATAGTACCGATGATAACCAACATGATCTCTGGTTTACTGACGCCATTGTTTGCCGCCTGGCAGCGTGCCAAGGTCTTCCATTACTGGCGGCAGTGTCGGCGTTTGTATACTTTTCAACCCATTTACCGCACCTGCGGCAAACTGCTGGCGGTGGAGTTGCTCACGGCGGTACATCATCCGGCGTCACCGGGCAAGCCGGTATCCCCAGAACATTACTTTGCTGCACTGGGGCTACGCCAGCGCCTGGCGGTCATTCAGGAACAGCTCGATTTACTGCAGCAATGGCAGCCCCTGTTTACCCGTCATGCGCTAATGGTCTCCATCAATATCGACGGTAAGGCATTGCAGGCACTGCAACTGCATCCGGCGATGCAGCGGCAAATCAGCGTCATGCCTTACCTGCGTTTTGAGCTGGTGGAGCAGGCAGACAGGGCGTTGAATGGGCCGCTGCAGCATATCCCCGGGGCGGAGCGCCTGTGGCTGGATGATTTCGGTAGCGGGCTGGCGAATTTCTCCGCGGTCAGCAGTTGGCGTTATCAGTATATCAAGGTGGCGCGCGAGCTGTTTATGTTGCTCAAGCAGAGCGATGAGGGCATCCAGCTGTTTTTTACTCTCGTGCGCCTGATGAGCCAGCACAGCGACGGGGTGATTGTCGAAGGGGTAGAAACAGAGCAGGAATGGCGACTGGTACAGCGCTCTGGCGCGTTTGCCGCCCAAGGGTATTACCTTAGCCGCCCTGCACATTTTGACCAGCTTAAAACCCTGCCTATGCGGTTTATTGCCCCTACTCCCTGATCCATTAGTTCCCAAAGCGTGAACTCTAGCCTATCCTCTACTAGGCTTTCAGTAAGGCTGCTTATCAATTTGAGCAGTCTGCTATCGCCTCGAGGGAACCGTTATGACAAGAACAGGCAAAACGTTTAGCTGGATTGGCGGCATCGTACTGCTGATCGTCGTGGTTTTGGTGGTGTTCATTGCCACCTTCGATTGGAACCGTCTCAAACCCACCATCAATAGCAAAGTCTCTGCCGAGCTGCAGCGCCCGTTTGCTATTCGTGGCGATCTGGGCGTTAACTGGGAACGTCACCAGGATGAGGGGGGCTGGCATGCCTGGGTACCGTGGCCTCATATCCACGCCGAAGATATTATGCTGGGCAACCCGGCCAAAATACCGGGCGACGAGATGGTCACACTGCAACGTGTCGATGCCTCGATCGCGCCATTGGCGCTGCTGGGCAAAGAGGTACTGATCCCGCGTATCTGGTTGAAGCAGCCAAATGCCTCGCTACAGCGCCTGGCGAACGGTGACAATAACTGGACCTTCAACCTGGCCAACAGCGCCGATAAAGACCCCAACCAACCACAGTCAAACTGGTCGGTCAGCATTCACGATATCGTGTTCGATCGCGGCCAGATTGATTTTAAAGACGCCACGCTCAAGGCCGACTTCCAGGCGTTGATCGACCCGCTTGGCAAGCCTCTGCCCTTTAGTGAAGTTGCGGGTAAACAGCCGGGGGATAAAGTGACGACGCCGGATTATGTTTTCGGCTGGAAGGTTAAAGGAAAATACCACGGTGAAGCGCTGTCAGGCAGCGGCAAGATGGGTGGCATGCTGTCACTGCAAAGCGCTGATATACCGTTCCCACTGCAGGCCGATGTCCGTTCCGGCAATACCAGAGTGCAGGTCGCGGGGACGTTATCCGATCCGCTGAACCTTGGCGGTCTGGATCTACGGCTGAAATTCTCCGGTGACAGCCTGGGAAACCTGTATGCGCTGACCGGCGTGTTGTTACCGAATACCCCTCCTTATTCTACCGATGGTCATCTGATCGCCCAGCTGCATCAACCGGGCGGTGCGGTATTCCAGTATCAGGGCTTTGACGGCAAGATCGGTGACAGCGATATCCATGGGGATTTGAAGTACGTTGCGAGCCACCCTCGGCCCAAGTTGAGTGGTGAAGTGCTTTCCAAACAGCTGCGTTTTGCCGATCTTGCGCCATTAATCGGTGCGGACTCCAATCAGCAGAAAGCCAATCGCGGCGAGAAGACCCGCCAGCCGAGCGATAAAGTGCTGCCGGTTGAGAAGTTCGAAACCAAAAGCTGGGGGGTAATGGATGCCGACGTCAAATTTACCGCCAAACGCATTGAGCATGGCAGTTCGCTGCCGCTGAGCGATCTGAATACCCACCTTAAGCTGGATAACGCGGTGATCCTGATGGACCCGCTGCGCTTCGGCGTGGCCGGGGGGAACCTGAATGCCACCGTCCGTCTTGATGGTAGCAAGAGCCCGATGCAGGGCCGGGTGGATATGCATGCGCGTAAGTTCCAGCTGAAACAGCTGCTGCCGAACGTGGAGTCGATGAAGCGTAGCCTGGGAGAATTGAACGGCGATGCTAAATTGACAGGCAGCGGCAACTCGGTAGCCGACTTGCTGGCAACCAGCAGCGGCGACCTGCGCCTGCTGATCAATGACGGCGTGATCAGCCGCAGCCTGATGGAAATTCTGGGCCTGAACGTAGGCAACTACCTGGTAGCTCAACTGTTTGGCGATGACGAGGTGGGGATCAACTGTGCGGCGGCGGATGTCGGCATTCGCAGCGGGTTGGCGACGCCGCGGCTGTTCGTGTTTGATACGGAAAACGCCATTATCAACATCACCGGCAACATCAATTTCGCCACCGAGCGGCTGGATCTGTCCATCGACCCGGAGAGCAAAGGGATGCGGGTGCTGACCCTGCGTTCGCCGCTGTATGTCAAAGGGACGTTCAAAAAACCGGACGCGGGCGTGAAGGCCGGGCCGTTGATTGCCCGCGGGGTGGCTGCTGTGGCGTTGGGCGTTGTCGTTGCTCCGGCAGCGGCATTGCTGGCCCTGGTTTCACCGAGTGACGGTGGCGAAGAAAACCAGTGTGGCAAGATCCTGCAGCAGATGAAGAACAAGAAGTGACCCAAGATTACTGTAGTACCTGGCAGCTGTGATCCTGGATCTCTTCGGCGGAGGCCAGATTCAGCTGCCATAGGTTACGTTTCACAGCCAACAGCAGGAAATCCCCTCCCGGCAAGGCCGTCATCGCCATGCCGTAGCTCCCCATGCTTTCACGTGCGCCCTCAACGCCCTGAGCCAGCAAACGGAATGCCCCAAGCTGCTTGAGTTCAGCAGCGCTGGCGCGGCGAGCCAAATAATCATGCCCCAGCAATCCACCGGGTAGCGGCTGCCAGCTTTCGCTGAAATCCCCTTGCAGCTGCGCCAGCCGGATTTTTACCGCCGGTTGCAGGCAGGAGATATGAATATGCAGCTGATTTTGCGTACGGCCGTATTCAGAGTTGATCGCCAGTGAGATGACGGCATCGTCGATCGGTTTACCGAGTTTATCTGCCATAAAATGCCGGGCCTGCCAGGCTAAGGCGAAGAAGTTGGCGGTGTCGGGCTGTAATATCTGCGGGCTTTCAATGCCGGTGATTTTGACCGTTGGCATCAACAGGTATTGCAAGGGCCCATTGCGGTCTTTCAGCACTACGAACCCGGCCTGCTCATCTACCTGTGCGCAGGGGGCCGGATTATGGTTTTGTTGCTGATTTGGCAGGCATTGCTGGTTGACGATATGCCACAGTACATCCGGGTGGGCCGGTTTCAGCCAGAAATAGGCGGCAATGGCGATAATAATCAGCAACGTAACAGACAAACAGAGCCAACGGCGCAACGACATGGGCGGGTTTCCTCAGCAAATGGGGGGATAGCATAGCCGGGATTTGTGACAACAGACAAACAGGCCCCCATAGGTAGGGGGCCGGGAGAGGATTACAGCGACGTGTGGCGGGTTTCTTTCATCAGCAACAGCGCGATCAGCGTCAGGCTGGCCATGGCCGCCAGGTACATACCAACGTAGAACAGCCCGTAGTTGTTAGCTAACCAGGTCGCAATATAAGGCGCTACCGAAGCCCCCAGGATCGAGGCCACGTTATACGAGAACGAGGCCCCGGTGTAGCGCACTTCGGTTGGGAACAGTTCAGGCAGCAGTGCGCCCATCGGGCCAAAGGTCAGGCCCATAATGCTCAGCCCAAGCAGCAGGAAAGCCATTACCAACAGCTGATTGCCGGAACCCAGCATGCTCGGGAACAGGAAGGCAAAGCCGATCATCAACAGGGTGATGACAATCATGGTCTTGCGGCGGCCAAAGGCATCGGCCAGCAAACCGGCGATCGGCACCATCACGCCAAACCCAATCACTGCCACCATCAGCATCCACAGGAAGCTGTTACGCGAATAGCCCAGCCCCAGCGGCTCTGCGGCCGTGCCGTAGGTCATGGAGTAAACGGTCATCAGGTAGAACAGCGTATAGGTAGCCAGCATGATGAAGGTACCCAGGATGGTGGCCTTTTTGTGCTTGCTCAGCAGCGTCCCGAGCGGGACCTTTACCTGTTTGCCCGCTTTGGCCACCTTGGCAAAAACCGGAGTCTCGTGCAGCGAAATACGCACATACAGACCCACCAGCACCAGCGCGGCAGAGAGGATAAACGGTACGCGCCAGCCCCAGGTCATGAACTGTTCGTCAGTCAGCAACCAGGAGAGCAGCAGGAAGGTGCCGTTGGCGAAGAAGAAGCCTATCGGTGCCCCTAACTGTGGGAACGAGCCGTACAGCGCCCGCTTGTTGGCAGGCGCATTCTCGGTGGCCAGCAACGCGGCACCTCCCCATTCGCCACCCAAACCCAGGCCTTGGCCAAAGCGTGCCAGCGCCAGCAGGATCGGTGCAAAGATGCCAATGGTTGCATAGCTTGGCAGCAGGCCGATCAGCACGGTGGAAATCCCCATGGTCAGCAGTGAAGCCACCAAAGTCACCTTCCGCCCGACGCGATCGCCGAAGTGGCCGAACAGCGCAGAACCGATTGGCCGCGCCACAAAGGCGATGGCGAAGGTGGCCAGCGATTGCAGCGTGGCGGCGGCAGGATCGCCCTGTGGGAAGAAGATATGCGGGAACACGATCACCGCAGCGGTGGCATAAATATAGAAATCAAAGAACTCGATGGCGGTACCGACCAGAGAGGCGACGATGACTTTTCCCCGGGAGTTAACCGGTGTGGACGCGGCATCGGCGTCCAAGGGGGTTGCGATGGTGGCTTGCATAGTTATTTCTTATATTTTGACTAGGGAAAAATTCATCTTAGTCATAGCAAAATGGCTTTTCAACGGGGAGATTTTGTACTATCTGGCAAATAAACTGTTAAAAAGACTAATGTTTTAACGAGTTGATGTTCTATGGTCGTTAACGTGGTGAAGTGAGCTATAAGCAGAGAGAATGACTGGAAAAGGTGCAAAGAAAAGTTATAGGGTAGTTTGTTATGCTGGTTTTGGCCGGTTGGTTAGTCTGGTTTTAGAGCTATTGACTGCTTTTTGGTTTGATTATCGAAATAAAAAACCAGTCGCAACCTTGCGACTGGCATGAATGCAATGCTGATGGCGGATATTCACTTGCCCTGCGGCAGGGTTTTGTCCTCTTTATACTGTGCCGTGGCGATCCAGGCGGCGCAAAACAGCGTCAGGCGGGCAAAAAAGTAGAAGAACGCCATCAGCCCGATCACCGAGCCAAAGGCGGCACCGGAAGGCGATTTGGCGACCTGCGGCAGCGTCATGGTCATCACAAACTTGATCGCCTCAAAGCCAATTGCGGCGATTAGCGTACCGCGCAGCAGCGCTTTTTTCTTCGGCTTATGGCGCGGCAGCATCCAGAAGATCCACAGAAACAGCAGGTAGTTGGCAAAGATGGAGATCGACAGCGCGATCAGCGTCATCGCCGGCCGTAGCCATTCAATGCCATCCAGCCCCAACGCATGCACGATGGCCGCCTGGGCAGAACCCGCAATCGAGGTTAACGACAGCGTGACGATCAGTGCCACCACCAGGCCGGTTAATGAAATAAAATCGCGGGTGTAGCGAAAATAGATTTTCTCCTGATCCTGCGGATTACGTTCCCAAACGTCACGGGACTGGGCGCGGATCGCCTCACGCAGGTTACCCATCCAACTGATGCCGGAGTACAGCGCCAGCGCCAGGCCGGTCAGGCCGACGGTGGTACGTTGCTGAATGGCGGTGTTCACCGTGTTCTTCAAGGTACTGGCCAACGTGGGATCGCTGATGCTATTGACGATCTTGTTGATCAATTCGGCCAGCAAATCCGGGTTAGATGCCAGCACAAAGCCCACGGCGGCAAACGACACCATCAGGATCGGGATCAGAGAGAGAAACGAGAAGTAAGTAATGGCGGCGCCAAACTGGCTGCCAAGACGGTCGTTGAAGCGTTCGGTGGCTCGCAGCAGGTGAGCGATGGTGGGCCAGGCTTTAACGCGCTCTATCAGGCGAGCGAACCCCGAAAGGCCTTTATCCAGTTTTTGGTTGCCGGTTTTGATGGCGATCGTCGGTTTCTCAATGGCCTCAGGCTGCTCTGGAGCGGCTTTATTCTGCATTACGTCACGGTATCCTTCAGGTAAATCAATGGGCATGTGCTTGATTATAGCCAAATATGCCCTCGATTTGGTCGCTAATGGACGAGATTGGGTTAATTCTGATGATGGCTCCTACCAACCGCTGCGAGCAAGAACGTTCGATTTTGTCCTCTTCACCACACGTCTGTTTTTCTGCCGGATCCCTGCAATTTTATCTATCTCAGCGCCAGGAAGGCTTTTACTCATCTTATGGCGCGCGCTTTTTTACCCGGTTTGCGCCTACTGCAGCCGTAGGGGCTGGAACGGTTATCTCCTGAATCAATAGATAAAATGGAAGGTCTTATGAAATTATTCAATCATCCCACCTGTCGCCCATTTACCGAAGCGGGCAACCTGTCGCAACTTTCCGCTTATTACGAGGAAGATCGCCACATTATGTGGATGCTAATGCGTGCAGAGCCGCGCCCTTGCTTCAATCAGGCACTGATCGAAGACATCATGACGCTGGCGCAGGCGGCGAAAGAGTCGACGTTGCAGTTCGACTTTTGGGTCACCGGCTCGCTGGTGCAAAACATGTTTAACGTCGGCGGGGATCTGAGCTTTTTTGCCGAAGCGATCAAAAACCGCAAGCGTGAGGCGATGATGGCGTATGCCCGGGCCTGTATCGACTGTGTGCATGCCGCAGCACGAGGCTTTGATACCGGAGCCATCAGCATTGCCATGGTGGAGGGCAGCGCGCTAGGGGGCGGTTTTGAGGCGGCATTGGCGCACCATTTTGTTTTGGCGCAGAACAATGTGCGGATGGGATTCCCAGAAATCGCCTTCAATCTGTTTCCCGGTATGGGGGGTTATTCACTGGTAGCCCGCAAGGCAGGCATGCGCTTGGCAGAAGAACTGATCTGGAGTGGGGAATCTCATACTGCCGAATGGTTCGAAAGCTATGGGCTGGTGGATAAGCTGTTTCAACCGGGGGATGCCTATATGGCGACTCGTACCTTTATCGACACCATCAGGCCCAAGCTGAACGGTATGCGTGCCATGTTGCGCGCGCGTCAGCGGGTATTGCAGTTAACCCGCTCCGAGCTGATGGATATTACCGAGGATTGGGTGCATTCGGCCTTTACCATCGAGGAGAAGGATCGCCTGTACATTGAGCGGTTGGTGATCTTGCAGGATCGGCACACGCTTAATCAGCGTCACGCTGGCTAAGCGTTAATTCCCGCCCGCATCACTTTGGTGATTGCGGGCTATAGGTTTTCAGCCACTGTTCCAATTGCTCGGGCAGCATCGGCCGGGCGAACAGGAATCCTTGTTTTTCATCGACTCCTACGCAGTCCAGGAAGCGATTTTCACTGTCTGTCTCAACCCCTTCGGCAATCACCTTGAACTGTAGCGCTGCGGCGACCGCGACGATGGCGCGTATCAGTGATTGTGATACCGGGGCCAGATTGACGCCGCGAACAAAGCTTTGATCCAGCTTGATGGCGTCCAGCGGGATACGTGCCAACTGGGCCAGAGAGGAGTAGCCGGTGCCAAAATCATCCAGATGTACCTGTGCACCCAAGGCCCGTAGTCGGGCGATCACCTCACGCGCCCGGTTTTCATCTTCTATCAGGCTGCTTTCGGTCAGTTCAAAATCCAGCGTGCAGTGAGAAAGTTGATTTTCTCGCAGTACCTCAACCAGATCGTTTACCACGCTGTCATCCACTAACTGCCTGGCGGAAAGGTTAACCGCGATGCGCAGATTCAGCCCTTGCTGTTGCCAAATGGCTGCCTGTTTAGCGGCGGTTTGCAGCACCCAGCGGCCAAGTGGGGCAATCAGCCCGGACTCTTCGGCGTAGGAGATAAACTGTAATGGTGGGATCAGCCCGCGCTCCGGCGAATCCCAGCGGACCAGCGCCTCTACGCTGTGCACGGCGCCGTTGAGCGTTGTGATCTTGGGTTGGTAATACACCACCAGTTGCTCCTGTTCCAGCCCCTTACGCAGATTGGTATCCAGCCACATGTATTCGGCAACGCGGCGGTTCATTTCCGGCGAGAAGACGATAAAGGTGCGTTTGCCGTGTTCCTTGGCAACGTACATGGCGGTATCGGCGCTGCGGATCAGGCTGTCCAGATCGTGGCCATGTTGCGGGCACAGGGCAATGCCAATCGAACAGCCGGTGTAGACCTCGATCAGGCCGATGCGGAAGGGCATTTGCAAGCGATCGATAATGCGCTGTGCCAGCTCTTGCAGCATGATCCGGTCGGCCTGGGTAACCAGCACCAGAAATTCATCGCCTCCCAGACGGGCAAGTTTTTCTCCATGATCCAGGCAACTGAGAATGGCGTGGGACACCTCGATCAACAAGCGATCGCCAAACATATGCCCATAGGCGTCGTTCACTTTTTTGAAGTTATCCAGATCGAGATAGACCAGCCCAATGTGGCTGTCACCGCGTTCGCTAATCGCCCGGTTAATATCATCCTGAATGGCGTTGCGGTTTGGCAGGCCGGTGATGGTATCGGTATTGGCCAATAGCCGCAGGCGTTCCTGGGCGCGGCGTTCTTCGGTGATATCCGTGCCGGAACAGATCAGGAACACCTCTTTTTTGCCGCTGCCGCTGTGGACGAACTTGTTGCGGAACAGGAATAACCGCTCGCCTTTGACCGTTTTGATCCAGCGCTCCACCTCATAGGAGGCCCCGTTGCGAAAGAAGGTGGCAATATTGCGCCGGGATGCAGCGGCCTCTTCGGGGCTCATAAACATCTTGAAGACGTTTTTGCCGATCACATCCTGTTCCTGCAGGCCGGTATACTCTTCGCTCAGGCGGTTAAAGCGCTGGACGCGGCCGTGTTGGTCAACGATGACAATGACGGAATTAGCTTCTGACACCACCTGTTCGGCAAACGATAGGCCGTGCACCAAATCACGTGCCACGGCCTCGGTATCGGTATAGGCAGAGGCGGTACCCGCCCACTCTAATTTATTGACCCGGCGGCCGACCAAATGCAGGTGGATGGGTTGGCCGCTGAGCAGAATGGTCAGATCCAGGCTGGCGGTGACCCCGCTCAGACGGCGGATTTTCGCTGCCTGCATTTCGTCGAGGGCCACGGCAAGGTGTGTTTTGCCTTTGATTGCCGTCAACTGCAGGGCATTACTGTCAAACGCCAGATGCCAGTAAGGGCTGCTGGTGCCAAAATGAGTGTTTAGGAGTATCGGGCCTTGGTCTGCGAACATGTTCATTCCTCAAAAAGGGACAGCCGGACCCTACGCTGCAACCTGAAAGACGATGGGGATCGCGTGAACGACGTCTGTATAGAGTGTAAAAGAGAACCGCGCAGTGTGCGAAAATCAGTTTTTGGCTTCGTTGAGCCAGGGTTGTGGCTAGGGATGCTAAATTAATCCCTGGCTGGAGGTGGACAAAAGCCACACTAATAATTACGCTTGGGCAATGTAATCTTCCAAATAACAGACGCCTTCTCCATAATTTATTCATAATTGACGAATATTACCATTTTTGATTTTAAAAAATTTACACTCCATCGCATTACTATATATTCATACGCATACTATTATTTCCGACGACGAGATAGTGAGCCTGTTAACGTACAGCGCTCCTGATGAAGAATAACTTTTAAGGAAATAATTATGCGTAAACTGACTGCTTTATTTGTCGCTTCAACGTTAGCCCTGGGTTCTGCTTCTGCCGCCTTCGCAGCCGACGCAACTACCGCCCCGGCAACCGCATCGGCCACAACCGCCGCCCCGGTGAAAATGATGCACTATAAAGACGCAAAAAGAGACAGTCCTTTTGCTGGCTTGAACCTGACCAAAGAGCAGCGCCAGCAGATGCGCGATATCATGAAAGAGTCGCATCAAAAACGCGGCCCGGGTGCTAAAGACGAGCGCCAGGCACTGCACAGCATGATCGCTTCGGAAAGCTTCGACGAAGCCAAGGCAAAAGCCCAGATCGATGCGATCGGTAAAGCGCAATCTGAGCACATGCTGGAACGCGCCAAAGCGGAAAACAAAATGTATAACCTGCTAACGCCAGAGCAGAAAAAACAATACAATGAGAATTATCAGAAACGTGAGCAGAAGATGATGGAGCATATGAAAAAAATGCGCGATCATGTCCCTGCTGCTGAATAATTAACATTGCTGTCAAAATAAAAATGCCGGGTTATTTGCCCGGCTTTTTTTATTTTATTTTCTGACAGGATTATTTAGACGTAGCAGCAATGGCATTAAATTGTTCGATAATAACCGCGGCGAACAGGGGATCGTTGATATGGTACGGCACTTTGAGCAACCGGCGTTTTGCGGTCTGTACCAGCGTCCGTTCCAGCGAGTGAACAAAAGCGCCCAGCGCCTGTGGATCCCAGAAGGGCTGCCCTGGCGCATCCAAGGTTGAAAAGCCCCCCAGCGGTACTACAAAGCATACCTCCCCGGCACAGGCGTTCAGCTTGCTGCCAATCCATCGCCCCAACTGGGTATTCTCCTGCGCCGTGGTGCGCATCAGCGTTACCTGGCTGTTGTGGCAATAAAATTGACGATTGGCGTAGCGGGCCGGAATGGTTTTCGGGTGACCGAAGTTGATCATATCCAGCCCTCCGCATGACATCACACCAGGGATCTCAGTGCGGGCAATGGCCCCAAAGCGATCTTCGTTGCAGGCCAACACGCCATCAAACAGATAGTCGCACACCTCGGTGGTGGTCAGATCCAATACGGCGTTGAGCAAGCGGCTGTCGATCAGCTTTTCCATAGCCTGGCCACCACTGCCGGTAGCGTGAAACACCAGGCAATCCCAGTCGTGCTCAATGGCGCTGGTCACGGCCTTGATACAAGGCGTAGTGACGCCAAACATGGTCAGGCCGGTGGCGGGTTTGCTGTCGGCATCATCATCGATATGAAAGCGGATGGCCCCGGCTATCTGGTTGGCGGCATTGCTCAATACCTTGCGTGAAATGCGATTTAGCCCGGCGATATCGGTGACGGAATACAGCATGGCAATATCGCTGGAGCCGACATAGCCGGCGACATCACCCGCAGCCATACTCGATACCATCAGTTTTGGCAGGCCGATGGGCAACTGTTGCATGGCGGGCGTGATGATTGCGGTGCCACCAGACCCGCCCAAACCGAGTAGTGCAGCAATATCACGGCGTGAGAGCATGAAGCGCTCAAAAGCGATAGCCATGGCCGCAATCGCCTGCCCGCGATTAGCACAAAAAACGGCTTGTTCACCTTCCGGATGGTAACCCGCGATCTCATGTGCAGAAACGTCCGCGTGATACAGAGAAGGCTTACCGGAAGTGGAGAGATCGAGGGTGATGACGGGTAAATCGAGATTGGTGATCAGATGACGGACATATTCCAGTTCTTGTCCTTTAGTATCTGCTGTGGTAGCAATATAGACAAAACCTGGGGTGCTGCTCATCATCTGTTCCTGAAAAAGGTTCAGACAAAAGTCTGAACAAATTGATTTTAATGCTATTTTTTATTGTAGGTTGTGAACCCTGGTGTCGGACAATAAGGTACTATCGTTTATTTGTTGGTCATAATGAGACTGCCGTATCATTTTTGCAAGCATTAATTTGTTTAAAGTGAGACTTGTGTCCCGTTTTTGGCTATCTTAGCTATGATTTTTTACGCTGCCGATGGGCCAGGATCTGTCGGTGAGGCTGTCTATCGTATTGACTCCAAGGCTGGAAGATACGAGGAAGTTCGAGGAAAACGTGCCAATATCCGCATTTCCCGCTCCGCGGGATGAATCTTTGACACATACTCGTGCCAAAACCCGCAGCTTGCTGCTGGCCTGTGCGATGGAGCTCTACGATGGTGGTGTCTTCCCTTCGATTACAGAGCTAGCGGCGCATGCGCAGGTCTCCCGCGCCACCGCTTATCGCTATTTCCCCACCCAAAGCGCCCTGATCTCCGCCGTTGTGGCGAAAAGCCTGGGGCCGATCCTTGAATGGCAACCGCAGGATAACGATGCGCTCAAGCGCATTCATCAACTGTTGGCGTTTGCCTATCCGCAGATGGAGCAGCATGAAGGCGCGCTACGTGCGGCGTTACAACTATCGCTCCAGCAATGGGCTAACGCGACGCCCGGCGAAAAGTTTGTGCGTGGCAATCGCAAGCGGCTGTTGAAGCTGGCGGTGGAGCCCTTGCAGAACAAACTCCCTGCTGAAGCCCTGCAACGCGTGATCCACGCCTTTTCGCTGATTTATGGTTCCGAGGTGTTCCTGGTGCTGAAGGACATTTGGGGTTTAGAGCTCGATGATATTCAAGATGTGACCCAGTGGATGGCCAAAGCCATCATTCGCCAGGCTGAGGAAGATGCCAACGCTGGAGGGTAATCTGCCGATCGAGGTTGGCCATGCTGACGGGCCGGGGAGTGTTCTCCGGCCTTTTCATTGGGTTTTGGGCAAATAAAAAACCGGAACCCTTGCGGGCCCCGGCTTAACGAGGGGTGAAGCAATTAACTCTGCGGTTAAACTTGCTCAGCTTGCAACTCCCTGTCGATACTTTAATCAGGTGTTGTGGCCGGCTTATAATTTCCCTGGTGTCGGTATGGTTATTACTGACTTATCGTTTTACTATCGTTTTTATAATACATCACTTCTGATACCATGTTTGACCATAAAAGATGGTATGTCAAGCAAGCTATTAGGCTAAGATTGTATAGTATGCGAGATTTCGATAACGTTTTTGTACGTATGGGTGTCAAAGCGACTGAAAAATCAGCGAGATATATCGAAGGATAAAATGTTTAACAATCATCAAAAATTCGATTCGCAGTCGATTGCAGGCAAGGTCAGGGAACTCTTTTTGCAGCATGGGATCGGCAAGCGACAACATGCCAAGGAGCTCAGCCGCATTTTGGATCTGAGTTTTTCCCATGCTCACCGCAAGCTGAAAGGCCAGAGCCCATGGACGCTGGAACAAATCAACAGCGTGGCACTGGCCTTGGGAGAAACGCCGGCGTCCATCGTCGACATTCTCCCCGAAAGCGAGCCTGTTGGGTCCACTGTGGCACAGGATGCCATCTTTTCTGTGGCCGGGGTGGCGTTACCTTGTGTGGCGCACATTAGCAGCGAGCTATTGGGCAGCAAGCAGGCCGAATTTGTTGGCTTGCAGCAGGATGGGCAGTGGATCGTTTATCGAGCCAGCGAGGCTCCACAGGGCAAGCGTTTTGTTGTCGAACTGATCGAGATCCGTCCCGGCCATATCGAAGACGATCGCCTGAGCATTGCGGTATTGGATGATGCACATCAGGCCGCTGATGAGCTAACCAAGTATCTCAATAGTCAAGGATTCAACGCCGTGGCTTTCTATGACGTCAGCAGTTTCTGCCAGGCGCTGGCCAAAAACCCGTTTGATGGCTACGTGGTGGATTGGTTGATAGGCCATGAGACGGCGCAGAGATGCATTGAAACCATTCGCACTTCCGATCATGCAGATGCGCCGATCCTGGTGCTGACCGGCCAGTTGGGCACCGATTTGCGTGAGTCAGAGATTGCCAGAGCGATGCGCGATTATGACGTGCTAGGCCCGTATGAAAAGCCGGTGCGGCTCCATGTGATCGAAGCCGCACTGCAACGGTGCTTTAATCTGTAGCGACAAACAGCGACGTGAGTGAGGTGGATAGCGCCTCCATGCGTACCGGTTTCATCAGATAATCGTCAAACATGGCGCGTTGCTCGCTAGGCAGCAGCTCCGGCGTATAGGCGCTGATACCGATAATCGGGATATTACGGTTCGGGCCACGCTGGTCACGCAGCTGTTGTGCCACTGCCACACCATCGATGCCGGGCATTTGCAGATCGAGCAGCAAGGCATCGTAAGGCCGCCGCAACAGCTTTTGCAGCGCACGTTCCGACGAGTCACACAGCTCATATTGATAGCCCAATTTGTCGAGCAGGGCGATAAAGGCCATGCCTGCGGCAGGATTGTCGTCCACCACCAGGATGTGCTGCTCTTTTTTCAACAGCGTCGCTACCGGGCGTGGGCTTTGCTCTGGCAACTGTTCTTCACTGATCTCAACGGGGATGCTGACGATAAAGGTGCTGCCTTCTCCTACTTCGCTGTACACCGTGATCGTGCCATCGAGCAATTCAACCAGGCCGTGGACGATCGCCAACCCCATGCCAACCCCGCTGTATTGGCGAGTATTTGACTGATCGAGTTGGGTAAAGGGCTCAAAAATCTGCGGTAGCAGGGCATTGTCGATACCGATGCCAGTATCCGTAACTTCAATGATTAACGAACTCCCCGCAGGTTGGCTACGCAGGCAGCTGTGCAGCGTGATGGTACCGCTTTCGGTATATTTAAAGGCGTTGGTCAGCAGGTTAACCACGATTTGCCTTAGCCGCTGCGGGTCGGAATAGACCTGCGCATGGGTAAACTCCACTTCACGTACCAGTTTGACCCCTGGTTTATGGGTCAGCATGGCGATTTCATCCGTCGTTTCGTCGATCACCTGTTGGGCATTAAAGGGAACAATGCGCAGCTCCATCATGCCGCTGTCCAGGCGTGCATAATCGGTGAGATCCTTCATCTGGCTTTCTATCTGCTCGGCGGCAGTTTCCAACCGGTGGAAGGTATCCTTGTGCTCATGGGATACGCGGGTATTGGTCAGCACATCAATGGCGGACATAATGCTTTGCAGCGAGGTGCGAAGTTCATGCCCGATGGCCCCGAGGAAGGCGTTTTTGGTGCGGATAGCCTTTTGCTCTGCGCGAATGGCCTTCGACTGTTGGCTGATGGTTTGACGCTGCTGGCGGATGACGATCAGCGTGATGGCAATCAGCGCGATCACCGAGAACATGATGATCACCAGGCCATAAAAGATGATGTGCCTTTTCTCGATAAAATCTTCGTAAGCCCCGGTACGCTGCTTCACTTCAGCGTGGTCCGCCAGGTTGGCCATCATAATCGCGGAGGGTTTGATCTGTTGCATGGCCTGCGAAATCAGCCCCAGATCTACCTGAGGGCTGTTGACCAACTGATCCAGCTGAGTTATTTCTTCGCGCATCCGTTCAACGAGCTCGGGATATCCAGGTTCGTGGTACAGCGGCAGGGTCGATTCTGACGGGCGGGCGAGCACCGAATAGCGAGAATAGAGAATATCGAACCTTAGCCTCAGGTTATCGATATCCACCTGATTGGTGCTTTTTTGCTGTTCCACCAGGGTTTCAAATTCCGCCAGCTTGATGGCGAACTTGGCGATCGACCAAGAGTAGTTTTCCTGCGTACCGGCAACGGCATACAGCCCTTTTTTGGACAAGGTGGCACTGTAGTAATACAGCGTCACCGTCGAGGCGAGCAGGAATAAGGCGGCAAAAATGGCCGGAATAGCCAATCTGCCACTGTCTTTGAACCTGACTAACTTCATTTAATGACGATCCTGTTGATCTGCCAGATAAAGCGCGAGTTATACAGCGGAGAGTTGAGCTCCGCACCCCCGGCATCGCGGGGATAGATCAGAAACAGCGGCCCGAAATCGCGCACCTTTAACATTTCCCCGCCCATTTTATAAGCCAGGATCATATTGTATTTAGCCACGTCCGAGATGGGCACATCAATATAATAATCGTTCAGCGCGTAGAGCGTCATCATGGTGCCTTCGGCACCCACTTTAGCCAAAATATCTGCCAGCAATACGCCATCGAATTTTACTCTGGGCGTCCACGAAGTGGTGGTCGTGATGCTGTGGACCGGCATGGCAAACAGCTCTTTATCGGTAAAGACATAGGTTTTATTCTCGGCGTCGGTGGTGTTTTTAATCTTGCCGCCGACTTCCAGGGTGAAACTGAGAGCGCTGGTTTGGGTAATGACCAAAGCCAGCAGGGCAAACGCGGTATTTCTTATTGCGGTCAACAGCATCGGTAGTTCTCCAGACCGGGGATCAGGCCCACGGCAATTCGTTTAGCATCAGGGTAGTAAAGGCTAGTTCGACCTGCTCCAGGTCATGCTTTCTGGCGCTGGCCTGCACGTTGTTCAGCTCGGGGATGGCAAAATAGACAGGCTGACATAAAGGATAGTCTCGCACCCGCAATTCGGGAGCGATTGAGGTAAAGAAGGCGGTGGTTGGGACATCGTAGCCAGCGGCAATATGCACCGCAGCGGTATCCGATGTCAGAACATAGCGGGCATGCTTCACCCAGGCCAGGAAATCAGCAGTAGCGGTGGAAAGCGGTTGAATATCCACATAATGTGGATGATCTACCGCGCCGAACCCCAGCACCGGGCAGGCAAATTTCTCCCACAGGGCGTTCACCAATGGCACATGGGCACTGGCCGGGATGCTGCGTAACGGCGTACTGGCGGTGGGGCAAAACAGCACGTAGGGCTTATTCTGCCAGCGCTCAGGTAATGGCGGCAGACACAGTTTTTGCATCCAGCGGTTGGCTTTCGCCGCGGCAGGAATAGCGGCAGGTTCAACGCCCAGCGCCTGCAGGAAGAAATCAATCATCGGCAACGTGGTGAAGGCTGGCCAGAACAGCTGATTACCGGCATCGATACACAGTTCTTGCTCTGGAATATGCTCTGCCTTCCACGGCAGCCAACGTAAATCCGCCACCACGCCTGCCGCCAGATGATAAAGCTGATCGACATAGTGGGGCGCGCGCCCTGGCCGGTAGATAATAGTGTGCAGGTTGGAATTAAACTCGCGCAGCGCCTCAAGCGCGGTCAGGCCAATAATGGAATCGCCCAGCGTTACGCCCATGCCATTAATGATGTGCACGACTGATTCGTTACAATAATCCACGCTGAAAGGAGCCGCAGCGGCGTTGCGGATACCGCGGTAGCCAGCCAGGCTAAAATAATCACCGGAAAAGCTCTCCTGCTGCTCAAGATCCCATGAGGCGACCATGACGCCGTCTGCTGTCAGCAAACTTCCCCGGTGATATAACACTTCATCCTTTGTTAACACTTCCATTATTTGTCCTGTCTACGAAGGCGCGGCTAAGGCTTGGAGGAATAGGCAAAAGAATGGCAGAAAATGCCGCACTTTGCAGGTCAGAATAAGCTAAATAGCATTAAAAAGACTGGAGTGTGAACTTTATCCGAATAACAGCAAGAAAGCCTCTCAAATCAATAGATAAGATGCCAACCATGTTTTTTTCCGCTAGATTGTCTTCAATGGATAATGATAAGCAGGATAATGAGATGAAAAAGAGCGTACTGGCATTGGTTTTGGTGATGATTACTACCCCTGGCGTTAGGGCCGAAGAAACCGCCGTGGTGAAAGACAGCGTAAAAAGCGTGGTCTCAGGCGTTATTGCTTCAGGTAAAGATGCGCTCAGCGGCCTGAAAGATGGCGTGGATGATGGCCGTCAGTCAGGTAGCAGCGTTGATGGAGCCATCATTGTGACCGACAAAGACAATCTGGTTAAAAATGTCACCGCCTCGGTTTCCTCCATTGAGAAAGTTGCGGCTCAAGAATATAAAGTGACTCTTTCCCTACGCAATAAAACCGACAAAATCGTACGCCTGAGTAATCTGAACGAAAGTAAATCATTGATGCTGTTAGACAAGGAAGGTTTTGTTTCACCGCTAAAAACCGCATTGGTGCCAGGAGACGCGGATATTACCATCCCGGAAAATGCGGCAATCCGGGCGCGTTATGTTTTTGCCGGCGTTGAAGATACGCCAGCCATGCTGCGCCTTTATGGATTGGAGATCCCGGTACCCGCTGTCTCAAATCCGTAAGTTGCCTACTTGAAGGCCACCTGTAATAAATGACAAATCACCGCATGTCCGAAAGCGACCGGGGTGGCGATTTGTCGTTCGCTTCTTCCTTACCTGCGGGTATCTCGTTCTTCTGGTTGTCGAAGTAAAGCGTGCTGCTTGGGAAAGCAAAGTCAGCGCCATGCTGATGGACGATATCAATGATCTTTAGGTAAACCGCCTGTTGTACCGTCAGCCACTCACCCCAAGCGGTTGTCTTGGTAAAGCAGTAAATCATGATATTTAATGATGAATCACCAAATAAATTAAAATTAACCAACAGGGTTTTGCTCTGATCGATATTACCGTCCGATTTTAGCATAGCCAATATATCCTGGGTAATGCCTGCTATCTTGTCCGCATCTTCATAGCGCAGGCCGATAGAGGCTTCGATACGGCGATTGGTCATTCTGCTCGGGTTTTCAACGCTGATCGATGAAAACACAGAGTTTGGAACATATAATGGCCGCTGATCGAAGGTGGTTATCTTGGTCATTCGCCAACCCACCTCGACAACCGTACCCTCGATGTTTCTATCCGGTGAGCGTATCCAGTCACCAATTGAAAAGGGACGATCAAAGTACAGCATGATGCCAGAGAAAAAGTTACTTAGGATGTCCTTCCCGGCCATACCGATGGCAATGCCGCCAATCCCGCCGAACGTCACCAACCCCGACACGCTCATGCCAAAATGCTCGCCATACAGCAGTATCATGATAACGACAATCGTGGCTTTTAATATGCGGGAAATAATGTGCGTAGTCGTGATGTCTCGCCCTTTTTGGATTTGATTCTTTTCCAGACGATTGATCATTAAAAACAGTTTTCTAAGCAAAATCAATGAAATGAGAGTGGTGCAGAAAAAATTGATGGTACGGGATGAAATAAATGAGATTTTATACGCAGCAACGGCAATTTCTGCGTAGCCACCGAGTATGGTAATAATACATACCCAAATAATAAATTGAGCAGCGTGAACGATAACGCCAAATTTCCCCTTTTCTCTTTCACGGTCATAGATAGTCAATCCAATAATAGCAACAATACAAACTGCCAATACGCTAACGCTGGCTATATTATTAGAAACAAACTCGCTATCCATATCATCACCCCTAAATTCTTCTTATATGCCAGGCTCATTTTCTCTCAATAGCTTTTCACAATAGTAGCTCAATTGAGGAACTCAATCCGGTTTGAGCGATCTGATCAAGAGCCAACTCTCATTGTCGGGTTGAGTTATGCCGATCATAGCACCGGTACCCAGAAATCAACGATGCCAGATGCAGAAGACTGTGCAAAAAACAGGGGATAAGGGCTAGGCCAGAAGGCTGGTAGCCATACATATGCAGTATGGTGGTCAGGTGAGCTCCTGTTTTCGGCCTTCGCCCTGTTTTTTGACGGGCAAAAAATGAGCCTTGAATCGGCCAGTATTTGGCCTTGATGGCGGGAGCGTCGGCATTGTTTGATAGAGAGGTAAAGTAAACCAGGGGCCAGATAATGAAATCCAACTTTAAAAACGAAATACAGACGTTTGGGCGTTCCCTATTATTGCCTATCGCCGTGTTAGCCCCGGTGGGGATGCTAATGGGGATCTGTAGCGCGCTGGGCCAGGCGTATATGATCGATAAACTGCCGTTTTTGGGCAATGCCTACTGCAAGGCGATCCTCTCTTCGGTGGGATTAATCAGCAGCGTGGTGTTCCAGAATATTCCATTGCTGTTCGCCATGGGGGTCGCTTATGGCATGTCGAAGAAGGAAAAGGGCATTGCGGTCTTCGCTTCGGTCATCGCCTATCTAACCTTACT
This sequence comes from Serratia sp. Res13-Sevr-LER1-36-b, assembly GCF_015673035.1. Lineage (NCBI taxonomy): Bacteria > Pseudomonadati > Pseudomonadota > Gammaproteobacteria > Enterobacterales > Yersiniaceae > Serratia > Serratia sp. Res13-Sevr-LER1-36-b. The sequence goes on along the minus strand of NZ_JADACK010000031.1, from coordinate 78,954 downwards.
GATCTCCATGCACGTGCATCTGAAAGTGATGGACCAATTGGTGACGGAGAATATGGCGCTGGTCGGGCAGGGCATGGTGCTCGGCATCCACACGCTGAAAATAGAGGCGCTGGGAGGGATCATTGCCGGTTTGCTTGCCGCCAAGGTGACAGACCGATTCTATCGGCTGCAACTGCCGCTGGCCTTTGCCTTCTTTAGCGGGAAGAAGTCGGTCGCCATTCTATCGATTGCCTTCACCATTCCGGTCGGCCTGCTGATCCCATTCGTGTGGGATGTGTTTACCTATGGGATGCGGAGTATCTCGACCGTGATGATGGCCCCGAACATCGGTGCCGGGATCTACATGACCCTGAACCGTTTGCTGATCCCGTTTGGCTTGCACCATGTCCTGAGTTCGACGGTGCGTTTTACCGAAGCGGGTGGCACCTACCTGATTGATGGGCAAACCTACGTTGGCATTCTTCCCGCCATGAACAAGATCCTGTTTGAACTGGGGCCTAACCATCCGGCATGGAATGAGTTCATGCCAACGCTGTCCAGCTACCTGGCGTCGTCGCAGATGCTGACCACGTTGTTCCGCGTCCCGGCTATCGGGCTGGCGATGTACCACATGGCCTATTTCAAAAACAAGAAATTCGCCAAAGGGATGATCCTGACCGTGGTGCTGACGGCATTCCTCGGCAATATCACCGAGCCGCTTGAATTCTCCTTCTTATTTATTGCGCCGCAGCTCTTTGTTATCTATGCGATCTTGTGCGGCCTGTTAACCATTCCTCTGCAAATGTTGGACGTCTCGATTGGCTATATTCGCGGCACCATCTTTGACTTCGGCATCTTTGGGCTGATGTACGAAAACACCCATTGGCCGAACCTGCTGCTGCTGGGCGCGATTAACTTTGTGGTGTTCTATGGCGTATTCCGCTACGCCATTGGCAAGTTTGATATCAAAACGCCAGGCCGCGAGAAAGAGATGGCGGACAGTGCACTGCTCAATAACAAAGAGTACGACAAGGTGGCGGAGCTGGTCGTAGAAGGACTGGGCGGCAGGCAGAACATCAAGCGGGTAGAAAACTGTGTGTCGCGGCTGCGTATCGACCTTGGCGACCAGAAGCTGATGAACATGGAGTTGCTGAAAGAGGCGGGCTCATTGGGGACCTTTATTCCCTCCAGCAACCATATTCACGTTGTCTTCGGGCCACACGTCGAGTTTGTCCGTAACGCGGTAGATGACAATCTTGCTGGCATCCAGCAACGTTAAGAGGAACACAGCATGCGCGCACTTTATGATTCCAAAAGTAAAACCATCGACCATCAGGGTATGAAAGACCTGTTTACTCATGAAGCCAGGGTGCAGTCATGGCTAGACGTGGAAGGCGCTCTGGCGATGGCCCAGGCTAAGGTCGGTATGATCCCTGCTGCTGCGGCAGAAAATATCGCCGCCAACTGCCAGTTGGAGCGGATCGATCTGGCGGAGATCGACCGTTTGATGCGTCAGATTGGCCACGGATTTGTTCCTGTCATCAAGGTGCTGGTCAAAGCTTGTGATGCAGAAAGCGGCAAGTACGTGCACTACGGCGTGACGACCCAAAACATACAGCAAACGGCCCATCTGCTGATCGTGCAGAAATTCCACCGTCATCTTATGAAGTTTGTCGATGACACGTTGGTCAATCTGGCTCGCCTGGCAAAGGCACATAAAAATACCCTGATGGCGGGGCGCACTCATGGCAAACATGCCTTGCCCATCACCTATGGTTATAAGGTTTCCGTGTGGATTTATGAGTTGCTGGCGGCGGTGGAGCGTATGCAAGAGGCAGAAAAGCGCGTCTTCACCGTGATGATGGGCGGTGCCGTGGGGGCCTTTCACGCCACGGGGGAAGCGGGCAGGACGGTGCAGGATCTGGTCGCCGAACAGCTCGGGATGCATTCGATGCTGGTGCCTTCACGTAACGCCAGAGTGTTCCGCGCCGAGTACATCAGCAACCTGTGTTTGCTGGCAACCACCCTGCATAAAATTGCCGAAGAGGTTTATCAGACGTCCAGCGAGGAGTTTGGCGAAGTCTCCGAGGCGTTCACCAAAGGCACCGTGGGTAGCAGCACCATGCCGCAGAAGGTCAATCCCAAGTTGGCAAAGGGCATCATTGCCAACGCCCAGAAGCTGTATTCGGTGATGACGGCGGTGCTCTACGTCTGTCCAAGGCCGTTTGAGGCGGACAGCTCGGCTTATTTTATCTTTGATGCCAGCCTACAGGAAAGCATTGAGCTGATGGCCGAGATTATCCTGCGTGCGGAGGAGCTGACGCGCACGCTGGTGATTAACCCTGAGCGGATGCATGAAAACGTGATGCTGACGCACGGGCTGATCAACAGCGAGAAAATCATGATGAAGCTGGTGGATAAGCTGGGTAAGGATCCGGCCCATGAGCTGGTTTACACCATGGCGATGCGCAGCACCCATGAACACCTCGAATACGGTGAAATACTAAGCCAGGATCCGGTCATGGCCGAAAACTTCACGGCGCAGGAGATTGCGGAGCTGCTGGATCCCGGTGCTTATACTGGCCTTTGCGCCGTCTTGGCCGATGAACTGGCAGACCGGGTCTTGGAGAGAAGCCATGGATGACCAGCGCTCCGGAGTTATCAAATCCAACCGGATCGTGTTCCCCGACGGTATCAAGGCCGGTTATCTATTGGTGCAGCAAGGGCAAGTCAGCGGGTTTGTCAGCCACTTTTCCGGTAGCTGCATCGACCATAGCGAGCGGATCATCATGCCCGGCTTTGTCGATATCCATGTGCACGGTTGGGGGCGGGGTTCGTTCGGCTACAAGGGCAATAAGGCGTCGCTGAAGTGGATGAGCCACGATTTGGTCAAGGCTGGTGTCACTTCTTACCTGCCCACCTCCGGCACGATGCCAAATGATTTCCTTGAGACGTCGTTAATGGAGGCAGCCGACTATATTGCCACGGCAACGCCAGCGAACGGGGCCGAAGCCATCGGTATCCATATGGAAGGCCCTTACATCAGTGAAAAACACCTCGGTATGCAGCGAGCCGACTGCCTGCAACGGCCAAGCGTTGAGGGATTCGAGCGTTTTAACCATCTGGCGGGCCGTAACATCCGCCTGATGACGCTAGCGCCAGAGCTGGAAGGGGCGTTGGATTTGATTCGCCATCTGCGGGCGCAGGGGATCACCGCGTCGGCAGGGCATACCGATGCCACCTTTGCTGAGGTTACGGCAGCGATAGAGGCGGGATTAAATCACTTCACCCACGCTTATAGCGGGATGCGTGGCTTCCATCACCGTGAGCTCGGGGTGGTTGGTGCGCTGATGTACTATCAGGATACCTATGCGGAAGTTGCGAAACAGAGCGGTATCACCATCAAACCGGAAGCATTTGATCTGCTTTATCGCCTGAAACGCGATCGGCGCATGGTGCTGATGAGTGACTGTATGGGCTATGTTGATTTCCCGGAAGGCTATGAGTTTCACCATTACCTGCGCAAAGAGACCTTCCGTATCAAACAGGGGCAGTTAGAGATTACCTCAGACGGTGGCGATACGCGCCACGTTTGCCCCTGTGACTACGGTGCGGTCCAGCAACTGGAGATGAACTTTCTCGATTCGGTGAAGAACATCGTCGATCGTCTGGATAATGGTCTGGTTTCCGTCGCCAGTATCGCTTGCGAAAACCCGGCGTTTCTGGCGGGCGCGCAGAGCCGGAAAGGGTCACTTTGCCTGGGGAAAGATGCCGATATTCTGGTGCTGAATGAAGGGTTGGATCTGGTGGAGGTCTACTGCCGGGGCGTTCGTCAGACACTGTAACCTTGCCTAATGCACGGCCAACGTTGGTTGGCCGTTGTGCCCTCCAATCCCTCCTAGCCAAAACTCCCAGCGGTACAACCTCAAAAAATTTCGGCGATTTTATTGATGAAGGCCGTCACATAATCTAATTATTTGAGGGACTGTAAAAAAATATGTTGATATTTATCAATATGTGTCAGTTCAAAAAGTGAGCAAACTGCGGGTGCTCGTTTGAAATGGTATACAAATCAATAAAAAAGGTGTGGCCAACTTGGCACAAAGAAATATCTCTGTGAGCATTATTGAAAGGAATATCAACATGAATTTGATTTCAAAGGTATTTTTTCACAAGGCTTGTCAACAACCCAACAAAATAAATCAAAAACAGGGGAAAAAAGTAACGCTTAACAAGTCACTCATTGCCTTGACCATTTCCGCCGCAATCTCGCCGATGGCCGGTGTGGCCACCGCAGCTTATGTGGAAACAGGGCAGATTGGCGATAAAGCCAGTTGGGAAACAGAGGAATACAGTAGGGATTGGGGCATAACTGCGATGAAAGCATCCAGCGCCTATGCGCTGGGGTACTCTGGGCAAGGGGTTAACGTTGGCGTAATGGATTCTGGTGCTTTGTTATTTATTCATCAAGATCTTAACGGCGATCGCTTCCATGCAGTCCAGGCTAATGGCATCTACGGTTCGTCCGGTTTGCGTTACCCACAGTCGGCTCCGGGGTTACAGGGCGAATATATCGAGGGTGAAGCATTTGATATCAGCGGCCAATGGGTAGCCGGTGTTAACGATGGCCATGGAACCCACGTAACCGGCACCGTTGGGGCTAATCGTGATGGTGAAGGCATGCACGGCGTTGCCTGGGGATCCAATATTTATGTCGCTAATACCGGTGGCACAGATAGCAATAACTATGGCCCGTTCCAGGATTATCAGTACTTCTATACCGGTTGGAAAGCGCTGGTTGATTCCGGTGCAGAGGTGATTAACAACAGCTGGGGCACCAACATTCGTATTGTCGACAACGGGTCAACCGGCAGTGACGGTGGCAATACCGGTGTGCATATACCGGCCAATAACATGACCCAGTCAGAATATGAGTACTTTTATTTCAATAAAGTCTACGGAGATAATCCGTCCTTTGTTGATGCTGCCTATGATGCCGTGAAAGGCACCACGGTGGTGCAGATATTTACCACGGGCAACCGCGATTTTGCCAATCCATTCTATCGTGCACTTTACCCTTATTATCACCCTGAAGCCGAGCAGCACTGGATTGCTGTTGCCGGGTTGCAACGGGTAACCGGTACCGATAAATACTCCCTCTCTTATACCTGGAATGAGGCTGGTGAGGCCAAATGGTGGACCGTGGCTGCGCCGGGAAATGGCATCTACTCAACCACGGTGAATGCGACAACCGGGGCTCCGGGCTGGGGGAACTCATCAGGTACCTCCATGTCGGCTCCCCATGTGGCTGGTGCCATGGGCGTACTGCTATCACGCTATCAGGATATGAGCGCTCTTCAGGTTCGTGATGTGATGTTCACCACTGCCAGCCACCAGAACCCAGACGGTAGTACGCTGGCCAACTGGACTGCGGCTGACGGCGTTCCCGATGTTCGCTACGGCTGGGGAGTGCCCGATCTTGATAAAGGTATGTATGGGCCCGGTCAGTTCCTTGGCAAGGTTGAATACAACATGGCCACAACACCGCTTGATGTCTGGAGTAATAACATCAGCCAGCAAGCGCTGGATGCGCGTAAACAAGAAGATTTGGCCTGGCTACAGAACTATAAAAATCAGGGTATTGCGGCAGGTGGAGCCTATGAGCTGGGTAATAGCTTCGTAGTCAATGACGGTAACAGCGATCCGACGGATCATATCGTTAGCCAGGAGGATGCAGAGAAATGGCGGCAGGATTATTACGCAGCGCGTGCTGCTGCTATTGAGGCCAAAATTGACGCCGATCTCTATACCGGTTCCCTGGTTAAACTCGGTGCGGGTACGTTGATTATGACCGGTGATAACAGCTATCAGGGGAATACCACCGTGGAGAACGGCGCCCTGTATGGCTTCACTGAATCCTTTGGTAGCGGCACCGTGGCGGTGAATGGCGGTAAGTTCGGGGTCATTGGCCACTATAACGATACGTTTACGCTGAAGGGGCCACTGACATCGACAGCAAGCCATAAGGCTAATATTGACGTCAATGCCGGGGGCACTTACGTCGTCAGCACGGATGAACATGTCAATGTGGGTCAGTTGACCTTTAACGATGGTTCGATGATTACTGTGGGCTCCAACGACAGGGACGTGTACGCAGACGTGTTTAATAATGGCACCGTCGCTGTTGGCACGGTCACCGCTGATGCCTTAACCGGTGTTGATAAGGCCATTGCCACACCTCAGTACGCGTTCTTCAACACCCAGGTCGAGGTTTCTGGTAATGCCCTCACCGCCAGTTTTGGCCGCAATGATGATGTGACGTTTGCCTCTTACGCTTCAAACCACAATGGCCGCTCTATTGCCAATACGATTGAGGGCACGGGTAGGGGGATACTTTTCAACTCCCTGCTTATGGCATCTGGCGAGGAGGTTAGTAATACCTACAACTCACTCGGCAATGATATGTACCTCAATACGCAAAATGCCAGCATCGTTAATTCAATGACTATGTCCCGTGTTATCAAGGATCAGGCGGTTGGCATAGGTGGAGGGCGTTATGTCGAAACGGCCGATGGTTCGGGTCGCTTCTGGATGGCACCTATAGGTAGCTGGTCTAATGTGGATTACGGCCAATCCAGCATGGACGTCGATTTCTTCGCGGCCTTAATCGGCAGTGAAATCGATGTGAGCAGCGGCACTAAACTCGGGCTGTACTTCGGGGCGGGTAGCACCGATTTCAAAGGGGGAAGCAGCGGTAAAATCGACAGTGACGACCTGCATTTCGGGGTTTACGGCGTATCCAAAATCGCTGATGTGGCTTCGCTGAATTATGGTGCGATGTACACCAAGCAGGATCGTGATGCTAATCGTACTTTGAGTGTCCTCGATCAGGTTGGCACAAATTCTGTTTCCCCAAATGTGGATATTACCCAGCTGTTTGCAGAAGCGGCCTATTCAGGATTCAATACCGATAGCTATTCTGTTGAGCCTTATTTCGGTATCAGCTGGATGCATATCAAATCCGACGGCTATGTGGAAACGGTTAACAATATGGTGTTTACCACCAACGTTGATAACCAGGATCTGCAGGTTACCACCCTTGGCGTGCGTACCGCGGTGCCATTTACCTTGGCTAACCTGGATATGGCAGTGAAAGGCGATCTGTATGGTACCCACTTCTTCGGTGATACCACTCCAGAAGCGACAATGTCTCTTGCAGATAGCGGAGTAGCCAGGATCCAGGGTGGCAAATTATCTAACCTGGTTGGCGTGGGGTTAGGTATTGAAACCAAGCTCGGTAAAGCAACCACCTTCGGTCTGTCATACACCGGTGCCTATAATAGCGATATCACTTCAAACGGCTTTTACGCCAAGTTAAAAATCGATTTCTAGAGTTATAACGCGATAAAACAACCACTGGCCAAGGCTGGTGGTTGTTCCCGATCAAATGAAAAAGTCAGGATATCTCTGTTCTAGCACGGCGCGCAGCTGCTGCCGATCCAATCCTTCAATCTCCTGAATAAACCCCTCTGCCGGGATCTTCTTCTTCGCCCGGGAAAGCCCGTGCTGGCTGAGCAGCGAGATATCATCGCGGCTGAGATAGAAATTCACCTTGATGTAATCCCACTGATAATACTTCAGATAGCTCGAGATTTTATTGGTGAAGGTGATCAGCAAATCAAAGGGGATCTGCTTGAGCGTGTGTATCTCATTGATATTCACGTAGCCAACAATCTCAATATGGAAGTGCGACTTCAACACCTCCTTGAAATAGCCCACCTTACTTTCCGAAGAGTTGGTCACGATAATGACGCGTTTTTTCTCCTCGCTGTGGACTCGGTTTTGCAGCTCGTATTTCTTCAGGATCAACACCAGCGTGGACAGATGCACCGGCGAAAAGGTGGTTTGATAGTGCTGCGCGATGGGCGCGGTAGCCTGGGTGACGCCCTGATAGAGCAGCGCGTGCCGGGTCTGCACCTGATGCAGCTTTTTATCGTCAAAGTAGAGATTGAACTTGTTTTGTACGATGGTCGAATAGACGAACTGGTAGATCTCGGCGAAGAAGGGCGAACGGTTGTGGATTTCTGCCCGCAGCAACGAGGTCAGGGTTTCACAAAGGCGGCCAACGAGTGAAATTAGCGTGGGATCGTAGATATCGAACGGCCGCCAGGTGTAGGTCAGCGATGAAATCAGCAGGTCGAGAAAGCGATTTTCGTGCTCGCCATCCAGCAGCCCAAAGTCAGAGGATTGAATAAAGCTCAGGTTATCGCTGTGAGTGATGAAATGCCCGCGCCGCATGCGGTGTAGCGCAATGCTCATATACACCAGGAAGTATTTTTTGCTGTTATAGCCCAGCGTGATCCGCTGGCTCAGCCGCTGTTGGTACAGCTCTGCGGCGGCGCTGATTTCTTGTTGGCACACCTTTAAGAACTGCGTGGCAATGGAGCGGTTAATCGGCTCGTTGGCTTTGTGCGGCACCAGCAGGTGATCTTCGCCGATCTCGATGGTTTTCAGGATCGTCAGGCAAATGGCGATGCGCAGCAGGATCTCGTCGCCATCCAGCCGCGAGCCCTGTTTGGGAATGGCGGTAACGGTGAGATGATTGGCCTGTAAAAATGCCGACAGCGCCTGGTTATCGTTTTTGAGCGTGGTTGGGCTGACGTTAAACTTGCGGTAATACTCGCTTTTGTTTACCACGTCCTGCAGGCAGAGCGCCACGCTGAGATCTTTAATGCGTTCATCGGCGGTGGTGATGTAGCGGTTAAACGGGATCTGCTCCAGAAAGGCGATGTATTCCCGGTAGCCGATCGCTGTGACGATCCACAGCCCATCGATATGCAGGTGGCAATCTGGTTCCAGGAACTCGTTGATCTCCTTCATGGAGCGCTTCAGCGTCGACGTGGTTTTACCAAACCTGGAGGTGACATCCTCGATTAACACCGGGCTGTGTTCCTGAATATATTTCAACAATGACAGGTCAAAACTGTTCACCAAGGCATCTCAACGTCTGGTCTGGAGTCGGATAGCTGAGAGTATAGAAAATGGTGAGTGTTGTCTGTGAGCTGGGTGGAGCGGTTGCAACAACCTCCTCGGCTCTGATTATCACTTCCAGTATTCTATCGCTGCCAGCTATTTTCCTCTCCCTAGAAAGCGATTAGTTTTGTCTGAAAAGAATTAATACATTGCATTTTAATGGGGGGTTTTTCACTCACCAGATAAAAAAGTTCTAAACTCTATCGAGACTAAAGTCTTCCCGTGCTCTTTTTGGATCTCAGAGGAAGAATCTATCGGTTATGAATAATAAACACTATCTGGTTCAGGGATTCGAGAGGGCATTACTGATGTTAGATCCAATCAAAAGAACATTCTTGGCCACATGTCTGACCGGCCTCCTGCTCCAACCCTCATTATCCGTTGCTCAATCGACAATGACCATCTTCGAGGATGTGCGGATCTTTGACGGCACAAGTTTAACTGCCAAGATGAATGTGGCCGTTGAAGGCAATAAAATTACTCAAATTTCTTCCCAACCGATTAGTTCACCCACTGATGCAGTGCATATCGCTGGTAATGGTCAAACATTGATGCCTGGCCTTATCGATGCTCACTGGCATACCTTTATGGTGCGCCCTACCATGGCACAGGCATCAATGGCTCCGTTAACTTTTATTACTTTGCTGGCCGGTGCTGAAGCAGAATCAACACTTATGCGTGGATTTACCAGCGTTCGCGATTTGGGTGGTCCAGCGTTTGGCTTAAAACTCGCTATTGATAATGGCGTCATCAAAGGGCCACGCATCTGGCCATCGGGGGCAATGATTTCACAAACGGGGGGGCATGGTGATTTTCGTATGCTTTCAGAGATACCGTCTACCCCTGATCAATTGAGCTATCCAGAGCGAGTTGGCATATCAGCGATAGCGGATTCACCCGGTGAGGTTCGCAAGCGTACCAGAGAGCAATTATTGCAAGGAGCCAGCCAGATCAAGCTGACCGGGGGCGGCGGCGTTTCTTCTCCCTATGGCCCGATAGATACGGTACAGCTTAGTGTCGATGAAATTCATGCCGCAGTTGAGGCAGCGGCGAATTGGGGGACCTATGTGACAGTCCATGCATATACCCCGGAAGCCATTCGTAATGCCATTCAGGCTGGTGCAAAAGTGATTGAACATGGTCAACTAGCCGATGATGCAACGGCAAAGCTGATGGCAGATACGGGAACATGGTGGAGTCTGCAACCTTTTTTGGCTGATGAAAACGCCAATCAACTGCCCGATGCAGCCGGACAAGCCAGGGCAGCACAAGTGTTTGCCGGAACGGATAATGCCTATCGCTTGGCAAAAAAATACGGTGTGAAAGTCGCATTTGGCACGGACGTGTTATTTGATGCCAATTTGGCAGCCAGGCAAGGCTCTCAGCTTTCTACCATGACGCGGTGGTACACCCCAGCCGAAGTGCTCAAAATGGCGACGGCTGATAATGCAAAATTGTTGGCACTATCAGATCGACGCAACCCCTATCCAGGAAAACTGGGCGTTGTCGAAGTCGGCGCTTTAGCTGACTTATTACTGGTCAACGGCGATCCGATAGCTGATATCGGCCTGCTGGCCGATCCTGGCAAAAACCTGACTGTCATTATGAAAGACGGCCAGATAGTAAAAAACCAGCTGGTGGCGAAGTGAGTTTTCTTATAAGGCAAAGAAAGGGCTAATTGAATTAGCCCTTTCCGCGTTTTGACAAATCATTCCGCTGTGAGGGATCACAGCGGTTCAACATGCCCAACCACCCGCGATACCATCGGGAATTGCATTCTCAATTGCCGTTCAATATGGTCCACCGCATCGTGCACCGCAGAAATCGACAAGGCCGGAAGGGCCCGACAGTGAAAATTCACAATCACGCCCTGTGGCGTTTCTCGCGCCCGGATATCATGGATGTCTTGCACCAATCCGCTGTTTTTCGCTGAAACCGTCAATGCTTGTTCAATCTTCGCCAGTTCGCCGTGTTCCACATCCTGGCTAGCCAGCCAATCCAGCATCTGGGGCTCCAGGTGGGTTTCGATCTCCGTATTTTCGCCCAACGTCTGGTGTAGAGCCTCCTCCACCTCGCTGGCGATATCATGCGCCTGCTCTACGCTGGCATTGGCCGGAACCAACAGATCCATACCGATGGCCACTCGGTCTGCCAATTGTTGTAGCGAAAGGCTCTGCACCACGGCCCCATGGTTGGCGGCCAGCATGCGAATACGGGTTGCCAGATCTTCATCACTTCTGGCTTGAGGGATGGCAATCACCCGCACTTCCGAGTTGGCGTATTGCTGTTCAAGTTTGGCGGTAACTGTCTGCTTCAACTCCTTGATCCGCTCAAGCGGTAGCGTCCGGCATACCCCGACGCTTACCTCGATAAACAGCGTGGCTCCGCCACTGCGCAGGCGAATATTCTCCGTAGACAACACCGCTGGGAAATCGTTAAGCAGGGTAGCAATATCTTCCCGCGTGCCAGCCGGTGCAGTATCAATCAGGGAATCAAAGGAGCGTTTCCCTAGCTTCAAGGCGGCAGTCAGGATAAAGCAGGCGACGATCAGGGCTGCCAGCGCATCCGCACGGGCAAAACCAAATAGCACAAAAACCATGCCCAACAGCACCACGCCAGAAGACAACATATCGGAGAAGAAATGCAGAGCATCGGCCTCCAGCGCCGCGCTGTTGGTGGCCTTGGCCACGCGGTTCAAGGCCCGGACACGGAAGAAATCAACCACAATAGACACCAGTAGTACCGCAATCACTACCGGTGCAGCCACAATCTGGTTTGCCTCACCTATCAGGCTGCTTACTGCTTCAAAGACGATCCAGCCGCCTGCCGCCAACAGGAGGAGTACCTCAAACAGTGCTGCCAGATTCTCAACCTTGCCATGGCCGAAGTGATGGTCATCATCAGCAGGCTTATCGCTGACGCTCACCGCCCACCAGGTGATGCTGGTGGCAATAAAATCGGTAAATGAATGGATACCTTCGGATATCAGGCCAATACTGCCGGTAAATATACCTGCGATAAATTTACCTAACGCCAACAATCCGCTGATAATCATCGAGTTTCGGGCGACGGCCTGTTTTTGATTTTGCATAGCACAGCTCATAGTTGAATTAAAAAATCAGCGTTTGGTTTTTACGGAACATTGCCAGACAAAAGCGACGAGCAGGAAGCTTGCGGTAGCTGTCAGCAATAAACAGGAAAGAAATGCAGTTTGACCGGTGGAATGTAAATAAATCTCATTAATACCTGCCGAGATCATAAAAATAGCGTACAGCAACCCAAGAATAAAAATCATCATCATTATCACGCGCGGTAAATACCGTCAGTTTATTGCGGTTATTCATCCTCCCCGCAATGATTGATGAGGCTACGGGGAGGATGATGCTAGGCGGATCTTTTTCGTTCATTAGTCATCCCATTTGGTGCTCAGATAGGCTGCGATCAGCCCCATTGAGCTGATGAAAAACAAAAACCCCATAAAAAACATCATATTTCCCATAATTTTATCCTCGGTTAACTGTAATCGATAACGACCTCTGTGGTTAAAAGTAAGTGTGCAACGTAGTCTCTGGCTTCATTCACCGTCAGGGTATCTGCGGCGGTGAAAAAGTCAGCGTTCAAAGAGTTAGCAATGGCTGGCCCGCCTGTGCTGCTGGCGCGGTAGCGGTCATTGCTGAGGAGTCTGGAAGTCATTGACCCTATTGCTGTTTAAACTTCAACAGTGCATCGCATAGGGGAGTAAACCAAAGAGGGGGAGTGCAGAAAGCCTATCTCCGCGTCCAGGTTTTAGCACTATACAACGTATCTGAAAAATTTCAGAAGTTACCTTGGGCTGAACCTTAATCCGATAAAGCCTGTCTTAACCTTGGGCATCTCTCGATGTCGTCAGATCAGTAACCTGTGTTTGTATAGGAGCCTCGCCAAACGAGATACTGCATATAACTACGCGGTGATTATAGGCGTGCTGGGAGCGATAGTGCTCGAAAATCGGCAACTCGTTGAGGTGATATTTAAGAAGTTATATTTAAACGAACGATTTATCTTAATGAACGTTAATTTTGCAGTGATATAAACACTATGGCGGGGATATTCATTTGCCTAAATCAGCATTTATAAGCTGAATAAAAGCAAAAACCGACCTTTTACAGTCGGTTTTACAGTTAGGAATGCACCATTACCGCATGGTAACGAACTCTTCTGCGGCGGTTGGGTGGATCGCCACGGTGTTGTCGAAGTCTTTCTTGGTCGCGCCCATCTTGATTGCCACGGCGAAGCCCTGCAGGATTTCATCCATACCAAAGCCAATCCCGTGCAGGCCAACAATCTTCTCTTCTTCACCCACACATACCAGCTTCATGCGGCACGGCTGTCGATGCTGAGTCACGGCGCTGTACATGGCGGTGAAGGAGGATTTATAAACCTTCACCTTATCCTCGCCAAACTGCTCTTTCGCCTGCGGTTCGGTCAGGCCAATGGTGCCAATTGGCGGGTGGCTGAACACCACGGTGGCGATGTTGCTGTAGTCCAGATGTTCGTCCGGCTTGTTGTTGAACAGGCGCTCGGACAGGCGGCGGCCAGCGGCAACGGCAACCGGGGTCAGCTCAACCGCACCGGTATTGTCACCTACCGCGTAGATGCCTTTCACGTTGGTGTTCTGGAATTTGTCGACTTCGATGTAACCTTTGGCATTGGTTTTCACGCCGGTCACTGCCAGGTTCAGATTATCGGTCGCTGGTTCGCGGCCGATGGCCCAGACCAGGCTGTCCACGGTGAACTCTTTGCCGTTTTCCAACGCCAGCGTCAGGCTGCCGTCGGCGTTTTTGACGATGGATTTTGGAATGGATTCGGTGTGCAGGGTTGGCCCTTCGGTGTTCATCACCTCAACCAGGGTTTCTACAATCATCGGATCGAAGGTACGCAGCGGGGCGTGTTTACGCACGAACAGATGCGTTTCCGCTCCCAGCGCGTTCATCACGCCGGCAATTTCTACCGCGATGTAGCCAGCACCTACCACTGCCACGCGTTTTGGCATGGCATCCAGCTCAAAGAAGCCGTCGGAGTCGATGCCGTATTCGGCACCAGGGATCGACGGATGGCTCGGGCGGCCACCGGTAGCGATCAGAATATGGTCTGCGGTGATTTTCTCGCCGTTGACTTCTACGGTATGCGCGTCGATAAAGCGGGCAAAACCTTTGATCACGTCAACCTTATTTTTGCCCAGCACGTTGTCGTAGGAAGTATGAATACGATCGATGTAGGCAGTACGGTTGGCGATCAGGCGTTTCCAGTCAAAGGCGTTGACGGTGGTATCAAAGCCGTAATCCGGGCCGTACTGGTGAATGGCCTCGGCGATCTGCGCCGCATGCCACATGACTTTTTTCGGGACACAACCCACGTTAACGCAGGTGCCGCCAAGTTCTTTGGCTTCAATCAGTGCGCATTTCTGGCCATACATGGCTGCCCGGTTGATCGATGCGATACCGCCGCTGCCGCCGCCAATTGCTAGATAATCGTAATGTTTCGTCATCTGGGTTTTCCATGAGTTGTGTGATTCGAGAAGGGTAAGAGTTTAACGCCTGACTGGGGGTTGTCGCAAAGATTGCGTCGATGGCTGTAATAGGCAGAGGCTTGATCCTCTGCCCGGTTGATTTTACACGATAACCAGTTCGGGTTTTGCCCGATCGAGCGCTTGGCGATCGGCACTGCTGATGCCGGTATCGGTAATGATCATGTCAATCTGGCTCATCGACAGCACCAGGTTGAACCCCCTGCGGCCGAACTTGGTGGAATCGACCACCGCGACCACGCGCTTGGCTGCCTGAGCCATCACGCCGCTGATCGAGTAGCCTTCATTAAAGGTGGTGATGCCGTTGGTGGCGTCCAATCCGTCGGCCCCGACGAACATCACGTCACCGGCAATGCCCTGTAGGGAGAGCTCCGCGATGGAGCCGTGCATGGAGCGCGTCTTATGGCGCAGCGTGCCGCCACACAGCACCAGCGTGATATCTTTATTGTCGGAAAGCGCAAAGGCAGCGGGCAGGTTATTGGTGATCACCGTGATATTGCCCATCTTCACCAGCTCTTCGGCGATCAGCATGGTGGTGCTGCCGCTGTCGAGGATCACCGTATCACCGGGATTGACCATGGCTGCTGCCTTTAAGGCAATGCGCTTTTTCGGGTCTTTAGCCAGCTGGTAGCGTTCCTCCAGGATGACCTCACCGGTGGTTTTCGGCACCTCGGCCTCCTGCTCCAACTGGCTGCCCGGCCTGGCTGCACCGCCGTGGAAGCGGATCAGCAGACCTTTTTCTTCCAGCAGGCGCAGGTCAGCGCGGATGGTAACCTCAGAAATTCCGAAGGAATTCGAAAGATCGCTAACCAAGATGCTGCCGTTCTGCTGAACCAGGTCGACAATTTTATTTCGTCTTTCAAAAGAGTTCATCATCCTGACCTATCGAAATGTTTTGCTTTTATTTTATGCGAAAGGGATATGAAAGGGGAGCATAAAGATCAAGGAGATGGGATTTGAGGCAAAATAATGGCTGCACCCGTGCAGCCATTGGCTAAATATCACCCTTCGCCAAGCTTGAGCATGATTTTTCCCTGCATCGGCTTACCGGCCAGGGCTGCAACGCTGGCGGCGTATTGCTGCGGGCGATCGATGCTGGCAATCAACGGCTCCAGAGCCAGATCCGCCGATTGGAACAGCTTCATGGCCTGTTGCCATTCTTCCCCTGGCCACGGGGCTGAATAGTTCATCCAACTGCCCAGCAGCGTCAGCTCCTTGCGCAGGATCTGACTGAAAGTGCTGTAAGACAGATGGAGGTCCTTATGAAGCGTCCCCACTAGCGCGATTTGTGCCCGTGGCCCGGCGATATCTAGCGCCAGTCCGACCGTTTGTGGCGTGCCAGCGGTTTCCAGAATCAACTGATCAAAGCGCTTTTCCTGCAAGCGTTCGGCTATCTCGGAGGGGCTAAGTTCCGCGCTGTTAAACGCGCTTTCTGCACCGATCTGCCGTGCCAGCTTGAGCCGGTCGTCATTGATATCGATCGCCGTGACGCTGCGTGCGCCCATCGCGCGGGCACATTGGATCGCCAGTTGGCCGATGGTGCCGGCGCCAATGATGATCACCTCTTTGCCTTGGCAGCCCCCAGCCAACTGAATGGCATGCAGGCCGACGGTGATGGGCTCAATAAACGCCCCCTGCAATAAGCTGACGTTGGCAGGTAATTTCACCAGATTGGCGCGTTTGACCACGATAAACTCGGCGTTGCCACCGTGGCTGCGTGAACCGACGAACTGGTAATGCTTGCACAGCGAATAGTAATGGCGCTGGCATTCCGGGCAGTTAAAGCACGGTAACAAAGGGACGCAGGCCACGGCATCATGCTGTTGCAGATCGGTAACCCGCTCGCCACAGGCCACGACCCGGCCACTGAACTCATGCCCCAGGGTAATCGGGTAGAAATGCGCGCCTTTGGCAAAGATGCGGGGGATATCCGAACCGCATAGCCCGGAATACGCCACCCGAACCAACACCTCATCGGCGGCCTCAATAGCAGGAGTAGGGCGTTCTTCAACGCGCACTTCTCCCTCCGTGTGGATCACGACTGATTGCATAGCTTGAACTCCGTAGAGAATAGATTGGGGGAGGCGGGCTCCCCCGAAGGATTAGGACATGGCGTTGAGGCTTTGGCTGGCCTGTTGCTTGGCGGTGGCTTCAGCCTGGGCAAATTGACGGGCACGGCGCCAGGTGAGGAACACTCCAATGGCGTAAATGACGCCGATAACGACCAGACCCACCACGTTTTGCCAGGTGAGCAGTTGGATCAGCAGGTAGGTGATCGGTGAGCCGCCTTGGTCCATCGAGGCCACTACGCCGCCCGCTTTCAGCGCACCAGCATTGGCAGCCAGTTGGGTATGCAGCCCGATGGTTTGGGTGGCGATCCACAGCGTGATGCTCATGATGATAAAACCCGAGATCAGCGTGCGGAACAGGTTGCCCTGATGCACCGCCACGGCGAGGGCCACAAAGAAGCCGATGGTTGCCAGATCGCCAAACGGCAGCACCTGGTTACCTGGGACGATCACGGCGATCAGAATGGTCAGCGGGATAAAGATCAGGCTGGCGGAGACCACGGCGGTATGGCCCAGCAGCAGCGCCGGGTCGAGGCCGATAAGGAACTCCTGGCCACCAAAGCGTGCTTGCAGGCGTTTACGGGCATGCTTGGCGATGGGCGTCAGGCCATCCATGATCGGTTTGATCACCCGTGGCATCAGCAGCATCACGGCAGCGGTTTTCACCGCCAGTTGCAGAATGCCCTTCAGGTCATAACCGGCCAGCGCACCGATAATCAGCCCCATCACAAAGCCGACGGTCACCGGCTCGCCGAATGGGCCAAAGCGTTTCTGTACGTCGTCTGCGCTGAAGTGAATACGGTTCAGGCCGGGGATCTTCTCGATAATGGTGTCCACCAGTACGGCGATCGGCCCCATATAGGCGGAGGTGCCGTGCGGAATGGCAATCCCTTCCAGCCCGAAGAAGTCGCGGGTGTCTTTGGCGAACCAGTCCCCCAGCTTGTAGACGAAGGCGGCATGCACCACCACGCCCAGCATACCCAACCAGTATGAACCGGTAGCCAGATGCACCATGGCACCGGTAAAGGTCATGTGCCAGATGTTCCAGATATCCACGTTAACCACTCGGGTCATACGCGTCAGCAACATCACGATGTTGACCGCAATCGCTACCGGGATGGCGATCAGGGCAATCTGCGAGGCCCAGGTCATCGGTGATGAGCCTGGCCAACCGATATCCACCACGTGCAGGTTGATCTGGAACTGCTCGGCCATCGATTTTGCCGCCGGGCCGATCGAGTCCAGCATCAGGCCGATAACCAGCCCGATACCGACAAAGCCGATGCCGATATGAATGCCGGATTTAAATGAATCCCCTAATTTCATCCCTAAAATCAGCGAGAAGATGATGATCACGATAGGCAGCATCACTGTAGGGCCGAGATCGAGGATATAACGCATGATGTCGGTAAACATGGGCTACTCCGTCAGAATGGTCAGTATTTTTTGTTTCAGCGCATCGATGCCGACACCGGAAATAAACGGCATGCCGTGCACCAACGGTATATCGCCAAACTGCCGGTCGACGCGGGCGGTGGTACAGATCAGGTCGGCATCGTCCATATAGGTTTCAATCTCGGTCACGCGGCACTGCACCAAGTCCAGCTCGATGTTGTGCTCCGCGCACAGCTCTTTGATCTCTTCTGCGGCCATGGTCGAGGTGGCAACGGCACCGCCGCAGGCAACGATAATTTTACGTTTCACAGTGTGGCTCCTTCATATTCTGTTTTTTGTTGTGGTCGGGAGGGCGAAGCGAAAACCCGCTGGGCAAAAATTTCGCCCAATTGGTCCTCGGGGGCGGTCAGAAGTGCAGCGATAAACTCAGGGTGCTGCAACTGGCCAAACAGCGTGCGCAGTAAAACTAACTGCGCCGCCGGGTCGGTGACGATCAGCGCGATAATCAGGGCAACGTCGATCGTGCCGTCATCATCCGCCTGAGCGAAGGGCACGGCCTGGTCAGGGCGGATCAGATAAATAGCCGGGGCACGTGCATGCTCCGCTTCACAATGGGGGATGGCGACCGCGTGCTGCTCAAGGGCGATGCCGGTGGGATAAGCGCTCTCACGCACCAGCAATGCCTGCGGGTAGCTGTTGTGAACGACCCCGGCGTTGAGCATGGTGACGCCAATGTGCTCCAGCGCCTGCTGCGCGTCGGCAAAGCTGATGCCAGTGCGAACGAACAGTTGGCTGTTATGCATGGGCCATCTCCTCGGCGTTTTTGGCTTGCTCTGCGGGGGCACAGCCGAAGCGATAAGCGCGCAGCACATCCTGAATTTTGTCGATCATCAGTGCGTGGGGCTGTTTCGCCAGCTTGCGTTCCATCACGCGCTGATACTGCAGCGGGAAGTATTGGCTCAGCAGGCCAGCGGGGATCTCTTGCTGGTCGAGGTTATTGAGCAGCGTCGTCATACTTTGGGCGATACGCGGGTGGGGCCAGTAGTAGCGGATACGGTCCGACAGGCTGAAATGCAGGTCGATCAGCGAGCGGCTGAACGTCGGGTGATAATACTTTTTCCAGTAATCCGGTTCGTCGAGCATGACGGCGTCAATCACCGCCAGGATCTGGCTACGTTTTTCCGGGGCAATCAGGGCCTGTTCGATATTGGCCAGAGCAAATACCGCTTCGCGCAGGGCGAACGTCAGGGCCGGGCCAACTTTGAGAATGGCGAAGTGATCGCGCACCAGCTGCTGATAGGCTTCACGCGTTTGGTAATCGGTAGAGTGCGCCTCATAGACCAGCGGCGTGGTGGTAATAAACTGGGAGAGCTCGCGGGCTAGCTGTGGTTGGTAAGCGATCACCTGTGAATGGTCGAACTCCACCCCTGGCTGCACTACCACGGCGATGATCCTCGGGATCGCCGCTGCCAACCCGGCCTGGCGGAACGCCTGATAGTGAGTGTCCAGCGTGGCGGCGGCATCTGTCGCGTGAGTGATATGTACGCTGCCAATGGCGGAAGATTCTCCTCCAGGAACTGGCACCTCGGTCCCAATCACATAGGTCAGCTGCTGTTTTTGCTCTGGGGTAGCGACCCGTTCGGCGACCTGACACAGGCGGGCGGCGCGTTCTGCCACCACGTGGGGATCTAACGGGGTCGGATCGTCGGCGCAGGACATGGACGCATCCAGATGGATCTTGCTGAATCCGGCGATGACGTAGTCGGCGATCAACACTTCCGCTTTCGCCATTGCGCTGGCGGCGGGTTCATTTTGCCAACAGTTCGGGCCTAGATGGTCGCCCCCTAACAGCAGCCGGGAGAGCGGAAAGCCGACGGTTGCCGCAATATCGCAGACAAACTGCCGGAAATCCGCCGGTTTCATGCCGGTGTAACCGCCAAACTGATTAACCTGGTTGGATGTGGCCTCGATCAGCACCTGGCGATCGCTGTGCAGATCCAGGCGTAATGCGGCTTCAATGACTAATGGGTGTGCCGAACAGACAGAGCAGATCCCGATCGGCTCCCCTGCTTTATGTCGTGCGATTATATTTTTCATTCTACCCTCCGTTTTCTTACGAATATAATCGTAATGTTTCGAAAGGTTAGCAATGCACTTTTCTATTATTCGTGATCAAGATCGAAAACTTTACCGCTATTTTTCCGTGCCGGTGCTTTCAGTGTGAGGGGGTAAGTTAACGGGTAGGGTAGATTTAGTTATTTAAAATCAGTTTATTACAGAATAATGGTGAAAGGAGGAGTCGGCATGCGCAATAAAGTGAAAGCGGTTATTGTGACGAGAGGATGCCCTTCACCCCAACCCTCTCCTTTAGTGAGAGGGAGCTGTTAGCCCCTGCTCTTTTGGAAGTAAAGAGGTCATCTCATTAAACGCGATCGTCCCCTTATTCAAGGTGCGTCACTGAGTTTTCAGACACTCTCGATCGGTCCCCTCACCCTGTGGGAGAGGGGGAGGGGCAATCACTGTGTTGGCGTAGGTCACAGCCTGCCTTCACAGCCACAAACCTGAATCACCTTTTGCACCACCTGCTGCATGGCCAGTTTGGCGGGCTGCATATAGTGGCGCGGGTCGTTGGCCTGCGGATGCTCCGCCAGATGCTGTTTCAGCGCATCGGAAAAGGCGATCTTAAGCTCCGTCGCCACGTTCACCTTGCAGACCCCCAGCCGAATTGCCTGCTGAATATCAGCGTCTGGCAAACCCGACGCACCATGCAGCACCAATGGCACGCTGACCTTATCGCGGATCTGCCCAAGGCGGGTGAAATCCAACTCTGGCTTGCCCTGATAAAGCCCATGTGCCGTACCAATCGCCACCGCCAGTGAATCGATGCCGGTGGAACGCACAAACTCCTCGGCCTGCTGCGGCGAGGTATAGCGGGCATCCTTGGCATCGACGCTGATGCCATCCTCAACGCCCCCAAGCCGCCCCAGCTCTGCCTCAACGCTGACATCATAACGATGGCAAAACTCGGTCACCTGCCGCACCAGCGCGATATTTTCCGCAAAGGGCAGGTGCGAGCCATCAATCATGGCCGAGCGGATCCCTGCATGTACTTTGGTTTGAATATCTTGCAGGGCTTCATGGTGATCCAGATGCACCGCCAGCGGGATGCGGTATTCGGTGGCCAACTGTTTGACAATGGCGACCACGTTAGCCGTTCCCGCATAGAGATAGGTGCCGGGCGTACCGGCCAGGATCACCGGTGAGCGCATGTGCGCGGCGGTTTCAGCCACCACCTGCATGGTTTCCAGGTTATGAATGTTGAAGGCTGGTACGGCATAGCCCTGTTGTTGTGCCTTCTGCAGCATATTGTTGGTCGAAATGATGTACACCGCCTGCCTCCTGTTTTCTTTAATTACGTTAACTTTCGATTATCATCATCTAATCGAAAGTTAAAATAAGCAAACAGTTATTTTGCGGTTGTGATGAGGATCGGCAAAAGATCGAGGCAAAATAAGGAGCAAGCAGGGTGGGATAGCGAAGGGAAAAGCGGATGGCCGCTCAGGCAGGCGACCATCATCGATCTTATTCTGGTACGACCCAGTTCACCAGGTGGTGACCGATACCGGACGGCACCAGTACCTTGTGTAGCCACGGCAGCACGTTGTTCATCTGCTGTTCCAGCTTCCAAGGTGGGTTAATCACGATCATGCCTGAAGCCGTCATCCCGCGTTGATCGCTGTCGGGCTTCACCGCCAGCTCGATTTGCAGGATACGGCGGATGCCGGTCGCTTCCAGCTCTTTGAGCATGCGTTTGATCTGCTGGCGCATCACTACGGGATACCACAGGGCATAGGTGCCGGTGGCAAAACGCTTGTAGCCTTCCTGAATGCCTTTCACCACGTCTTGATAATCGGTTTTCATCTCATACGGCGGGTCCATCAGGATCAGGCCACGGCGTGACGGAGGCGGTAACTGGGATTTTAACTGCTGGTAACCATCGGCACGTTGCACTTTGGCGCGCTCGTCTTTCTGGAATTCGTTACGCAGCAGCGGGAAATCGCTTGGGTGCAGCTCTGTCAGATGGATTTTATCCTGCGGGCGCAGTAACTGACGGGCGATCAACGGAGAGCCAGGGTAGTAACGCAGGGTGCCAGAACGGTTGAAGTTGTGCACCACGCTCATGTAGGCCGCCAGCTCTTCTGGCAGATCGTCACGTTGCCACAGTAGGCCGATGCCTTCCAGGTATTCCCCGGTGCGCTCGGCATGCTCACCGCTCAGCTGATAGCGCCCGGCACCGGAGTGGGTATCCAGGTACAGCAGCGGCTTATCTTTTTCTTTCAGCGCCTCAATGATCAGGCTCTGAACGGTGTGCTTGAGCACGTCGGCGTGGTTGCCGGCGTGAAAACTGTGGCGGTAACTTAACATGGCGTTTTGTGTTTCCTGATTTTCGAGTTATTTTCAATAAAATCAACTCATTAAATGTAAAAGAGTTCTGCGTGTTTACTGCAAACTCGTAGATCAACGAATTTAAGCTACCAAGTATAAACCGCCTTGCTGGTAAAAAGCGAAAAGCGTTGCAGCCTGGAGGGATCTACGCCGGTATAGGCAAAAATGGGCGATAGCTATAAGGGAATTATTTTGATTGTTCTTTATACAATGCTGAATTTCAATTATATTAGTGGATGAGTAAATGGAGATACTTTCTTATAAGGCAACCGGAGGCCGCGATGAAAGATAGAATATACCCCAACTATCTCACGGGAAATAATTCCACTCTTTTCCCCACACCACCCGATCATGGTGCCTATGCCCGACGAATTGCGGAAGAAAAATTCCAGGCTTGCATGAATGCCGAACAGCGTCACATCATGCTGCTTACCAAAGAAGAAGCCTATGATGTTCTGGAGTGCTTTGGAGAGTTTGGCCGAGGCGATCGGCAGCTTGATGAGGGCTTTCTCAATATCAACCGTGATGAAGGCCTGGACTATCTGGGATATGCTGCCACCTATAGCGGTAACGCGAAGGATTTTTATTCTGCGGCGGATCTGGTCAGGAAGTTGGGGGGCTTTGGGATAGCCGCTATCATTTATGTCGGAAGAAACGGTGAGAAGCTAATCAAGATCACCGGCTACCCAGGTATTAGACGGATCTTAAATGGAACGCGTTATTCGTTAAATAATATGCAAATTGTGCAGATTGGGGTCGGGACTAAAGGCATAAATCATACTATCATTCAGGGTGTGAAATGGAGCGTATATGTCTCTTTGGCCTACCGTAGTTTGGAGTTTATACTGAGCGATGAACGCTCTTCGGCAAGATTTTTGGGGAGTGTAACTAGTGATATCGCTAAAGCTATAGCTACTGCAGCTATTATGAGAATGGCTACACCAATATTACTTGGGCTCGTTGTTGGAAGTATTGGAGGAGCTTTTTTTGTTGTTGCAATTGCAGGGGCAATACTTGTCGGTGGAATAGAATACATAGACGAAAAGTTTGGTTTGACTGATAAAATAATAATGAAGATAAGAGAGATGGAGGCAAGTACGCCTCGTGTATCAGGTCTGCTAGGAACCAATAATCAATTGATTTATAATAAAATATGAAAAAACCAAAAAGGAAAGATACGATAAATGCCACAATGCAAGAAAGACTAAGTGCATTATTAGTTTTGTTCATCGGTGTTATGGGTGTTCTATTGGTTTTTCCTCTGGTAGATAACTACATGGTTAGCTTTAGTTTTCCCTCAGTCGTGTCGTTCAATAGACTCGGCACTTATATTATCTCTGCGTGGCCAGTCAGTGTCTTGCTTATCATTATAGGAGGATATTCTTTTTTTACTGGTGATAAGAATTTCATTAGGTTTAAAATGATAACGATATGGTCTTGTAGAATCACCATGCTTGGTATGATTGTTGCGACTCTATTTAATTGGCATTTTACTACCGCATTGGATCAACATGGTTATGGTATCTGTTGGAAAAAAAGTATATATGGGGAGACGCTCTATATCAAAGATGGCAGCGAATGTAAAAAAAGAGGGTTGTCTTTAATGAGAAAACCAAGGTCTGCTATAGAATCAATAGAGTCACCTTGAGAAGAACGACAAGAAAACATGGAAAAAAAACCGCAAAGCAGAACTAAAGTAATTTATGCAATGATCGAATATAGGTTAAGTGCTTTGCTGGTTATTCTTCTTGGTGTTGTCGCTTTTTGGTTTGTTCCAGAGATCGTTAGAGAATATGAAGTAAAGTTTACTTTCCCGGACGTGGTGCCATTCCAGAGGTTAGAAGCTTATATTATTGCTGGGGTACCAATGTATTCATTATTCATGATCCTAGGCTTATATATTCTTATTACTGGAAAGACTGAGCTCTACGGACATAAACATTATACCAAGATTAAAACCTGTACAGTGTGGTTTTGCCGTATAACTATGTTTAATTTCTTAATCGCAATTATTTTTAATTGGCACTTCACCACTGTGTTAGATGTACACGGCTACGGTTACTGCTGGAAATCAGGCCCGAATAGTGAAGTCCTATACATTAAAGATGCCAGCGAATGTACGAAAAGAGGAACCCAAGTGCTTAAAAGACCCAGAGCAGTTTATAGACGTTAGGGCCTCTTGGTAAAAGAGACCCAGCTAGTCGTTAATAAACTCTGTCGTCCCATACGCTATAACCTGATGTGCCAGCGATATGGTGCTGGCAAATAATATCTTTATAACGTACAGAGATAATTTCTTCGGGTTGTGCACTAGAATGCGTTAAGCAGTGGGGATAGTTTATGTTGAAATCTACGATGGTCGCCTCTCTGAGTTCGATCGTGTAGTACAACTCTTGAGCACCATTTTGCGATGTGCGGTAAAAATCAAACTTAAGGTTAAGCAACTCGTTATTAGAAATAGCCAGCAAAAACAAAGGGGATGATTTATCCTGAGGCTTAACAAAAATCACTGGGTTATGCATCACATTTTCGCCCCGGCTGATGTTATGCGCGAGCTTAAGAACCAGTATCTGGTTTTCGTGGCCTAACTGGTGCTTGTTGCCGATTGAATCCGCTGTAGAACACCCTGCCGATATCAACCCTTGCTGTTTTCCGTTAATCGCCACGTAAATATTATTTGCCATCATAAACTCCTTGTAATGTAATTGACTGAGATCGGTTAAAAAGAACGCCAAACCATTCTGTATCAAATTAAGCTTAATTAACATGGTTTTTAGCGCATAGACTTGATTTTTTAACTCAGAATATAAGCTTTATCAATAAATAAAAATGATTTATCAAGTGCATTGTATGCATATGCACGTGTCTCGAAATGGGTATTAATGAAAATGAGAGTGTTTTATATGTCCTTAGCGGGGTCGCCTTCCTACTTAATGCAATCGTGGCTTATCTTCTTCACTAAACGATCCGCGTTAGTGAAGAAACGGATGCAATCACACGCTTGACCATTGATTTTCCCGTCAGTTGGCACCATGTTAGATAGAAGTTTATCTTTGTCTGGCCTGATGTGCGCATCGGGTCCACCACCCTAATCAGGACTTCCTCTATGACCAATGCGTTGCTGACACCGTTTGCCTTACCGCCGTTTTCTGCCATTCGCCCTGAAGATATCGTCCCCGCGGTGACATCCGCACTGGCCGACTGCCGTGCTGCGGTTGAGCGCGTCGTGGCACAACCGGGGCCGTTTACCTGGGAAAATCTATGTCAGCCGCTGGCCGAATCTGACGATCGCCTGTCACGCATCTGGTCACCTATTGGTCACCTAAACTCGGTAAAAAACAGCCCGGAACTGCGCGAAGCTTACGAACAGGCGCTGCCGCTGCTTTCCGAATACGGTACTTGGGTGGGTCAGCATGAAGGGCTGTACCAGGCGTATCGTAATCTGAAAGAGGGCGAAGGTTTTGCCAAACTGACTGCGCCACAGCGCAAGTCGGTAGAAAACGCGCTGCGTGATTTTGAGCTGTCGGGCATTGGCCTGCCAAAGGAAAAACAAAAGCGTTACGGCGAGATCGTGGCGCGTCTGTCCGAACTGGGTTCGACCTACAGCAACAATGTGCTCGATGCCACCATGGGTTGGAGCAAATTGATCACCGATGTGAATGAGCTGAGCGGCCTGCCGGAAAGCGCACAGGCCCAAGCCCAGGCGATGGCACAGGCTAAGGAGCAGGAAGGCTGGTTGCTGACGCTGGACATGCCGAGCTATTTGCCGGTGATGACCTATGCCGATAACCAGGCGCTGCGTGAAGAGATGTATCGTGCCTTCACCACCCGCGCCTCCGATCAGGGGCCAAATGCCGGTAAGTGGGATAACAGCGAAGTGATGGCGGAAACGCTAGCTCTGCGCCACGAACTGGCACAGCTGCTGGGTTTTGCCAGCTATGCGGATAAATCACTGGCGACCAAGATGGCAGAAAGCCCGGAGCAGGTGCTCGGTTTCCTGAGCGATCTGGCCAAGCGCGCTCGCCCTCAGGCAGAACAGGAACTGGCACAGCTACGTGCCTTTGCCAAGCAGCACTATGGTGTGGATGAGCTAGAGGCTTGGGATATCAGTTATTACGGAGAAAAACAGAAGCAACATCTGTTCTCCATCAGTGATGAGCAACTGCGCCCATACTTCCCGGAACAGCGCGTGCTGGAAGGGCTGTTCGAAGTGGTTAACCGTATTTACGGCATCACCGCCAAAGAGCGTCAGGGTGTCGATACCTGGCATCCGGAGGTGCGTTTCTTCGATCTGTTCGATGCCAAAGGTGAACTGCGTGGCAGCTTCTATCTGGACTTGTATGCCCGCGAGAACAAGCGCGGTGGTGCATGGATGGATGATTGCGTCGGCAGCCTGCGCAAAGCCAATGGCGAATTGCAAAAGCCGGTGGCTTATCTGACCTGTAACTTTAACCGCCCGCTGGGCGACCAGCCGGCGCTGTTTACTCATAACGAAGTCACCACGCTGTTCCATGAGTTTGGCCACGGTCTGCACCATATGCTGACGCAGATCGATACCGCCGGGGTTTCTGGTATCAACGGTGTGCCTTGGGATGCGGTAGAGCTGCCAAGCCAGTTTATGGAAAACTGGTGCTGGGAGCCGGAGGCGTTGGCATTTATCTCTGGTCACTTCCAGACTGGCGAACCACTGCCGAAAGCCCTGCTGGACAAAATGCTGGAAGCGAAAAACTATCAGGCAGCGCTGTTTATCCTGCGTCAGCTGGAGTTTGGCCTGTTCGATTTCCGTATGCACGCCGAATACAGCCCGGAAAAAGGGGCGCAGATCCTGCCAACCCTGGCCGAAGTGAAGAAAATGGTGGCGGTGGTGCCTTCACCAAGCTGGGGCCGTTTCCCACACGCATTCAGCCATATCTTTGCTGGTGGCTATGCGGCGGGTTACTACAGCTACCTGTGGGCGGAAGTGTTGTCGGCAGATGCCTACTCGCGCTTTGAAGACGAAGGGATTTTCAACGCTGAAACCGGTCAATCCTTCCTCGATAATATCCTGTCACGCGGGGGTTCCGAAGAACCGATGGAATTGTTCAAACGCTTCCGTGGCCGTGAACCGAAGCTGGATGCTATGCTGCGCCATTACGGTATTAAAGGGTAACCCGCCAAGTGAGCGTGTTTTTATTGTGTGAAGCAGGCGCCGATCCCGGCGCCTTGTCTATTTTGGCCGATCGTTGGCAGCTAACCAGCGACGAAGATGCGACGATGGCGCTGGTGCTGACGCCAGAACGGTTGGAGCTGCGCAAGCGCGACGAGCCAAAGCTAGGCGCTATCTACGTCGATTTTATCACTGGCCCGATGGCCCATCGGCGGCGTTTCGGCGGCGGCCGTGGCGAAGCTGTGGCCAAAGCGGTAGGCATTAAAGGCAGCTATGTGCCTAGCGTGGTGGATGCCACTGCCGGGTTAGGGCGTGACGCGTTTGTTTTGGCATCGCTGGGTTGCCAGGTTCGCATGTTGGAGCGTGATCCAGTCGTTGCTGCGTTGCTGGAAGACGGCCTGCAACGGGGCTATCAGGACGCGGAGATCGGCCCTTGGCTACGTGAACGCATGACGTTGCTTCATGCCTCCAGCCTGACGGCGCTGAGCGATCTCGATCCACGCCCGGAAGTGGTGTATCTCGACCCAATGTATCCGCATAAGCAGAAGAGCGCGTTGGTGAAAAAAGAGATGCGGGTATTTCAGTCGCTGGTGGGCAGTGATGATGATGCCGACGGCTTGCTGGAGCCAGCCCGCAGGCTGGCCACCAAAAGGGTCGTGGTGAAACGACCGGATTATGCCCCTCCGCTGGCCGACGTTCCTGCTCATGCAGCCACGAACACCAAGAATCACCGTTTTGATATTTATATGCCTTTGTAAGATAAGCGTTTTTCCCCTCACCCTAACCCTCTCCCAAAAGGAGAGGGGACCGAATGTGCCACAGCTTGGCTTGTTCGTTCGACCTTTGCAACTGTCATTGCTTAACTCATTCCCATCACTGTTGCAGCTCTCTCTCCCTGTTGGGAACCGATAGAGTGTGTCTGAAAATCCGGTGACGCACTTTGGATATTGGGACGATCGAGTTTGATGAGATGACCTCTTTACTTCAAAAAAAGCAGGGGCTAACAGCTCCCTCTCCCTGTGGGAGAGGGTTGGGGTGAGGGGGAATTCATCGACCCTCCTCACATTTCCTATGCTCATTCTGCAATGTCACTGGTAACGCTGAGATGTGCGTCGCATAATCCTGTTTAATTACAATCAACTATAATGAAACGACATGATGAAAAAGACGCTGCTTTCCCTGCTGCTTTGCTTGAGTACCTCTGCCATGGCCGCTGAACCGGTAAATATCACCATTCTGGGCACCTCCGATCTGCATGGCACCTTCGTGCCTTGGGATTACTCTACCGACACCGAGAACCTGGCGGGCAGCCTCAGCCAGATTGCCACCCAGGTGCATAAAGTCCGTGCCCAGCAGCCGAACGTGATCCTGGTAGACGCCGGGGATACCATTCAGGGCAACTTTGTTGAAACCTTCAAGAATGACAAAACCAGCCCAATGATCCTCGGCTTTAACGCGTTGGACTACGACGTATGGGTGATGGGTAACCACGAGTTCGATTTTGGCCTGAAGGCGCTGGCAACCCCACTCAGCCAGTTCAAAGGCACCGCGCTGGCGGGGAATATCTTCTGGGACAGCGGCAAGCCTTACCTGCCTGCCTATAAGATCGTTGAGCGCCAGGGGGTGAAGATTGGCATTATCGGTATGGATACGCCGATGACTGCCGAATTTGCCAAGGGCACCGATCGCATCGACGGCCTGACGTTTACCGATCCGGTGCAGGCGGTGAAAGAGGTGATCCAGCAGATCCACGGCCAGGTGGACGCCATCGTGCTGGTGGCCCATATGGGGATCGATAATGAGAACCAGCGGCCGGGCACCGGCGTGGGCGATATCGCGCGGGCCAACCCAGAGCTGGCGGCGATCGTTGCCGGGCATATGCACGTCAAGGTGGATAAAGAGGTGATCAACGGCGTGATCGTCACCGAGCCGGACAAATACGGCCGTGCGCTGTCGCGTATCGATCTGCAATTTGAGCAGCAAAACGGCAAATACGTGCTGATCAATAAAGACAGCTACACCTACCCGATCAAAGGCGTCAGCTCCGACAAAAAGCTCGAAGAGATCTACCAGCCGTTCCATACCATCCTGCGAGCCAACGCCAACCGGCCGATTGCGCAGCTGACCGGCCAGGATCTGGTGCCGCCGGATGCGGTGAAAGGTATTCCACAGGTACATATTCAGGATACCGGCATCAGCGCCCTGTATCAGGAGGCTGCCCGTCACTATGCGCCTAAGGCCCAGGTGATCGCGTTGCAGATTGATAACGACAGGCCGAAACTGAACGTAGGCACTATCACCGCCAAGGATATCGCCTTCAACTATCAATATGCCGGTGGCGAAATTACCGTCTACAAGTTGACCGGTAAAGAGCTGAAAAAGTACATGGAGTGGTCAGCGGACTACTTCAACCAGCAGCATGATGGCGATGTCACCTACAGCTTTAACCCACAGCGCCGATCGTCCAAATACTCAACCAATGACTTCTTTGACGGCGTGACCTATACCATCGATCTGCGTAAACCCGTTGGGCAGCGCATTACCGAGTTGAAATTGAACGATGGCACCCCGGTGACCGACAGCACGCCGATCCAGTTGGGGATGAACAGCTATCGCATGGGTCACCTGACGCAGAAAGGTGGCGTACTGGAGGGTATGCAGTTTCCGGTGCTGTCAGATACCAAAGCGGAGTTCGGCGAGGAGGCAGGGACTATCCGTAATCTCACTATTCGCTATCTGACCGAGGTGAAGAAGGGCGAATACCAGGGCAAAGCGATGCACCGCTGGAAGCTGGTGGGGCTGGAAGGGTATGAACGTGAGCGCAAGATTGTGGACAAGTTGCTCAATGACGGCAAAATCAGCGTGCCAACCACCGATGATGGGCGCTATACCAACGTGGCCTCCATCAACGTCAAAGAACTGCTATTTAGCGATCCGCAAATGATGAAGCAACAGGTTGCGGCGCTGCAAAAACAGGCGCAAGCGGCGACCGATCCGGTCATCAAACAGCGGCTGAACGATCGGTTGGTGATTATCGAAGCCATTAATTGAGGCTAAGCCACTGCCAACCTGATAAAAAATGCCGGCATATTCGCCGGCATTTCTCATTCAAGGGTAAGGTTAGAGCACGCCTTGAGCCAGCATCGCATCGGCAATCTTGACGAACCCGGCAATGTTGGCGCCGTGAACGTAATGCGTTTGCTTGCCTTCACCGCCGTACTCGACGCAGGACTGATGGATATCCGCCATGATGTGACGTAAACGGATATCGACCTTCTCTGCCCGCCAGTTAAGGCGCGCGGCGTTTTGCGCCATCTCCAGCCCGGAAGTGGCAACACCACCTGCGTTGGCGGCTTTGCCCGGTGCGAACAGCACGCCCGCTTCCAGGAAGGCATCGGTAGCCTGGATGGTGGTTGGCATATTAGCGCCTTCTGCCACGGCTTTGACCCCGTTGCGGATCAGCACCTGTGCGGCCTCCAGATCCAGCTCGTTCTGGGTGGCACAAGGCAGGGCGATATCCACCGGCACGTTCCACGGGCTTTCACCGGCCAGATAGGTCAGGCCACGCTCGCGGGCGTAATCGGCAACCCGGCCATAGCGCTGGTTTTTGATTTCGGCCAGATGTGCCAGTTTTTCAGTGGTGAAGCCAGCTTCATCCACTACGGTACCGCCGGAATCGGAAACGGTGATCACTCGCGCGTCCAGCTCCAACGCTTTCTCAATGGTGTATTGCGCCACGTTACCGGAGCCGGAAACCGCGACACGCATCCCTTCAAAGCCCAGGCCATGACGCTGCAGCATTGAATCGGTGAAGTACACCAGGCCGTAACCGGTAGCTTCCGGGCGGATCAGGCTGCCGCCGAACGACAGGCCTTTGCCGGTGAATACGCAACTGGTGTTGTTGGACAGTTTTTTCATCATGCCGGCCATAAAGCCCACTTCGCGGCCACCTACGCCGATATCCCCGGCTGGCACGTCGGTATCTGGGCCCAGGTGACGATAAAGCTCGGTCATCAGCGATTGGCAGAAGCGCATGATTTCGCCCTGGCTTTTGCCTTTGGGATCAAAGTCTGACCCCCCCTTACCGCCGCCCATAGGCAGCGTGGTCAGGGCATTCTTGAAGGTCTGTTCAAAACCGAGGAACTTCAGAATGGAGGTGTTAACCGAAGGGTGGAAACGCATCCCCCCTTTGTACGGCCCAATGGCGGAGTTGAACTGGATACGGTAGGCGCGGTTTACCCGTACTTTGCCCTGATCGTCGACCCAACTGACGCGAAACTGAATGATACGCTCAGGTTCTACCAGGCGCTCTAACAGGGCGTGGTCACGATAATGGGGGTTACGCTCGATGAATGGCCACAGAGAGGTAAAGACTTCACGCACTGCCTGCAGATATTCCGGTTGATGCGAGTTATGACGTTGTAAGGATTTTAGAAAGGATTCTAGCGATACAGCCTGTTCCATGGATAGCTCCTGTTTAGCATATTGGTTCCCCTGTTTTTATGATGTGTCTCACAGTTGGGGAGGATGTTGTGTCTCCCTCGACTATATCACTGTGGGGTGGCTGATTAACAAGCAATAAATAACAGGAAACCATGAAAAACGCCCGCGCAGGGCGGGCGTTGGCCAAACAGGTTAGCGAATACTTACTTTTCTTCGTCGCGCAGCGGCACAATCAGCATATCAATGTGTACCGTATTGATTAACTGGCGCGCAGAGGACATCAATTTGCTCCAGAAATCCTGGTGGTGTCCACACAATACCAGGTCCATATCGTATTTTTTAATCGCATCAACCAGCACCTGCGCCAGATCGCCGCTGCCGCTCAGGGTTTCGGTGATGGGATAGCCTGCATTTTGCGACAGCTCGGTTAACGCATGGTGGGTTTCTTCGGAAATACGCTTTTGCATATCGCCAAGATTGACGTCGATCAGGCCGGTATACAGATCGGAATAGTTTACATCAACGTGGATCAGAGAGACTTTGGCATTGTACGGCCGCGCCATTGATACCGCTTTCTCGACCAGGATTTTACTTTCCGGTGATAGGTCAACCGCAATCAGTATGTGTTTGTAAGCCATGAGAATACTCCTTCCATATAATGCCGATTAAAGGGGGCAGGCATTCAGTGTTCCAGCTTGGCGCTTTCGCCTTACCTGCATAGTACCATCCAGATAACATAATGATATGTTGGGGCGATCACACTGCACCGCATCAATCACCCTTGTTTATACGTTTACCCCATCCGTTTTACACCGCCGGGGCAAAAAATCCTATGGCTTATACGGCTATCCGCCGTTTGACCGATTGAATTATAAGCATTGTTGCTCAAAGTATAGCTTATGACGGTTATCCGAGCGGAGAGCGGGTAGATGAAGAATTTGGCCCTGACTGTAAATTTTATACGCCACCGGGATCTGTTTGCGTTTCATTATTCTACACTAGTGAATGTGGACCCCACTTATTTCCTCTGATCGCTGTAAGGCCTGTTCATCAAGCGGTCAGAGGTTGTGGGTAGATTCGGGTCCGTAAGGTGCTAGGGGGATGGGAGCCAAGGCTCCGGCAGCATAAGGTATGAAGTAGGGCCGTTGGCCCGGCGGGTGTCCGGGATAACAACGCCTTGAGGGGGCTATCATGATTAGTACCGTCGCGCTGTTTTGGGCATTGTGTGTGGTCTGTGTGATTAACATGGCCCGGTATTTTTCTTCTCTGCGTGCGCTGCTATTTGTTTTACGCGGCTGCGACCCGTTACTTTACCAATACGTCGATGGCGGAGGGTTCTTTACTTCGCACGGCCAGCCGAGCAAGCAGATACGGCTGGTGCGCTATATCTTTACGCAACGCTATATGGAGCACCACGACCCGGAATTCATTCGCCGCTGTCAGCGTGTCCGCAGCCAGTTTGTGCTGACTTCATCGCTGTGTGGGCTAGTGGTGATCAGCCTGGTGGCGTTGGCGATCTGGTATTAGCCCGGCGATAGCAAGGCAAAAAAATGGCGGCCACTTTGGCCGCCATTGTTGTATCGGGCAATCGTCAAATCACCTTCAGCGCCAGCCAATATAGGCCACCGGAAAGCAAAATCGAGACTGGCAGGGTCAGAACCCAGGCCAGCAAGATGTTCTTGATGGTTTTGCTCTGCACGCCACCGCCATCCACGAGCATCGTTCCGGCAACCGCCGAAGACAGTACTTGGGTAGTGGAAACCGGCATACCGGTATAGCTGGCCACGCCAATCGACAGGGCGGCCGTCATCTGTGCCGACACCCCCTGAGCGTAGGTCATGCCTTTCTTACCGATTTTCTCACCGATAGTGGTAGCAACGCGTCGCCAGCCCACCATGGTACCGAGAGACAGCGCCAGGGCTACCGCGACGATAATCCAGGTTGGTGCATATTCAACGGTTTCCAACAGGTCTGAACGCAGATTCTTCAGGAAGCGTTGATCGTCCACTGAGGTTTCCGGCAGCTTGGCCACCTTGTCTGCAGTCTCGGTCACGCACATCAGCAGGCGGCGCAGATGGCTGCGCTGTTCTACCGTCAGCTGATCGTAGCTTTGCAGATTGTTCAGCAGGTCCAGAGAGCGCTCAACGGCGATCAGGGCACGTGAACTGTCGCAGTGGAACTCAACCGGTTGATCAGGCGTTGGAGCCGTATTCTGAGGCGCAGGAACCAGCGGCGTCTGTGTGGCCACATGTGCCAGAGAGTCGCCATGCTGTTGGTAAAACTGCTGCAGGTGGCTCACGGCATCACGGGTACGGGTGATGTCATAACCGGTCGCGCTCATGTTGAGGACGAAGCCTGCAGGGGCAACACCGATCAGTACCAGCATAATCAGGCCGATACCTTTCTGACCGTCATTGGCACCGTGTGAGAAGCTCACACCGATAGCCGACAGGATCAGAGCGATACGAGTCCAGAATGGTGGCTTGCGTTTGCCATCGACCTTTTCACGTTCCGCCGGTGTCATATGAATACGCTGACGTTTTTTGGTATTGCTCCAATAGCGTCGCAGCATAAACACCATCAGCCCGGCAATTATCATCCCGATCAACGGGGAGAAGATTAACGACAGGAAGATGCTGATCATTTTTGGCACGTTCAGCGCGTCGACCACGGAAGTGTTGGTCACCAACGCATTGGTCAAGCCGACACCGATAATGGCGCCAATCAGGGTGTGGGAACTGGAGGCCGGTAGCCCAAGATACCAGGTACCGAGGTTCCAGATAATTGCCGCCAACAACATGGAGAAGACCATGGCTAACCCGTGTGCTGAACTGACGTTCAACAACAGATCGGTTGGTAGCAGGTGCACAATGGCGTAGGCAACACTCAAACCGCCGAGCATCACGCCAAGAAAGTTGAACAGGCCCGCCATAACGACCGCAAGTTGCGAGCGCATAGCACGGGTGTAAATTACAGTAGCGACCGCATTGGCCGTATCATGGAAGCCGTTAATGGCCTCATAAAACAGCACGAACAACAATGCGAGAATTAACATCAGGCCGGTATGGAAATCCAGGCCAGTGAACAAATGCAGCATAAGCGTTACGCCAGGTTTGTGGACATGAACGCCGCGCATTATCGGCGACAACCGGTGTCCGGGAAAAGGAAAATATGACGTTTTTTGAATTTACCTGTTGCCGAGAGAGTTGCGTCACGGCTGAATCGATGCAATTTCAGCATGTTACTGCCGTTTATGCCCGTTACATTTTCTTACGTTGGCGTTGTCCTGCCGATGCCTTTACAATCCCTCACCGCGGATTTAGCGGTATACAGGCAGGTAAAAGGCGTAAAATACGCTCTTGTTGCCGCGATTGTTGTGGTTATTGCAAAGAGAGGTTTGGGTGGAACAGTTTGATGTTGTCGTCATTGGCGCGGGTGCCGCAGGGATGTTTTGTGCTGCGCAGGCAGGGCAACTGGGTTGCCGGGTGCTATTACTCGACAACGGCAAAAAACCGGGCCGCAAGATCCTGATGTCTGGCGGCGGGCGCTGTAACTTCACCAACATGTCCGTTGAACCGGCGGCCTACCTCTCGCATAACCCCCATTTCTGCAAATCGGCATTGGCACGCTATACCCAATGGGATTTTATCGATCTGATTAACCGCTACGGCATCGCCTATCACGAAAAAACCTTGGGGCAGCTGTTTTGTGATGATTCTGCGCAGCAGGTCGTCGATCTGTTGGTGCAAGAGTGCGAACTGGGTCAGGTGGTAACGCGCCTGCGCAGCGAGGTCCTGAGCGTCGAAAAAACCGACCAAGGCTTTGAATTGGCACTTAACGGCGAGTGTGTGAGTGCTCGCTCACTTGTGGTGGCGAGCGGTGGGCTTTCCATGCCGGGCCTGGGGGCCACTCCCTTTGGTTATAAGCTGGCGGAACAGTTTGGCCTGAAAGTGTTACCGACCCGGGCCGGTTTGGTGCCCTTTACGCTGCATAAGCCGCTGTTGGAGCAATCCCAGGCGTTGTCTGGCGTTTCGGTTCCCGCAGTGGTCACGGCGGAAGATGGCACCAGCTTTCGTGAAAGCATCCTGTTTACGCATCGGGGGCTTTCTGGTCCGGCTATCTTGCAGATCTCCAGCTACTGGCAGCCTGGTGAGTTTGTGAGCATTAACTTACTTCCGACGCTAGACCTGGTGGGCTTCCTTAACGAACAGCGCCAGGCACATCCTAACCAGAGCCTGAAAAACACCCTGGCTTTGCACTTGCCGAAGCGCCTGGTGGAATTGCTGCAAGAGTTGGGGCAACTGCCGGAGGCCACGTTGAAGCAACTCACTCCAACGCAGCAGGCAGCGTTGGTTGATAGTTTGCAAGACTGGCGCGTACAACCCAATGGCACCGAGGGTTACCGTACTGCGGAAGTGACCCTTGGCGGTGTGGACACCAAAGAGCTTTCTTCCAAAACCATGGAGGCGAGTAAGGTACCGGGCCTGTACTTTATCGGTGAGGTGGTGGACGTGACAGGCTGGTTGGGGGGTTATAACTTCCAGTGGGCCTGGAGTTCGGCGTGGGCTTGTGCACAGGCTTTGGCTGCGCAGAAATCTTAAAGAGATGGCAGGAATTTCTGAAATTGGCTCGCCATGGAGAGGCGCGGTATGCTGCGCCCATTCAGATAATCAATCGTCTAATTTAAGAACTTTAGAGATAGGAACATCGGACGTAATTCAGAATAATGGGCTCGGCTCGTGCGTTGAGACAAGCGCACTCTTATTCAAATAATAACAAGGAAAGTTCTGCTGATGAAAATCAAATGCGGTTTAGCATTACTGGCTTCTCTGGTGCTGGTTTCCGGCTGTAGCCAAAAGATTTCCTCTTCACGCGCGGTGGCTGAATCCGCCTCTGCTCCGGCTCCTGTAGCTCAGGAAAATAAACTGGGAACGGCATGGGGTGAGGATGTTTACTCTAAAGTGACCACCGTTGACGCGAAGCGTATGCATTCCTCTCCAGACAGTGTCGCCAAAGTGTTTTACAGCGCGGCAGCGTCCAGTAATGGGCAGTACACCAATGAGATCGTGTTGTCTTCCGTCAGAATGCGGGTGCAGACCGAAAATAATCGGGATTTCGCGCTCAATCGCTATAAAAATGGCGAGTTTTCATTCTCTGCCAATGATGGCGAGCGCTACCAACTGTTCTTCTATAACACCAGCCCAAACAAAACCTATGAGGTGGTAACCGCTGTTGACGGCCTGGACGTGATTTCTGGCCGCAGTGGCTCGCTGCGCAATTCCGGCTATCTTGTTTCACCAAAAGGAACTCTGGTGATTGAGGGCTTCCGTAAAAGTGACTCGTCCGTTGCCGCATTCCGTTTTGCAAAACCGGATGACTCCTACGCTGCGAGTTCACTGGCGGGCGAAAAAGAGAATACCGGCGTGATTGGCGTGGCGGTTTATGAAATGGCGCTGCCGGGCCTGCCTGATTGCCAACCGCAGGCGTTTCCTGGGGATGCTAAATACGCCCCTGCGCCCTGCAAGAAACCGTAATTGCGTGAACATGGCCTCAAAATCTGAGGCCATGTTCAGGCTTCGGGCCTGTTTCCAGCATCCTCAGACATCCTAAACACACCGGCATCTCCTGACCCCCGTAGCTGCTATCGCCTCATCGCAGGGTGAACGCTTACCTTTCGGCCAGGAAAACTTTGCTATTGGCAGTTTTCGAGATAATAAATGGTGTACAGGAATAATCTGGTTGGTAATAACTTTACGTTTACAACTATCGTGCTTTTTCAGATTATGCTTCTATATCTTGCGAACGCCTTTTTTATTGTTTTTAACGGGTAATTTACCGGAAAATCTGGTTTTTTTTACCCAATTTAGCTTAGGGATAGATACAATTCGCAGTAGGAATTTTATCTTTTTTTAAGTAAAAAATGTTGCACCATAGAAATTGTGCGAATTATCCTAGTCATTGGTGGGATATAAAAATTTGGCGATCTTTACGCAATGTGACCTATATCAATAAACCATGGCTGGAAAAACCTATCTTGTATAGGGCCAGCTTGGTTAGGGGCGCTTGTGGTTTGTTGTGAGTCGTTAATACATGTTAACGTGCTGATTATTAATCATATCTAGGCAAGGCAATCAGTCTTAGAGGAAAGTGGTTATGCCATGGAGTCATGAAATTCAACAGGCAATTACCTTGTTACAGGCATGCCAACATCGCCATTCGGACAGCCTGCCCTGTCCTGCCAGGGGGGATGAACCTGGCGCAGTAGGTACTTGCGCAGAAAAAATCATGCCATCGATTATCCTGCTTAATGCGTTTGCGGATGTACTTCCGCAGCATCAGGAATTACATCGTCTTGGTATGGTGCTGGAGGCCCAAGGCCTGATCAAGAAATTGACTCAAGGGGAGAGCTACAGTCAAAGTGCACTGGCGTATTTACGTGCGCAAATCGAACCCTGACAGTTCCATCAGTACCCCTCTATTTTAGCGAGGGGTTGCTTTTTGGTGCATACGGTACCGGCTCATTATTAACGAGCTATTTATTTCACCGTATTTTGAACTTATGCAGTCATTGACGTGTTGGATAAGGGGGACCAATATAGGGTGCAACGCCCGGGTATTTTATCGATATAATTCTATTTTCGCCGGAAGTTTTATTAATTGCTTCAACACGTATACCTATTGTCGTGCTGTTGGGGCGGGGTAAACTAATACTACATTATTAATAATGTGCCAACAGTGACCTCGACTCCTTTCGGCTCAGCAACATTTTGTTCAGCTTGGCTCTACACTGCATCAACCGCTCTCCCCATGCGCTGAGCTCGCCGGTTCGCAGACCGATTAACAACTTGCCTGAATGTTTTTACTGGCAGAAAATACCTTCATGGATTTCAGCTGGCTGCCAGCAGTTCGCCGCTGAAAGAGGAGAGTCGCGCAACAGGTCGGAGTGAGCATGAAGGGCAGTAATGAATTACTGGTATTGGAAGGCATCCATTATCAAATTGACGAGCAGGTTATTCTGGATGCCGTTTCTTTCACCCTGAAGTCGGGCGAATTTAAGTTGATCACCGGGCCTTCGGGGTGTGGCAAGAGTACTTTGTTGAAGATCGTTTCCTCATTGCTTAGCCCAACTCGTGGCAACATCACCTTCAACGGTAAAAATATTGATGACGTTGCCCCAGAAGAATACCGCAAGCTGGTTTCTTACTGCTTCCAAACGCCAGCCCTGTTTGGTGACACCGTCTACGATAACCTCGCGTTACCCTATCAAATTCGCAAACTGAAACCCGATGAGAAGAAAATACGCCAGGATCTGGCGCTGTTGGCCTTGCCGGATAGCATGTTGAGAAAAGGTATCAATGAGCTCTCCGGCGGTGAGAAACAGCGTATTTCCTTGATCCGGAATCTGCAATTTATGCCAAAGGTACTGCTGCTTGATGAGATCACCAGTGCTCTGGATGAAGACAACAAACGTAACGTCAACGAGTTGATCTGCCGTCTGGTAGCCGAGCAAGGTCTGGGAGTGCTATGGGTTACACACGATAAGGATGAAATTGCGCATGCGGACGAGGTGATCACCCTGCCGCTGAGCCGCGTCAATAGCCAGGAGAAAGTCCATGAACCAGCATAATATCACCAACGAGTCATTAGGCCTGTCGATGCTCCTGGTGATTGTCGCCATTCTGATCAGCCACAAAGAGAAACTGGCGCTGGAAAAAGACATTATCTGGAGCATTTGCCGTGCAGTGGTGCAGTTGGTTATCGTCGGCTACGTTTTAAAATATATCTTTGATTTGGATAATGGAATATTAACGGTGTTGATGGTGCTGTTTATCTGCTTCAATGCAGCATATAACGCGAAAAAACGCAGTAAGTATATCGATAACGCGTTTACCATTTCGTTTATTGCCATTACTGCAGGGGCGACGTTGACGTTGGTAGTGCTGGTACTGAGCGGTTCGATTGCCTTTACGCCAATGCAGGTGATCCCCATTTCCGGCATGATTGCTGGCAACGCGATGGTGGCGGTGGGTCTGTGCTACAACAACCTTGGGCAACGTTTTAAAGACCAACAGCAGAAGATCCAGGAGATGCTCAGCCTGGGAGCTTCCCCCAAATTCGCTTCTGCGGCTCTGATCCGTGACAGTATTCGTGCCTCGCTGATCCCGACGATAGACTCCGCTAAAACGGTTGGGTTGGTAAGCCTGCCAGGAATGATGTCAGGTTTGATCTTTGCCGGTATCGATCCGGTAAAAGCCATCAAGTATCAGATCATGGTGACATTTATGCTGCTTTCTACCGCCAGCCTGTCAACCATCATCGC
Source organism: Serratia sp. Res13-Sevr-LER1-36-b (assembly GCF_015673035.1). NCBI lineage: Bacteria > Pseudomonadati > Pseudomonadota > Gammaproteobacteria > Enterobacterales > Yersiniaceae > Serratia > Serratia sp. Res13-Sevr-LER1-36-b. Next base: position 38,557 of record NZ_JADACK010000031.1, on the reverse strand, counting down.
CTGCTATCTGGCTTATCGGAAGTTTTACAACCAGCGTGAGCAACTGGTGGTTCATACGCTCAAATAGGCACTTTTCGCCCTACGCAGTAAGTGTAAAGCGAGACTCCCTGTGCCTACGGGCAGCTTATGCGTTTATCCTTGCAGTAATGCAATACTGTGGCGGATCTCGCGTTCGATATCGCCTTCTGTCCAGGAGTTTAGCTGTGAAGAGAACGGCTCGAAGGCATAGATCCCCCGGTAGCCCAAGCGTTCCAGGTTCTGTACCTGGGCTACGCTTGCCAACCGATCTTTATCGCTCAGCATAATACGCTCTTCATCGCTCAATGCGGCTTTGATGAGCGGATCCTCAACACCAGAGAGATGCACCAAACCAATCTGCTCAACCCGGATCTGAGCATCAAACTCTGGTTGTACTACGTCGCTCAGATAGTGGTGGAACGTATCTAGCACTATCTTATAGGGTGCGCCAGAATCACGAATGATTGCCTGTGCCAACAAGGAAGAGCGCAGTGAGCTCATGCCAAACCCTAATGGTTCCACGTAGCCCTCAACGCCGTACTGTTTGAACAGCGGAGCGAGTAGTCGTAGTGCAGCCAGCGTATCTTCCCTCTTTTGCGACTCACTACGCCGGTCACTTGCGTTGCAATGTGGGCACATCACCACCGCCTTGCTATGGATGGCTTTCGCCTGAATCAGCAACGCTTCAGCGTTTTTCAGCAGTGCTGCTTGATTTTCCAGCAGGTTGAACATTCCCAGCGCGTTGATGGTGACGATCTCAATGCCGAACTCTTCGGCTAGCGCGTTTAACTGCTCATTGCTCAGGTTGTCGGTTACTTTGCCACCCGACATATCGTTGCGCAGTTCGACCTTGCTTAACCCACATCTTTTCACCAGGCGGAAGAAGTTCTCCAGCGTGAGATTGGGGGCGATCTTACGGTTGATACAAAAACGTTCCAATGAAATGGCCATGATGCATCACTCCTGGGTTTGCCGGCTTTAGGCTTTGCCATCTTCTACCGTGACGATTTCAGATAGCGGTTGGCGATAGCGTTTTGCCATCACGACGTCTTCCATTCTTTCCAGTGAAACGCCCTTGGTTTCTGGAATAAAGCGGGCGATAAACCAATAGCTGAACAGGCAGCAGGCGGCAAAGACCCACATTGGGAACGCCCCGTGGAAGGTGGAGAACAGATAAGGTTGGTCATTGATCATCGGGAAGCTCTGGGCCACGACGAAGTTGGCTAGCCACATACAGCCAACGGCAATGCTCATTCCTTGCGAACGCATACGGTTGGGGAAGATTTCGGAGACCAGCACCCATGCACCTACGCCCCATGACATGGCGTAGAACACCATAAAGAACAGCATGCCAAACAGCGCAAAGTAGCCGGTTGCCTGGGTATACAAGGCGTAAGAGGTGATCAGCAGGCCAACAATGGTGCCCAGGGTGCCCCAGCGCATCAGTGGGATACGGCCTAAGCGATCCATCAGCATGGCGCCGATCACCGAACCGACCAGCTGTAACACGCCGATCCAGATGGTCTGGAATAGGGCTTCTTGCGCATTTTCGGTCACGGTTTTCAGCACCACCGGGGCGTAATACATCATGACGTTAACCCCCGTCACCTGTTGCAGCATGGCGATCATACAGCCGACAAACAGGATGAAGCGCACGCGCACGTCGCCATAATTCAGCTTTTGCTTACGGTGCTGCTCGTCCTGGCGAAGCGACTCCTTGATTTCTCTTAAAACGCTTTTAGCATGTTCAGCATTTGAAACGCGGGTCAGCATGGCTAAAGCCTGATCGTCGCGGCCTACCATCACGCTCCAGCGTGGTGATTCGGGGATGACAAAGACCAAGGCGGTGAACAACAGGCAGGGAATAACCTCTGAGCCAATCATCCAGCGCCAGCCCATTTCAATCAGCCAGGCTTCGCTGGCATAGCTGGCAATCTTGAAGTTAACGTAAAAAATCACGATCTGACCGAACACGATGGCGAACTGCTGCATGCTGAGCGCCCGGCCCCGCATATCCTTCGGTGAGACTTCTGACATGTACATGGGGGATACCGTTGCGGCCAGCCCGACGGCCAACCCCCCAATGATGCGATAGATAACAAACCAGGTGAAGGTGCTGGCCAGAGCGGCACCGACTGCAGAGACGGTAAACAGGAAGGCAGCTACCACCAGGGCCTTTTTACGCCCATAGCGCCCGGCCAGCGGCCCAGCGCCGAAGGCACCGACCACGCAGCCGATCACCACGTTGGACACTGCCCAGCCGGTTTCTGCCGGACTGAGGTCAAAGTAGGCTTTAAGGGCTTCGATCGCACCAGAAATCACGGCGGTGTCATAACCAAACAGAATGCCGCCGAGTGCTGCAATTCCGCAGATACGCAGAATATACCCAGTATTGTGTTTACGCTGATGTGACATATGTTGCTCCGATTTTTATCCTGGCTTCTGCCTACTTAAGTGACTTGTAGGGGGTAGGGAGGCAGAAGGGTGAACCGTGCCTGTCATCAAGGCGGTGTTTTTCAGTGGGCCTTTGGCAGACAAGAACATTTATTTCATATTTAGTGAATAATGAAATATTGATTTTTAGATCCAGTTCAAAAAATTGAGCATAAATAGGGCAAATGTTCTCCCCGATTTGCATAGCAGATTGGAAAATTGACTCGTCCAGGCGGGAAAGCGTATCTGTATAAAAAATAGGGATTACTGCGTAAGGCCGCGCAGCTAGCGGATCGCAGATAGCGTCGTTTGCCACCACCCGCTCTGCCTACGGGCATGGCAAATTTGCGATCGGCGGCACTAAAAATAAATTTTCTAAAAACTTTTATTTGAAACTTTTTTTTCAATAGAATAGAGTTTGATTCATCTGGTCAGGATTTAATCTGCCTGTGGGCCGTACTCTTGCAGGCGGCACGATGAACGTCACGGTATGCGGCAATGCTTCAATCCGTGGCGATAGCGGACTTAAGAGAGGGTGAAACATGAAAACCGTGGGTAACTTTATTGGTGGGCAGGTTTGCCTGAGCAGCAGTAACCAAACCGTCGACGTGCACAATCCGGCCAGCGGTCAGGTTGAACGCCGTGTGACGCAGAGCACCGCCGCCGAGGTGAAACAGGCTATTGATGTCGCCCATCAGGCATTTACCGACTGGGCGCGTACCACGCCGCTGCGCCGGGCGCGTATCATGTTCAATTTCAAAGCATTGCTAGAGCAGCACCGCGAAGAGTTGGCGCAACTGATCGTCAGTGAACATGGCAAAGTCTATTCCGATGCGCTGGGTGAATTGACCCGAGGCATGGAGGTGGTGGAGTTTGCCTGCGGTATTCCGCACCTGATCAAAGGGGAATACTCACCGGACGTAGGCACCGGCGTGGACAGTTTCTCGCTGATGCAGCCGCTGGGCGTAGTGGCCGGGATCACGCCGTTTAACTTCCCGGCCATGGTGCCGATGTGGATGTTCCCTATCGCGCTGGCCTGCGGCAATACCTTCGTCCTGAAGCCTCCGGCCTTGGTGCCTTCGGCCTCCGTGCGCCTGGCAGAACTGCTGAAAGAGGCGGGCCTGCCAGATGGGGTATTCAACGTCGTGCATTGCGGCAATGAAGAAGCCTCGCAGCTGTGCACCGATCCACGCATTCAGGCGGTGAGCTTCGTTGGCTCCTCCACCGTTGCAGAGCATATTTACACCACCGCCAGCGCACATGGCAAACGTGTACAGGCCTTTGGGGCCGCCAAAAATCAGGCTATCGTTATGCCGGATGCGGATCTGGATGCCACGGTCAATGCGCTGATGGGAGGGGCATTTGGCTCGGCCGGTGAACGTTGCATGGCTCTGCCGGTGGCCGTCGTGGTTGGTGATAGCACCGCAGATAAACTGATTGCCAAACTCAAACCGCTGATCGCCCAGCTGCGGGTTGGCCCCGGTATGCAGCAAGGTGGTGAGGAAAATGAAATGGGGCCGTTGGTCTCATCCGCCCATCAGAAAAAAGTATTGGGGTACATTGATATTGGCGTTAAAGAGGGCGCAACGCTGGTGGTCGATGGTCGTGATTATCAGGTGCCGGGTTATCCGGAGGGTTACTACGTGGGTGGCACCCTGTTCGATAACGTACAACCTGATATGCGTATCTACCGCGAGGAGATCTTCGGGCCGGTATTGGGCATTGTGCGTGTGGCCGATTACCAAACGGCCATCGATACGGTGAACAGCCACGAGTTTGGTAACGGCAGCGCCATTTTTACCAATAATGGTCACTATGCTCGCCAGTTTGTGCATGAGGTTCAGGCAGGGATGGTGGGGGTTAACGTGCCGGTACCGGTGCCGATGGCTTTCCACAGCTTTGGCGGCTGGAAACGTTCAGTATTCGGTGCACTTAACGTACATGGTACGGACGGCGTGCGATTCTACACCCGCATGAAGACGGCCACCGCACGTTGGCCAACCGGCCAGCAAACGGTATCCGAATACAGTATGCCAACGCTGGGCTAAACCGCAGCCAGGCATGCCGAGGCCGTTATTCCACCGGGATAGCGGCCGCTGTCGCTGGTATCAATGCATTGCAGCCACACTCATAAGCACGGGATTTAAGGAGCATTGTCATGTCATCATTACTTGCGAAATGTCAGCAACCGGATGCGCAGGGGCGTATTCAGTCCGTCACCCCGGAAAATGCCGGTTGGCGTTTTGTCGGGTTTGAGGTCTATCGGTTAGCGGCCGGGCAGTCGTTGCGGTTGGAGAGTGGCGACAAGGAGCTTTGCCTGGTGCTGGTGGCAGGTATTGCCTCTGTGGCAACGCAACGAGCGGAGTATCCACATATTGGTAAGCGGATGAGCCCGTTTGAGCGCACGCCACCTTATTCCGTTTATGTACCCCATCACGACCATGTTGAAGTCCGGGCAGAGACCGATCTGGAACTGGCGGTATGCAGCGCGCCGGGTAACGGGCATCTGCCTTCACGCTTGCTCACCCCGGCAGACGTCGGCGTGGAGCGGCGGGGTAAAGGCCGTAACCAACGGCTGGTACACAATATTCTGCCGGATAGCCAACCGGCCGATAGCCTGCTGGTGGTTGAGGTCTATACCGACGAAGGCAATACCAGTTCCTACCCAAGCCATAAGCACGACCAGGAAAACTCGCCGGACGAAACCTACCTGGAAGAAACCTATTACCACCGTCTTAACCCTGAACAGGGGTTCTGCCTGCAACGTGTCTATACCGACGATCGTTCGCTGGATGAGTGTATGCCGGTCTATAACCGCGATGTGGTAAAAGTGCCGCGCGGTTACCATCCGGTGGCTACTCTGGCCGGGTACGACAATTACTATCTCAATGTGATGGCGGGGCCAGTACGCCTGTGGAAGTTCACTTGGGAAAAAGATCACGCCTGGATCAACAGCGAAAGCTATTGATACTGACAAGGTGGGGGCGCTCCGCAAACCTGCGCCCCTTTAACCGTACCTTGTCGAAAGTTACAGCTCTTTGGCGTTATTCAGTGCCAATGATACCGCCAGCGTTTGCGCCAAACACATGGAGGCCACCTGCGAGCGGAACCCATCTACCTGTGCTTCGCGCACTACAAAACAGACATCGCTGAAGGCGGCCAGCGGGCTGACCTGGCTGTCGGTAATGGCGATGAGCTGTGCGCCCTGCTTGGCGCCCAACTCCACCAGTTCTACCGCTTCTTTGGCATAAGGCGAATAGCTGATGGCGATCACCACGTCCTTAGGCTTCACCATGCTGAGCTGTTCGGTAAACATCCCGCCTAGCCCGTCGATCAGGAAGGCGCGCCTTTCCAGGTGGCGCAGGGCATAGGTGAGATAGGAAGCCACGCTGAATGAGCGGCGCAGGCCAATCACGTAGATATTTTCCGCATTATTCAACAGCTCTACCGCCCGATCCAACTGCTCGGCGCTGGTTTGCATCGCCAACTGTTGCAGCGCCTGCGAGTTGACCATCGTAAACACGTTAAGGATTTCTGCCGGCTTTTCCGGGGCAACGCTGTCGTCGGTAGAGGTTTGGCGGAACAGGCGTGCGCGCTCGGTATAGTTCACCGTTTCTTCCATCAGATGCTGGCGGAAGACCTGCTTCATTTCGTTGAAGCCGCTGAAGCCAAAGGCGTTGGCGAAACGGATCAGGGTAGAAGGTGGCACGCTGGCCTGTGCGGCGATGGAGGCAACGGTATCGAAAGCAATGCTGTTACTGTTATCCAGGATGTAGCGTGCCACCTGTTTCAAGCGCTTGCTCAGCGTTTCATAACGGCGGCGGATCTCGTCCTGTAACAGCGAAAGTTGAGTTGGGTTAGTCATCCATTCGGCTCGCAGTATTGGCTGAGGCGTATTGGTTTATACGCTGAAAATATTGTCCGGTTATTCTAACAGATGGAGTGGACATTTCATTTCTACAAAAAGCGATTTATTTCGTCGCCAGTTGCGTTACTTCACAGAAAATGGGCAAAAAAATCCCCTTAAAGCAGCGAAAATCACTTTAAGGGGTAGGTTCGTTAACCACGCCAGCTTAACTACGGCTGGTTTTACTCGCAGGCTGCGGGCGATATTGCCGCCAGAAACCGATCAGCGTCAGGTATTTCTGTTTCACCTGTTCGATCAGCCCGGCGTCATCGATCTCACCTTGTAGCCAAAGGCGTGAAGAAGTGCCAAAAATGGTGCGGCCAACCGCGAAGCCTTTTACCCAGTGGGCATCTGCGGCTGCGGCGAACCCGGCTTTCAGCGTTTCCTGTGGAGAGTCTAGCCCGAGGATTAGCACCCCGCGGCAGAATGGGTCGTGAGTTTCAATCAATTCACCCACTTTTTGCCAGTTGGCGGCACTAAGCGGCGGCAATTTCCACCAGTCTGGCAGAACGCCCAACCGGTAGAAATGTTCCATCACCTGTAGATAGTTGCTCTCGTCTTTGTCGGCATGACCTTCTGGCAAAATGACTTCCAGCAACAGCTCATGGCCCGATTTGCAGCAGCCACGATACACGTCAACGATCAGCTCATCCTGCTCATGGCGCAGCGCTTCGGCATCCTGTGGATGATAAAACACCAGGCATTTGACCACGTGCTCTTGGGGCCAGTCGATCAGCTGCGAGCCAATATTACCGTGCTCCAACCGCAAAGGGCGGGAGCTTGGCAGCTCTACCGGGCGGCCAATCCACCAGCCCTGGCCAGTAATGGCATTCAATGCCGCCTGGCCGTAGGTCGTATCTGCCAGAATGCCGCTGTTGCCGTGTAACCCCGCTTCGGCAGCGGCAGCCTGTGCGGCGGCCAACAACAACGTTTTTAACTGTGGGATCCGCTCTGTACTCACTCCCGCCTCTCGCGCCATCTCTGCCAACTGCTTGCGGTGATCAAAAGCGAATACGCACAGTTCAGGCCATTGCTGTTTTCGTGTGGTAACGCGGTGCAGGTGGTTCAGCCGGGCATCCAGATCCGGGCGTTTCACCTCTTGTTCGCGTTGCAGGTAATCGTCCAGCTCCAGCTTGGTCGGCATTGCCGGGGCGCAGCCGTGGCGTGACACCACAAGTGCACCGCAGGCATTGGCGTAACGGCAAGCCTGCTCCCAACCCTCATCGTTCAGATAGCCACGTAGCAGGCCAGACATAAAGGCATCACCTGCGCCGAGCACGTTCAAAACGTCAACGCGAACGCCAGAATGCAGTTTGACTTGCTGCCAATCGGTGGGGATATCTCCTTCAAATACCGAGCACCCCTGCGCCCCTCGCTTGCACACCAACGTTGCCTGGGTGACCTTACGGACGTTTTGCAACGCGATCAGCGTATCGGTGCTGCCGCCAGCGATATGGAACTCTTCTTCAGTCCCCACGATGAGATTGAAATGGTGCAGGACTTCCTGCAACTCGCGGGTCACCTTTTCCGATTCGATAAAGCGGGTCTCGCCATCGCCTAACGAGGTCAATCCCCACAGCACTGGCCGATAATCGATATCCAATGCGGTACGCAGCTCGTGGCGGTGGGCGTATTCCAACGCTTTAAGCACCGCTGCGCGCGTTTTGGGGTGGGAAAGGTGGGTACCGGTGATCGCCAAAGCCCGTGATGATGCGATGTAGTTTTCATCGATATCCTCAGGTGTCAGCGCCATGTCGGCACAGTTTTCACGGTAGAAAATCAGCGGGAAGGTTTCCTGATCCTTGATGCCCAGGATCACCAGGCCGGTGAGACGCTGTTTATCGGTGATCAGGCTCTGCGTATCCGCGCCGACGCGCTGGAGTTCTTCACGCAGAAAGCGGCCCATGTGTTCATCCCCTACGCGAGCCAGCATGCCGGATTTTAACCCTTGGATCGCGGTGCCATAGGCCACGTTGCCAGAGGAGCCGCCGAGGTATTTGGCGAATGAGCTGGCATCTTCCAGGCGTGCGCCGATTTGTTGAGCATAGAAATCGACAGCGATGCGCCCGAGGCAAATGACATCAAGCTGTTTTTGTTGTGTGGCCATACCCGTTTCCTTCTGTCATTAAGCAAAACCGATTGCGACCCGGTAAAGGAGCTATGTAGGAAGCATAGTTCGAAGTATGAGGAATAAAAATTTCAATTTCAATATGAAATGAAATTTACACCCCGTAAATGTGATGCATTTAAGAGCGGCCTACAACGGATGGTCTGCCGACCTAGTGTATTATTATTTATATAACAGTGACTTGATGAAATTTCTGCACAAGCGAGCGCCATCTTGATGGCTGCAGGCTCGATCGTCGAGTGAGCGCATCGTTCGAAAGAGAGTTATGACGACTTATTACTTAATTAATTGAATTATATAAATAACTGTAACCTGGGTGGTTTGGTAATATGCGATCTTTATCGCAAAATGAAATGTTTTTTCTGTATTGATATTTTATGAAAAATATATTTGTTTATAATCAATGCACGTTTCAAACCGCTTATTGCATGAGCAGTGTGTAACAACCCAGACAAGATTATCACTGCTTTTGTGTAACGAAAGTCAGCGCTACGCCACTCGGATACACCTGCCTGCTTGCAAATCACCATCTGCAGCAGGCTCGGGATAACGCCAAATGAAAGGGTGAGTAAAATGGGTAAGATCAAGTTGACCATGGCACAGGCATTGGTCAGATTTCTCGACAATCAGTACCTGCTGGTAGACGGTGTCGAAACCAAATTCGTAAAGGGTATCTTCGCCATTTTCGGCCACGGTAACGTCCTCGGCCTGGGGCAGGCTCTGGAGCAAGACTGTGGCGATCTGGTGGTGCATCAGGGGCGCAACGAACAGGGGATGGCGCATGCTGCTACCGGGTTTGCCAAGCAGAAGCTGCGCCAGCAGATCTACGCCTGTACTTCTTCCATCGGCCCCGGTGCGGCCAATATGATCACCGCTGCGGCCACTGCCACGGCTAACCGCATTCCTCTACTGCTGCTGCCGGGCGATGTGTACGCCTCTCGCCAGCCCGATCCGGTATTGCAACAGATCGAACAACCCTACGATTTAAGCATCAGCACCAACGACGCATTTCGCGCCGTCAGTAAATATTGGGATCGCATTGTGCGCCCGGAACAGCTGATGAGCGCCTGCATTAATGCCATGCGCGTGCTGACCGATCCGGCAGAAACCGGTGCTGTCACGCTATGCCTCCCGCAGGACGTTCAGGGCGAAGCCTACGATTACCCAGACTATTTCTTCCATAAACGGCTGCATCGCCTTGAACGTCGTCCGGCCAGCCAAGGATCGCTGGCAGATGCTTTGGCGTTGCTGGTGGGTAAACGCAAGCCGTTGATAATCTGTGGTGGTGGGGTGAAATATTCGCAGGCTGGGCAGGCGTTGCAGCAGTTTGCTGAACGCTTCCATATTCCGTTTGCAGAAACTCAGGCAGGTAAAGGTACGGTGCTTTCTGCCCATCCTTATAACGTGGGTGGCATCGGTGAAACCGGCTGTCTGGCGGCCAACACGCTGGCGAAGCAGGCAGACCTGGTGATCGGCATCGGCACCCGTTACAGCGATTTCACCACCTCGTCCAAATGGTTATTCCAAAATCCGGATGTGGAATTCCTTAATATCAACGTCAGCACGTTTGATGCTGGCAAGCTGGACGGTCTGCAAGTCTTGGCGGATGCCCGTACGGCGCTGGCCTCTCTCAGCCCATTGTTGGCTCAGGCGGATTATCGTGCCGATTGGCAAGACGCGATCAGCAAGGCGCTGGGTGAACAGCAAAAAGAGACCGAGCGTGTCTATCAAGTGACCTATAGCGGCGAAGGCTTTGTGCCGGAAATCGACGATAGCCTCGATCGTGAACAGGTGTTTGCCGAGTTTATCGAAAAAACCGACTCCGTATTAACCCAAAGCCGAGTGCTGGGGGTGCTGAATGAGCATTTACCGCAGGATAGCGTCATCGTTGCCGCTGCTGGCAGTTTGCCAGGCGATCTGCAGCGTGTCTGGCAAAACCGGGGTGAGCACGGCTATCACGTCGAATACGGCTACTCCTGTATGGGCTATGAGGTTAACGCCGCGTTAGGCGTCAAGCTTGCGGAGCCACAACGCGAAGTTTACGCCATGGTAGGGGATGGGGCGTTCATGATGCTGCATTCTGAGCTGGTCACCTCGATCCAGGAAGGTTGCAAGATCAACGTGGTGCTGTTCGATAACATGACCAACGGCTGCATCAACAACCTGCAGATAGAGCACGGCATGGGGAGCTATACCACCGAGTTCCGCTTCCGTAATCCGCAAGGCGGCAAATTGGATGGCAAGCTCGTTCCGGTCAACTTTGCGATGTTGGCAGCGGCCTATGGTTGCAAAACCTACAGCATAACTACCGAACAACAGCTGATCGAAGCGCTGGCAGATGCCCGCAAGCAACAGGTTTCTACCCTGCTGGATATCAAAGTGCTGCCAAAAACCATGGTGCACAAATATCTCAGTTGGTGGCGCGTGGGCGGTGCCCAGGTGGCCGAAAGTGAAAAAATTATCGCCGTCGCCCGCAAGCTGCAAGAGAACATCGATAAAGCCCGCGACTACTGATAACGCAATGCCTTGGCAATCGTAGGTGCGGCTGAGAACGCCGCGCTCACATAAACAATCGGATCTACCTCAGACCTTGCGTCTGCCGTTTACAGTCCATGAGGATAACGAAAATGACATTGAACATTGGGGTTATTGGTACCGGCGCTATCGGTAGGGATCATATTCGCCGCTGTAGCCAGGTGTTGCAGGGTAGCCGCGTGGTTGCGGTGAATGACATCAATCGAGACAGTGCGGCCAAGGTGGTCAGTGAACTGAAACTGGACGCCAAGGTTTATGACAATGCCCACGATCTGATCAACTCTTCAGACGTACAGGCGGTGCTGGTCACGTCATGGGGGCCGAGCCATGAAGAGTTTGTGCTGGCCGCCATTGCCGCAGGTAAACCGGTATTTTGCGAGAAACCGCTAGCGGTTACGGCACAGGGCTGCAAGAACATCGTGGATGCCGAAGCCAAGCATGGCAAACGCCTGGTACAGGTGGGCTTTATGCGTCCTTACGATCAGGGCTACCGGGCGCTGAAACAGGTGCTGACCAGCGGTCAGATCGGAGAGCCGCTGATGCTGCACTGTGCCCACCGCAACCCAAGGGTCGGTGAAGCCTACACCACGGATATGGCCATAACCGATACGCTCATTCACGAGTTAGACGTCCTGCGTTGGCTGCTGGACGATGATTACGTTTCGGTACAGGTGGTTTTCCCACGTAAGAGCAGCAAAGCCTTGCCACATTTGAGAGACCCGCAAATTGTGCTGATGGAAACGGCCAAGGGCACCCGTATTGACGTCGAAATTTTTGTTAACTGCCAATACGGCTACGACATTCAGTGTGAGGTGGTGGGGGAAACCGGCATCGCCAAGCTGCCAGAACCTTCCGCGGTGCAAATGCGTAGCGGTGCCAAACTGTCCACCGAGATCCTGGTTGACTGGAAAGACCGCTTTATCGGTGCTTATGACGTTGAGCTGCAAGCCTTTATCAATGACGTCCAGGCCGGCAAGCTCACCGGGCCTTCTGCTTGGGATGGCTTTGCGGCTGCGGTGGCGGCAGATGCCTGTATCGCCGCGCAGAACAGCGGTGAAGTGGTGCCAGTGACCTTGCCCGCTCGCCCTGGCTTCTATGGCAAATAACTTTCCAGGCCACGCCGGTGGGAAAGATAGCCGGTAAGTGCCTACATGACTGAGGCTGAAAATGAACAAAGACCACGTAAAGCTGGCAATCGCCCCGATTGGTTGGACGAATGACGATATGCCTGAGTTAGGGGACGAGAACACGTTCCAGCAGTGCGTCAGCGAAATGGCGCTGGCCGGGTTCACCGGCAGCGAAGTGGGCAGCAAATACCCGCGCGATCCCGAGGTGCTGAAACCGATGCTGGACATCCGCGGGATCCAGATCTGTAATGCCTGGTTCAGCACGTTCTTTGCCGATGGGCTGAAGGAAAAGACCATCGATGAGTTTGTTAACCACATGAATTTCCTGCATGCGATGGGGGCCAAAGTGATTGGCTGCTCCGAGCAGAGTAAGAGCATTCAGGGCACCACCAAGGCGGTATTTGAAGAGAAACCCTATTTTAGCGATGAAGAGTGGCAGCGGGTGGCGCAGGGATATAACGAGCTGGCGAAAATTGCCGCCGGAAAGGGGATGCAGGTCTGCCTGCACCATCATATGGGCACGGGCATCCAGACTGCCGAAGAGATAGATCGCTATATGAGCATGGTGAACGACGATGTTTACCTGCTGTTTGATACCGGGCATGCCTATTACTCCGAAGGCAGCCAACAGGCAATGTTGGCAATCCTGGAGAAATACCTGCCGCGCATCAACCATGTGCACCTGAAAGACGTGCGTGATGAGGTGGTGGCAGAGGTTAAGGCCAAGCACCTGAGCTTTCTGGACGGGGTGAAAAAAGGCACCTTCACCGTGCCGGGGGATGGCGTGATCGATTTCCGGCCGGTATTCAAGCTGCTGGATGCGCGTGGCTATAAGGGATGGATGGTGGTGGAAGCTGAGCAGGATCCGGCGTTGGCCAACCCTTTTGAATACGCAGTGAAAGCGCGCCGTTATATTCGCGAAACGGCCGGGCTTTAAGTCAGTTATTGGTTTGCTGAGTCTAACGGGTGGGGCGTTGGTATGAGCGCCCCACCGACAAAGCAGTTCTGATTACGGGGTTTTAAACCGGGCCATATGGTAGGCATCCACTAACTCGCCATCGCGCATGGCAAAGCGGCGGCTGGTGCCTTCAATTTCAAAACCGAACTTACGATACAGCGCTATGGCACCCTGATTGTCGGTGTACACCGTGAGCTCAATGCGCTCAATACCGGCCCAGTTGTCGCAAATATCGATCATCGTCTTCATCAGTGCGCTGCCAACGCCCTTACCGTGATAACCGGCATCCACGCTAATGCCAATAGTGGCCACATGGCGGCGGCGTACCCGCTGGTTGAGTTCCACGAACAGCTGCCCCACCACGCGATCGTCAATGCAGGCCACCATGTTGTAGGTTCCGGGTTGCACGTTAGCAATACGCTGTTGCCACATGGCTTTTGACGGTAGCGGTAGTTGTAGCGTGTCACGGTAAACGGTCGGGTGGGAATATAGCTGGTGCAAGGCTTCAGCATCGTTACTTTCCACGTGACGAACTACAATCTCGCTCATTTTTTCCTCTCTTTCGCGTTTACCGTTTGAATAACCTCCCAAATTATCCGTTTACTCCCCTGAGTCAATATAATTTCCCATTGGTCAAAAAAACGCTTTACAGGTGCGAATGATAATGATTATTATTGTCATGCGTTCAGAGAGAGTATCAACCTTTGATACTGTTTGCTGAAGGCACGACATTGCTCACATTGCTTCCAGTGTTTACTTAGCCAGCTCGGGTGCTGGCTTTTTTTTTGCCCAAATTCAGCGGCTAACCCATCCCACAAACCCTTTGCGACTGGCTGCCAAACTCCACCTAATTTTTTGAACAGAGGGGTGAGATTTTTGCGCTTTCATATTCCTCCGTCAGGTCTAGACTGTAGAAAACGTTGAGGAGAGTTGAATATGATTTATTTACGTAAGGCACAAGATCGCGGTCATGCCAATCATGGTTGGCTCGACAGCTGGCACACTTTCTCATTTGCCGACTATTACGATCCCGACTTTATGGGATTCTCGGCGCTGCGGGTGATCAACGAAGACGTGATTGATGCAGGCCAGGGATTCGGTACTCATCCCCATAAAGACATGGAAATCCTGACCTACGTGCTGAGCGGCACGGTGGAGCATCAGGACAGCATGGGCAACAAAGAACAGATCAATGCCGGTGAGTTCCAGATCATGAGTGCAGGGACCGGTGTGCGTCACTCCGAGTACAATGCCAATAGCGATCGGCCATTGCATCTCTACCAGATCTGGATTATTCCGGATCAGGTTGGGCTGGAGCCACGTTATGAGCAACGGATGTTTGATGCGCCTCAGGGCCGCCAGTTGGTGCTGTCGCCAGACGCTCGCGAAGGTTCGCTGAAGGTGTTCCAGGATATGACTTTGTCTCGCTGGGCGCTGAAGAAAGACGAGCAATCCGTTTATCCAATCCAGGCAGAACGCCGCGTTTGGATCCAGGTGGTGCATGGCAATGTCTCTATCAATGGCCACAAAGCGGGTATTAGCGATGCTTTTGCCATCTGGGATGAGACAGCGCTGTCTATCCATGCCGATGAAGACAGCGAGATTCTACTGTTCGATCTGCCACCGGTGTGATGACAGAGTAATGGCGAGGGCTCGGTGCAATACCGGGCCTTTTTTGTGTCTGCTGGCCGGATAACCAACAATATCGGAAAGGCGTTTTATTTGCTAAAATGGCCGCCCATTCACGGTTAGCCAGTTCAGTGATAATGAAGAAAAAACGGCCGGTGCTTCAAGATGTTGCAGATCAGGTTGGCGTCACCAAAATGACGGTGAGCCGCTATTTGCGCAATCCCGATCAGGTTTCTGCCGCTTTACAGCAAAAAATTGCGGTAGCGCTGGACGAACTTGGCTACATTCCCAATCGCGCCCCGGATATCCTTTCCAATGCGACCAGCCGGGCGATCGGCGTATTGCTGCCGTCGCTGACCAACCAGGTATTTGCCGAAGTGTTGCGGGGTATCGAAAGCGTTACCGATGCACACAATTATCAAACCATGCTGGCGCACTACGGCTATTTGCCGGAGCGTGAGGAAGAGCGTCTGACATCGCTGTTTTCTTATAATATCGATGGGCTGATCCTGTCCGAACGCCACCATACCGCACGTACCCTGAAGATGATTGAAGTTGCAGGCATCCCGGTGGTGGAGTTGATGGACTGTGTCTCACCCTGTATCGATCTGGCGGTCGGGTTCAACAACTTTGAAGCGGCCCGCCAAATGACCCAGCAGATCATCGCTCGCGGCCATCGTCATGTGGTGTACTTTGGCGCGCGCCAGGATGAACGCACCATTATCAAACAGCAGGGCTACGAACAGGCCATGCGTGAGTCTGGTCTTGAAGCCTACAGCATCATGACCGCACGTTCTTCTTCCTATTCGGCTGGTGGTGAGATGTTGCGCGAGGCACAGCGCGATTATCCGCAGGTTGACAGTATCTTTTGTACCAACGATGACCTGGCGATCGGTGCGGCATTCGAGTGCCAGCGCCAGGGGTTATCTATCCCGCAGGATATGGCGATTGCCGGTTTCCACGGCCACGATATCGGCCAGGTGATGGTGCCAAAACTGGCGAGCGTATTGACACCGCGTGAGCATATGGGCCAGCTCGCCGCTGAGCGCCTGTTGGCACGGCTGCGTGGAGAAGTTGTTTCCCCACGTATGGTAGACGTGGGTTTCACCGTGGCACCCGGTGGCAGCATCTGAACCTGGGCGCAATAGCCAGCGCCCAGCACGGCTGGTTTATTGCTTCAGCGCTGCGACACAGCGGCCAACTACGCCTTCAACGTTTGTATCGATATCCACGCAAATCACATCTTTTTCGTCGGCCCCTGGCTCTTCTAATGCTTCAAACTGACTTTTTAGCAGTTCGGTGGGCATAAAATGCCCGGAGCGGGCTTGCAGACGGCCCAGGATCACCTCGAAGCTACCTTTCAGATAGATAAACACCATATTGTCATTGTCTTTGCGTAGCAGATCGCGGTAGCGGCGCTTTAACGCCGAGCAGACAATAATCCCACTTTCGTTCTTGTGATTAAGGCTGTACGCCGCGTCATTGAGGCGTTGCAGCCAAGGCGCTCGGTCCTCGTCATTCAACGGCTGGCCGCTGGCCATCTTCTGGATATTGGCGCGTGGATGCAGATCGTCGCCATCAATAAATTTTGCCTTGATTTCCCGTGCTACCGCCGCGCCAATCGTGGATTTGCCGCTGCCGGAGACGCCCATCAGGATGATGCTTTTTCCCGCCATAAGTTTGATCTCTATCTCAGAATGCGAATTTTGCTGGGTTACCTGGTTCCGGATCTTATCATGTTACCGGTATCATGATACGGGTAACAAATGGAGATGTGATTGTCATCACACAGCATAGAACAGGGAACATGTCCGGCGTTTTCATGTCGCCACGTGGCGGGCTGCAATCTGCATCCATTGGTTATACCACTGTACTCAGCTGCCTATTTAGACCACCAGGATCGGGTCGTACAATAAAATAAAGCACCTTCTTTCGCTGCCATTGCGTAAAGAGGCCAAGTGATAAAAGGGTTGGAGAAAAATTATGCCACTAGTGATTGTTGCCATCGGCGTAGCCATGCTGCTGCTGCTGATGATCCGCTTTAAGCTGAACGGGTTTATCTCGTTGATTCTGGTCGCTCTGGCGGTTGGTATCATGCAGGGAATGCCGGTAGACAAAGTGATTGGTTCCATCAAGGCAGGCGTGGGCGGAACGCTGGGTGGTCTGGCGCTGATCATGGGCTTTGGTGCCATGCTCGGTAAGCTGCTGGCGGACTGTGGCGGTGCACAGCGGATTGCTACCACGCTGATCGACAAGTTCGGCAAACAGCATATCCAATGGGCCATCGTGCTGACCGGTTTTACCGTCGGTTTTGCCCTGTTCTACGAAGTGGGCTTCGTGCTGTTACTGCCTTTGGTGTTTACCATTGCTGCCTCTGCGCGTATCCCGCTGCTGTATGTCGGCGTGCCAATGGCTGCGGCGCTGTCCGTTACCCACGGTTTCTTGCCTCCGCACCCAGGCCCAACGGCCATTGCTACCATTTTCCATGCGGACATGGGTAAAACCCTGCTGTATGGCACCTTGCTGGCGATCCCAACCGTGATCCTGGCAGGCCCGGTGTATGCCCGTTTCCTGAAAGGAATCGATAAGCCGGTTCCGGTCGGTTTATATAACCCAAAAACCTTTACCGAAGAAGAAATGCCTGGGTTTGGCGTCAGCGTAGCGACTGCACTGGTTCCGGTGATCCTGATGGCGTTGCGTGCCGTGGCGGAAATGGTGTTGCCTAAAGGCCATCCATTCCTGTCCTACGCCGAGTTCTTTGGTGACCCGGTAATGGCAACGTTGATCGCGGTGCTGATTGCCATCTTTACCTTCGGCCTGAACCGCGGCCGCACCATGGACGAAGTGATGGGCACCGTCAGCGACTCCATCAAAATCATCGCCATGATGCTGTTAATCATCGGCGGTGGCGGGGCGTTCAAACAGGTGCTGGTGGACAGCGGCATTGAGCAATACATTGCTGGCATCATGCATGGCAGCGACGTGTCACCAATCCTGATGGCCTGGTCGATTGCCGCAGTGCTGCGTATTGCACTGGGTTCCGCGACCGTAGCGGCGATCACCGCCGGGGGCATTGTGGCTCCGCTGATTGCTACCACCGGGGCTAGCCCGGAGCTGATGGTTATCGCCGTTGGTTCGGGCAGCGTGATTTTCTCTCACGTTAACGATCCAGGCTTCTGGCTGTTCAAGGAGTATTTCAACCTGACCATTATGGAAACCATTAGGTCCTGGTCCGTGTTGGAAACCATCATTTCAGTCTGCGGCCTGATTGGCTGCCTGCTGTTGGCGATGGTGGTTTAAGTTTTAACGGTGGGGCGCAGCAGTCTCTGCTGCGCCCTGGCTGCTAAAGGTTCAGATAGGCCCGAACGCCGTCCAGGAACATTTGGGTGGACAGCATCACCAGAATCAACCCCATCAGTCGTTCCAGTGCACTCACCCCTTTGCTCCCCAGTAACCGCAGGAACACGTTCGACATCAGCAGGATCGCCGCCGACAATCCCCAGGCAATCAGCAAGGCCACGACCAGATGCGAAATCTGGTTGGGGTACTGGTGTGAAAGCAACATCAAGGTTGCCAGAATCGACGGCCCGGCGACTAACGGAATGGCGAGCGGCACCAGGAAAGGCTCCTCTCCGGCGGAAAGATCGCTACCGCTGCCCTCCTGAGAAGGGAAAATCATCTTGATGGCGATCAGGAACAGGATAATCCCGCCGGAGATCGACACGGTTTCGGTGCGCAGGTTAAGGAACGCCAAAATGTGTTCGCCCGCGAACAGGAAGATCAGCATCAATACCAAAGCTATCAGTAACTCGCGGATCACCACCGCCCGGCGACGGCGCGGTTCCAGGTGTTTCAGCACTGACATGAAAATCGGCAGGTTACCCAGCGGATCCATAATTAAAAACAGCAACACCGTTGCCGCAATCATTTCTGTCATTTAAGGCCTCAAAATCAGAAAAAACGACCGATATTTACCCTATGGATTTCAAGCTGCAGCTAGGCGACAAGCTTACTCATCCCCAGGAGCTTACGTTTAGTAAGTGGCTGGGGTGAGCAAGTGCAGGTAACAACGCTGCAGCTTGAAAGACGACGGGTATAAGCGGCATTGCTGAGAATTGTTTGTTCATCGAATAAATTCACTTTGCGCTCGCGCCGACTTTTTGTAAGGTGGGTAGATATTGCACACAACATATAACTTAACTCTATCTCATATCCTTCCTGAAAGGGTATAGAGCATAGTCATCCTCCAAGGCAGGACAGTAAATATGAAAAACGTTGGTTTCATTGGTTGGCGTGGTATGGTCGGCTCGGTTCTCATGCAACGCATGACTGAAGAGCGCGATTTTGACGCCATTCGCCCGGTATTCTTCTCCACTTCGCAGCTCGGTGCTGCCGCCCCGGCTTTCGGTGGTCAGCAGCAAGGCACGCTGCAAGATGCGTATGATGTCGAAGCATTAAGCGCTCTCGATATTATTATTACCTGCCAGGGCGGCGATTACACCAATGAAATCTATCCAAAGCTGCGGGCTACCGGCTGGCAGGGCTATTGGATCGATGCGGCCTCTTCTCTGCGTATGAAAGACGATGCGATTATCATCCTCGACCCGGTCAACCATGCGGTGATCCAGGAAGGGCTGAACAAAGGCATCAAGACCTTTGTTGGCGGTAACTGCACCGTCAGCCTGATGCTGATGTCGCTGGGCGGTCTGTTTGCCAACGACTTGGTGGAGTGGGCCTCTGTTGCCACCTATCAGGCTGCCTCTGGCGGCGGTGCGCGCCATATGCGTGAGCTGTTGACTCAGATGGGCATGCTGCATGCGGATGTGGCGAAGGAGTTGCAGGACCCGGCCTCGGCGATCCTGGACATCGAACGTAAAGTCACGGAGGCCACCCGTTCCGGTAAGCTGCCAACCGATAACTTTGGCGTTCCTCTGGCGGGCAGCCTGATCCCTTGGATCGACAAGCAACTGGATAACGGCCAAAGCCGCGAAGAGTGGAAAGGCCAGGCGGAAACCAACAAGATCCTCAGCACGTCAAGCATCATCCCGGTTGATGGTTTGTGTGTGCGCGTCGGAGCTCTGCGCTGCCACAGCCAGGCATTTACCCTGAAGCTGAAGAAAGACATCCCGCTGCCGGAAATCGAGCAACTGTTGGCCACGCACAACGATTGGGTACGGGTGATCCCTAACGACCGCGAACTGACCATGCGTGAGCTGACGCCTGCTGCCGTAACCGGTACTTTGAACACGCCAGTTGGTCGTCTGCGCAAGCTGAATATGGGGCCGGAATACCTCTCCGCCTTCACCGTTGGCGATCAGCTGTTGTGGGGCGCGGCCGAACCGCTACGTCGCATGTTGCGTATCTTGCTGTAGGATATTTAGTTGCGTGGCATGAAGAATCACTAAGCTGCAAAAATCCCGATAGCCCGCTGAAAAGCGGGCTTTTTTATGTGGATAGCATTATCAAAACGCACATGTTGGTTATCCCCAAGGCCGTACTTTGGGGACAGGTCGATAGGGGGCAACGTAATGCGGGGGCTGTGTGGCACCTGCCTGGCGGTATGTCATTGAAACAGGGTACCGATTCAAGTCCGCCGTGTTATTTCGTCAGCACCTTTTCTAATGCGGTAAGTGCGCATTGCTGATCAAGGTGTCCACCTGGTGCGCCGCCGACACCAATAGCGCCAACGACTTCTTCACCGCTTTTCACTGGTACTCCACCGGCCAGTAATAAAAATCCAGGGATATCACGTAGATTTGCTGCTCCAGCATTTGCCTGGGCATTTTTCATTACATTTTCGGTAGGGTTTTTGGTGGTCAGTGCGGTAAATGCTTTCATCTGGCTGGCTTCCACGGTATGAGGACCAGCGTTATCCATTCTCTTGATAACCAGAGGAATTCCGGCACGGTCTACAACGGTAACGGCAACATTGTAGTTATTGGCGCTACAGGCCTGGATAGCACTTTGCGCCAACTTATCAGCCAATTCTAGGGAGAGATTCTTTTCGGTCAGAATGCCACTGGCTGTACTGGTGAATGACAGCATACTGCTAAATAAAATGGCGCATGAGATTATACGTTTCATCTTGGCTTGCTCCTGAATAGACCCTTGGTGTAACAAAGAGAATAGAGGGTGTCATTGACGTAATCTATTGTCTTGATTACCTACTTGGCTAGGTGTTTTTACTGAGTAGGGGGAGGGTCACATTATGAAGGTGAGTGCATCCCCATGAACTGCATGTGGCAGCTATAACCTTGAACTTCCCGAGGGCTGATCTCTTTCAGCCCACCAATGCCCTGTTTTTCACGTTTCTGGTCTCGATTGCAGAAGTAGTCAAGGTGATGCAGGCAAGGTGACGTCATGCCTGTCGTATATCAGACGCAGCCAGCTAAGGTTGCCCACTCTGCCGGTTTTCCGGCTAAAAATTTTCCTTGGTAATGTCACCGTGTTTTTAGCAGACATGACTATGCTTATTAGGTGGATGAAAAGTTTTCCATCAATGGTGAAAATTCGCCTAAAAATTAAGCATAAAGAGCGAAACTGCGAGCATGAAGGCGATCGATTAATCAATAACCGACTGAAATCACGCTTTAGGTAGCAAATGAATTGCATGATAGGTGCAACGGCTGCTTTTTGTTCAGCGTAGCCTTTTAAAAGTCATGCTCTTAATCAAAGGAAGAATGCTATGCCTGTACTTCCCGAACGTGACGTGATCAATCAGCTCATCTCCGGTCACTATGCCGATCCCTTTTCCTTGCTCGGCATGCATGTAACCGAAAACGGCCTACAGATTTGTGCGCTGTTGCCGGATGCGGGCACCGTGTGGCTGGTAGAGAGTAAAACCGGTAACCGTCTGGTTCAGCTCAATTGCGATGACGCTCGTGGTTTTTTCAGCGCTCTCGTACCGCGTCGTAAAACCCCTTTCCGCTATCAGCTTGAAGTCAGCTGGCGCGACCATCAACAACTGCTTGAAGACCCATATCGTTTTGGCACCCTGCTGCAGGATATTGACAGCTGGCTGCTGGCCGAGGGCACCCATCTGCGGCCTTATGAGCGGCTGGGGGCGCATCCTGGCTCGTTGGATAATGTGGATGGGGTCAGCTTTGCCGTTTGGGCACCGAATGCCCAGCGCGTGTCGGTAGTGGGGGAGTTCAACTTTTGGGATGGACGGCGTCATCCCATGCGCCTGCGAAGAGAGAATGGGATTTGGGAGCTGTTTTTACCGGGCGTGAAGGCCGGGCAGCTGTATAAATACGAGATTATCGATTGTTACGGCAACGTGCAGCTGAAAGCCGATCCTTATGCTTTCGAAGCGCAGATGCGGCCGGAAACGGCCTCGTTGAT
This sequence comes from Serratia sp. Res13-Sevr-LER1-36-b, assembly GCF_015673035.1. NCBI lineage: Bacteria > Pseudomonadati > Pseudomonadota > Gammaproteobacteria > Enterobacterales > Yersiniaceae > Serratia > Serratia sp. Res13-Sevr-LER1-36-b. Next base: position 16,478 of record NZ_JADACK010000031.1, on the reverse strand, counting down.
CACACCGTTGCCTGCGGTGGTGGAAAACACGCCGGAAAGGCAGCGGGCCAATGACTTTGACCGTCCGATTTCCATCTATGAAGTGCACCTGGGCTCCTGGCGTCGCCATACAGACAATAATTTCTGGCTCAGCTATCAAGAACTGGCCGAGCAACTGATCCCCTACGTTAAATATATGGGCTTCACCCATATTGAACTGTTGCCGATCAACGAGCATCCGTTCGACGGCAGCTGGGGCTATCAGCCGTTGGGAATGTATGCGCCAACCCGGCGTTTTGGCACGCCAGCGGAGTTCAAGGCTTTTGTCGCCGCGGCTCATGATGCCGGGATCAACGTGATCCTGGATTGGGTGCCGGGGCATTTCCCCAGCGATGCCCATGGCCTGGCCAACTTCGACGGCACCGCGCTGTATGAATATGCCGATCCTCGTGAAGGATTCCACCAGGATTGGAACACGCTGATCTACAACTATGGCCGCCACGAGGTGCGTAACTATCTGGCGGGCAATGCGTTTTACTGGCTGGAGCGCTTTGGTATCGACGCCCTGCGCGTCGATGCGGTGGCGTCGATGATTTACCGTGATTACAGCCGTGCCGACGGTGAGTGGGTGCCAAACTACTATGGCGGCAATGAGAACCTGGAAGCGATTTCCTTCCTGCGTTACACCAACCAGACGCTGGGCAAAGAGCGGCCAGGGGCGGTGACGCTGGCGGAAGAATCCACCGACTATCCGGGGGTTACGCTGCCGCCGGATGCCAACGGCTTAGGTTTCCACTACAAGTGGGATCTCGGCTGGATGCACGACACGCTGGATTATATGAAGTGCGATCCGGTGCACCGTAAATACCACCACAACCTGATGACCTTCGGCATGCTCTACGCCTATACAGAAAACTTCGTGCTGCCGATCTCGCACGACGAAGTGGTGCATGGCAAAGGCTCCGTGCTGGATCGGATGCCGGGGGATGCCTGGCAGAAATTCGCCAACCTGCGGGCCTATTACGGCTTTATGTGGGCTCACCCGGGCAAAAAACTGCTGTTTATGGGCAGCGAATTTGCTCAAGGGCGCGAGTGGAATTTCGATAACAGCCTGGACTGGCATCTGCTGGAAGGATTGGACGGTTGGCACCACGGCGTACAACGGTTGGTACGCGATCTCAACCACTGCTACCAGGAGAATGCGCCGCTGTATGAGCGCGATTATCGTCCAGACGGCTTTGAATGGCTGGTGGTCGACGATCACGACAATTCGGTATTTGCATTCGCACGCTACGACTCGCAGGGCAATGAGCTGATAGCCATCAGCAACTTTACCCCGGTGCCGCGCCCTCATTACCGCATCGGCATTGCGCGCGCTGGCGAATATCAGGAAATCCTCAATACCGATTCACACCATTATCACGGCAGTAACGCGGGTAATCAGGGGCGGGTGATTTCGCAGCCGATCGGCAGCCACGGTCGTGAACATTCGATCAGCGTGATGGTGCCACCGCTGGCCACCGTTTATCTACGGCGGGAGGCTTGATGGTAGAGCTGACGCCGGGTCTTGCCGCGCCTTTAGGGGCTTATTACGACGGTAATGGCATCAACTTTACCCTGTTTTCTGCGCATGCCACGCGGGTTGAGCTGTGCCTGTTCGATGCGCAATATCGTGAAACACGCCTGCCGTTGCCTGCCCGCAGCGGTGATATCTGGCATGGATATCTGCCAGGGGGCGAGTTGGGGCAGCGTTATGGTTTTCGGGTGCATGGCCCGTTTGAGCCGCATCTTGGGTTGCGTTTTAACGCCAACAAGCTGTTGCTCGATCCGGCGGCGCGGGCAGTCGAAGGGCCGGTTGCCGACCATGTGAATTTGCATGGGGGGTACGAACAACCGGACCAGCAAGACAGCGCCCCGTTGATGCCCAAATGTGTAGTGATCGATGAAAGCTACGATTGGCAAGACGATCGCCCGCCAGCCACCCCTTGGGGTAAAACGGTGATCTACGAAGCCCACGTCCGGGGGCTGACGTTAACGCACCCGGAGATCCCGGCCGTATTGCGTGGCAGCTTTGCTGCTCTTGGCCACCCGGCGATGATTGCCTACTTCAAGCGGTTGGGGATCACTGCGCTCGAGCTTTTGCCGGTGCAGCAGCACACCACGGAGCCGCGTTTGCAGCGCCTGGGGCTGATCAATTACTGGGGATACAACGTGCTGGCTCCTTTCGCGCCAGACAACCGTTACAGCAGTTTGAGCACCGGGACGACGCCGCTCCGTGAGCTCCGCGATGCGGTGAAAGCACTGCACCGGGCGGGGATCGAAGTGATCCTGGACGTGGTGTTCAACCACAGTGCAGAGCTGGATGTGGATGGGCCAACGTTGTCGCTGCGTGGTATCGATAACCCCAGTTACTACTGGCTAACCCCTGACGGTGGCTACGATAACCTCACCGGCTGTGGCAATACGCTGCGCTTGGATCAGCCAGCGGGCGTGGCGTGGGTGATGGATTGCCTGCGTTTTTGGGTTCGGGAGTGCCATGTCGACGGTTTCCGCTTCGATCTTGGCACCGTGTTAGGCCGTACACCAGCGTTTGACCGCGATGCACCGCTGTTTCAGGCGATGCTGGCGGACGATACGCTGGGGCGCTGCAAACTGATCGCCGAGCCCTGGGACATTGGCCCAGGGGGCTATCAGGTTGGCGCGTTTCCAGGCCGTTTTGCTGAGTGGAATGACCATTTTCGTGACGATATCCGCCGTTTCTGGCTGTGGGGAGATCTGTCACTGGGTCAGTTTGCCCAGCGTTTTGCTGCCTCCAGCGAGGTATTCAACCAACGTGGGCGTGCGCCTTATGTCAGCATCAATATGCTGACGGCCCACGACGGCTTTACCTTGCAGGACGTAGTGAGTTTCAAGGAGAAACATAACCAGCCTAACGGAGAGGGAAACCGTGATGGCAGCGACCAAAACTTTAGCTGTAACCACGGAGTTGAAGGCCTGATTGCCGACGAAACCGTTTTGCAACGCCGCCAGGCCAGCCAGCGAGCACTGCTTGCCACGCTGCTTCTGGCACAGGGGACACCGATGCTGCTGGCCGGTGATGAGCACGGAAATAGCCAGCAAGGCAACAACAATGCTTACTGTCAGGATAACGCAACCACCTGGCTCGATTGGGCCAATGCGGATGAGTCACTGACCGCATACACCGCCGCGCTGATCCGCTTGCGCCAGCAAATTCCTGCTTTGCAGGCAGACCGCTGGTGGCAGGAGGGAGACGGCAGCGTGCAGTGGTTAAACGCGCAGGGGCAGCCGCTCAGTGCGCAACAGTGGGAACAGGGCGATCGCTGCTTGCAGATCCGCCTGTCGCAACGCTGGCTGATGGTGATCAACGCCACCCAGCAGACCGTTGAGATGACGTTACCCGAGGGTGATTGGCAGGTTGTCGCCCCCTTTACTCAGGAAGATTCGCGGGCGGTTTTACCCGCCTGGTGCCAGGTTGCGCATTCGCTTTGCGTGCTGGTAGAGAAAAATTAAAAGGAGTCAGTTATGGTTAAGCACGAAAATAAAGACCCTCTGATGTTGGCGCGCCAACTGCCGAATAAATCCGTTGCCCTGATATTGGCAGGCGGCCGTGGCTCGCGTTTGAAAGATTTAACCTCTACCCGCGCCAAGCCAGCCGTTCACTTCGGTGGCAAGTACCGCATCATCGATTTTGCCATGTCCAACTGCCTGAACTCAGGGATCCGCCGTATGGGGGTGATCACTCAGTATCATTCCCATACGTTGGTGCAGCATATTCAGCGGGGCTGGTCGTTCCTCAACGAAGAGATGAATGAGTTTGTCGATCTGCTGCCTGCCCAGCAGCGCCTCAGCACCGAACATTGGTACAAAGGCACCGCGGATGCGGTTTACCAGAACCTCGACATCATTCGCCGCTATGAAGCGGAATACGTGGTGATCCTGGCGGGCGACCATATTTATAAAATGGACTACTCGCGCATGCTGATCGATCACGTCGAGAAAGGGGCGCAGTGCACGGTGGCCTGTATTCCGGTACCGCGCAAGGAAGCCAGCGAGTTTGGCGTGATGAAGGTGGACGATAACGACCTGATCCTCGAATTCCTGGAGAAGCCAGCCAATCCGCCGGCCATGCCTGGCAACCCGGATATGTCACTGGCCAGCATGGGCATCTATATTTTCAACGCCAGCTATCTCTTCCAACTGCTGGAAGAGGATATGTCGACCCCTGACTCCACCCACGATTTCGGTAAGGATCTGATCCCAAAAATTACCGCGCAGGGCGCTGCCTGGGCGCATCCGTTTACTCTTTCCTGTGTGGGATGTGGTCCCGATCTGCCGCCGTATTGGCGTGATGTCGGGACCTTGGAAGCCTACTGGCGCGCCAACCTCGATCTGGCTTCGGTAACGCCTGAGCTGGATATGTACGACCGTTCCTGGCCGATCCGCACCTATATGGAGCCACTGCCACCGGCCAAATTTGTGCAAGACCGTTCCGGCAGCCATGGCATGACCATGAACTCGCTGGTGGCCGGTGGGTGCATTGTCTCCGGTTCGGTGGTGGTGCATTCAGTGCTGTTCTCGAGGGTGCGGGTGAACTCCTTCTGCACTATCGACTCTTCTGTATTACTGCCCGATGTCAACGTTGGCCGCTCCTGCCGCCTGCGCCGCTGCATTATCGATCGCGCCTGCCATATTCCCGAAGGCATGGTGATTGGTGAAAACGCCGAGGAAGACAGCAAGCGTTTTTACCGTTCGGAAGAGGGCATCGTGCTGGTGACGCGCGAAATGTTGGCAAAACTGTAGCCATTCCGGCCGGAACCTTGGGCGTGGCAAGCCGCGCCCCTTATCTCCGTAAAGACGTTTTTACCGAATTTCAGGAGTGATAATGCAGGTTTTACACGTATGTTCCGAGATGTTCCCTCTGCTTAAAACCGGCGGGCTTGCAGACGTGGTTGGCGCATTACCGACGGCGCAGATTGCCGCAGGAGCTGATGTTCGGGTGCTATTACCGGCTTTTCCTGACGTGCGCAACGGTATCCCGGACACGGTACTGGTTGCCGAGATCGACTCTTTTGCCGGGCGCGTAGGCCTACGTTATGGTACCTATCATGGCGTAGGTGTTTACCTGATCGATGCCCCCTGGTTGTATGACCGGCCGGGCAGCCCGTACCACGATCAGTCGATGTATGCCTACCCGGACAACCACCGCCGTTTTGCCTTGCTGGGCTGGATGGCCTGTGAGCTGGCGAAGGGGCTGGATCATTACTGGCGGCCAAAACTGGTCCATGCTCATGACTGGCATGCTGGCTTGGCCTGCGCTTATCTGGCGGCGAATGGCCACCCGGCACGCTCGATCTTTACCGTACACAATCTGGCCTATCAGGGGCTATTCTCCGCCCACCATATGGCGGAGCTGTGGTTGCCATCGTCATTCTTGAATATCTATGGCCTGGAGTTTTACGGCCAGATGTCTTTCCTGAAAGCAGGCCTGTACTACGCCGACCATATCACCGCCGTCAGCCCGACCTATGCGCGTGAAATTACCCAGCCGGAGTTTGGCTACGGGATGGAAGGGTTACTCCAGGAGCGGCAGCGGCAGGGGAGATTGAGCGGTATTCTCAACGGTGTTGATGACAAGATTTGGGACCCGTCACACGATGCGCGCCTGGCGGCACGCTATGACGCCAACAGCTTGAAAAAAAAGGCCAAGAATAAGGTTCATCTGCAAAAAGCCATGGGGCTACAGGTGGATGAATCGTTGCCACTGTTTGCGGTGGTCAGCCGTTTGACCAACCAGAAAGGGTTGGATTTGGTGCTGGAAGCCCTGCCAGCGTTGCTGGAACAAGGGGGGCAGTTGGTCGTGCTGGGGGCCGGTGACGCAGTATTACAGCAGGCTTTCCTGGCGGCTGCGGCCGATTATCCGGAACAGGTCGGTGTGCAGATTGGCTACCACGATGCCTTCTCGCACCGCATTATCGGCGGAGCGGACGTGATCCTGGTACCCAGCCGCTTTGAGCCTTGCGGATTAACACAGCTTTATGGCCTGAAATATGGCACGTTGCCGCTGGTGCGCCGCACCGGTGGGTTGGCTGATACGGTGGTGGACTGTGCGCTGGAGAACCTGGCCGACGGTACTGCCAGCGGGTTTATGTTTGATGATTGTAATGCTGTTGCCCTAGGCAATGCCATTCGGCGTGCTCTGGTGCTGTGGAGCAGGCCGAGACATTGGCATCACGTACAACGCCATGCCATGAGTCTGGATTTTGGCTGGCAAGTCGCGGCAAAGGAATATCTGTCGCTTTATCAACGCTTGTTGTAATCACGTACTTGGGATTGAATTACTATGACTTCACCGTTTAGTTACACCTCACCCACGGTCAGTGTCGAAGCGCTGAAACATTCCATCGCCTATAAACTGATGTTTATTGTCGGTAAGGATCCGGCTATCGCCACCCAGCACGACTGGCTTAATGCCGTGTTGTTTGCGGTGCGCGACAGGATGGTGGAACGTTGGTTGCGATCCAATCGCGCCCAGCTTTCACAAGATGTCCGGCAGGTGTATTACCTGTCGATGGAGTTTCTGCTTGGCCGTACGCTGTCGAATGCGCTGTTATCGATGGGGATTTACCAGGATATTGAGGACGCACTCGATGAGATGGGTCTGAACCTGAGTGAGCTGCTTGAGGAAGAGAACGATCCTGGCTTGGGCAATGGCGGCCTGGGGCGTTTGGCTGCCTGCTTCCTGGACTCGTTGGCCACGCTGGCGCTGCCTGGCCGGGGCTACGGTATTCGCTATGAATATGGCATGTTCAAGCAGAACATCGTCGATGGCCAACAGATGGAGTCGCCGGATTATTGGCTGGAATACGGCAACCCGTGGGAGTTCCCGCGCCATAATACCCGCTATAAAGTGCGTTTTGGTGGCCGCGTTCAGCAGGAAGGGGCGAAGGCCCGCTGGGTGGAAACCGAAGAGATTATCGCCATCGCCTACGATCAGGTGATCCCGGGCTTTGATACCGATGCCACCAACACGCTGCGTTTGTGGAGCGCTCAGGCCAGTAATGAAATCAACCTGGGTAAGTTCAACCAGGGGGATTATTTTGCCGCAGTGGAAGATAAAAACCACTCCGAGAACGTTTCGCGCGTGCTCTATCCCGATGACTCCACCTATTCCGGGCGTGAACTGCGCCTGCGGCAGGAGTATTTCCTGGTTTCAGCCACTACCCAGGACATCCTCAACCGCCATTGGACGATGCACAAAACCTTCGACAATCTGGCCGACAAGATTGCCATCCACCTCAATGATACCCACCCGGTGTTGTCGATCCCTGAGCTGATGCACCTGCTGATTGATGAGCACAAATTCAGCTGGCTGGATGCCTGGGAAGTGGTGGAAAAGGTGTTCTCCTATACCAACCACACCTTGATGAGCGAAGCGCTGGAAACCTGGCCGGTTGATATGCTGGGCAAGATCCTGCCGCGCCACCTGCAACTGATCTTCGAAATCAACGACCATTTCCTCAAGCAGGTACAGCAAGTGGTGCCGGGCGATAATCAATTGCTGGCACGGGTCTCCATCATTGATGAAACCAACGGGCGTAGAGTGCGTATGGCGTGGTTGGCTGTGGTCGCCAGCCATAAGGTGAATGGCGTCTCGGCACTGCACTCCGAACTGATGGTACAGTCCCTGTTTGCCGATTTTGCTCGCGTATTCCCCGATCGCTTCTGCAATAAAACCAACGGGGTCACGCCGCGCCGCTGGCTGGGATTGGCTAACCGGCCATTATCCAAAGTGCTGGATGACAGTATTGGTCACAACTGGCGTACCGATCTCAGCCAGCTTGGCGAAATCAAAGCGAATGCGGATTACCCGAGCTTCTTGCAGGCCGTACAGGCTGCCAAACGGCAGAATAAAGAGCGGCTGGCGGGGTATATCGCGAAAAAGCTCAACGTGGTGGTGAACCCTGACGCGTTGTTCGACGTACAAATCAAACGGATCCATGAATATAAGCGGCAATTGCTGAACGTATTGCATGTGATCACGCGTTATAACCGTCTGTTGCAGGATCCTGATGCCAAACGCGTACCGCGCGTGGTGATCTTCGCGGGTAAAGCGGCTTCGGCCTACTATGCCGCCAAACAGATCATCCGTTTGATCAATGACGTAGCGAAGGTGATCAACAACGATCCGCGAGTGCATGATGATTTGAAGGTGGTGTTTATTCCTAACTACGGGGTAAGCCTGGCCCAGATGATCATTCCGGCGGCCGATCTCTCCGAGCAGATCTCGCTGGCAGGGACAGAGGCTTCGGGCACCAGTAATATGAAGTTTGCTCTCAACGGTGCCTTGACCATCGGCACGCTGGACGGGGCCAACGTCGAAATGCTGGAACACGTGGGCGAAGAGAACATCTTTATCTTTGGCAATACCGCCGATCAGGTGGAAGCGCTGCGCCGCGATGGGTATAACCCACGTCAGTATTACGAGCAGGATGAAGAGTTGCATCTGGCTTTGACGCAGATCGCTACCGGTGTGTTCAGCCCTGAAGAGCCCAAGCGCTACAGCAGCCTGTTCGATTCACTGGTCAATCTCGGCGACCACTATCAGCTGTTGGCCGATTACCGCAGCTATGTGGATACGCAGGATAAGGTGGATGAGGTGTATCTCAATCAGGACGACTGGACCAGGCGCGCGATACTCAATATCGCCAACATGGGCTACTTCTCTTCCGACCGCACGATCCAGGAGTACGCGGACGAGATCTGGAATATCAAACCGATAAAGCTGTAATAGCCAAGGGCCGGATCACCGGCCCTTGAATTTAACTTGTTGCGTCCCGTATGCCGTAGGGGCGCTGCATGCTGCGCCCGCCTACTCACACCTCAATCAAGACGCCAATGACAACGCTTTTGGTTTGGCATTTTCTGCCAGCCAGGTTTTCACCCGCGCCTGCTGTTCTTCGCTGAGCCACATCCCCAGTTTGGTGCGGCGCCACAGGGCATCATCCAGCTCGACAACCCACTCTTTCTCAACCAGATAGCGCAGTTCAGCTTCGTACAGGTCATGGCCGAAGTCTTCACCCAAATCGCTCAGGCTATTGGCATTAGCCAGGATTATTTCGCTGTGGCTACCATAAGTACGGGCGTAACGACGAGCCAATGACTCCGTCATCCAGCCGTGCTGACGGCGCAGTTTAGCGGCATAGCTATCGCGATCGCCGTCAATATTGCCCCCTGGCAGGGAACCGTTTTTGGTCCATGCCGGGCCACAGCCAGGATAGTAGTGAGCCAATTTCTCCATCGCATGCTCGGCCAGCTTGCGGTAGGTGGTGAGTTTGCCACCGAATACGGAAAGCAGTGGGGCTTTGCCCTGCTCGTCATGCACATCCAGCGTATAGTCGCGAGTTACGGCCTGCGGTGAGTCAGATTCATCATCACACAGCGGGCGTACGCCAGAGTAGGTCCAGACGATATCGTCACGGCCCAGCTGTTTTTTGAAGTGATCGTTATACACCTTCAACAGATAGTTGATTTCGTTATCGTCGATCTTCACGTCTTTCGGATCGCCGTGGTATTCCACGTCGGTGGTGCCGATGATGGAGAATTCGTCCAGCCACGGAATGACAAACACGATACGGTGGTCTTCGTTCTGCAAGATATAAGACTGTGGCTGGTTATGCGCCCGAGGTACTACGATATGGCTGCCTTTGATCAGGCGGATACCGTAAGGAGACTTGAGCTTCAGGCCATCGTCGAAGAAATGTTTTACCCATGGGCCGGTAGCGTTCACCAAGCCTTTGGCGCGCCAGGTAAAGGTTTTGCCGCTGTCGACGTCGATGGCTTCCACCATCCACAGCCCATTTTCGCGCCAGGCGCGGGTCACTTTGGTGCGGGTGCGCACTTCGCCACCGCGTTCGGCCACGGCTTGGGCGTTCAGTACGACCAGGCGCGCATCGTCTACCCAACAATCAGAATATTCGAAACCGCGCTTTAAGTCTGGCTTCAGGACGGACTCTGGTCCAAAGCGCAAACCTTTACTGCCTGGCAGGCTGGTGCGTTTGCCCAAATGATCGTACAGGAACAGGCCGATACGGATCATCCAGGCCGGGCGCAGATGAGGCTGGTGCGGCAGGCGGAAACGCATTGGGAAGGCGATATGCGGTGCCAGTTTCAGCAGCACTTCACGTTCGGCCAGCGCTTCGCTGACCAGACGAAACTCGTAGTGTTCCAGGTAGCGCAGGCCACCGTGGATCAGTTTTGAACTGGCGGAAGACGTAGCACAGGCCAAGTCTTGCGCTTCCAGTAGCAGTACGGACAGCCCACGCCCGGCTGCATCGGCTGCGATGCCGGCTCCGTTGATACCACCACCGATAACGATCAAGTCTTTGGTTTCCACGTTAACTTCCTCCTGGTGTTCGAAATAGCTCTTTTATGTTCGTTTTCGCTCATTATTGTAATCGGAAACCAACAAGCAAGCCAAGAGTTAACCAAACAAAAACATTCTTGCGTGATAGAGGTAACAGTTTGGTGATAGTAGGTATACAAATTGAAGGGGTATTTGACGCAGCTTTTGCTTAGCCGCATCCACCGCAAACCCATGCCTATTGCGGGCGTGGATATAAGGAGGTTTTTGAGTTTGGTGACGAAGCGACTGGGGGGGATAAGAGGATGAACATAAGTATAGGTATCATTTCAATCCTGACAACGCCTCCTCCATTAACTGGCCAAGCATTGCCCGCGCAGTGAGATTCTCACCGTCGGCCTTGGTCTGCTCAAGTGTGATCCCCAGATTTCCGAGTGTTGGCAGAAGGTTGCCCGCTATGCGCAGATCTCCTGGCATGCCAAGGCGTGTGCGTACGGTCAGGCCAAATCCGGCCTTAACCGCAGCCCAGATACCGCTCAGGCTGTGGCTGACAAACATTACCCGCCAGGGGACCCCTGCATGATCCAGGCTGGTAGTAGCACGCGAGCGCATCAGGCACGGGTTTTCAAACATCACCAGTGGTAGCGGCTCACCCTTTGCCAGCAGAGCAGGAAGATCCAGGTCCGGATGGTAAATCCACTCTAGCTGGCGTTCGCCTAACCGTCGGCCTTCGCGTATCTGTGCATCTGGCTGCCACATGAGTGCCATATCGACCGTTTTATCGTCTAATGCGGTTTGCAGCGCATGTTGACGGTCTACCCTGGCGATGATCTTCAGCTCTGGATGATGGCGTCTGAACTGGCCGAGGATCCCAGGCATCAGTGATTCACCAAAATCCTCCTGCATACCAATGCTGATCTCTCCCTTTAACAATTCTCCTTTCAGAGCACGCTGTGTTTCATCGTTTAACTCCAGCATGCGCCGCGCATAACCCATCAGCATTTCACCCTGAGGGGTCAGTTCCAGATGGCGCCCTTTTTTCATCACCAATGTCGCGTTGCACTGCATTTCCAGCTTTTTTAACTGGGCGCTGACGGCAGAAGTGGAGCGGGACAGGCGTGTTGCCGCCAGTGCAAAGCTGCCACATTCAATGCCGGTAACAAAGCTGCGTAGTGCATCCAGATCCAGCGCGGGTAAAAGCTTCTTCATTATCATCCTTATATTCAGGATGGTTGGTCCTGATTAATTCGATTTTCAGGATTTGACTATCACGCCAGAATGGGTTGACTGTCAATACGGAGAGAATGCCATGACCCAATCCACCGACCGAGACATGCTTGCCCGACTGGCCCCCAAACTGGCTGAATTGAGTAAGGAGGTTCTTTTTGATGATATATGGCAGCGCGGTGAGCTCTCCCCGCGTGATCGCAGCCTGATAACATTGTCTGCTCTGGCTGCGCTGGGGCGGGTGCAACAGCTACCGTGGCACCTCGATTTTGCTCGGAAAAATGGTCTGAGCCACCAGGAGATTATTGAAGCGTTCACCCATTTGGCTTTTTATGCAGGCTGGCCGGCCGCAGTATCTGCAATCGGCTGTATTGATGAGGAGAGTATCTGATGCCCTTCAGCCGAATTACACTTCGCCAAGGCTACAGTGAGACACAACTCCAGAAAATCTCTGACATTCTGCACCAGAGCCTGACGGAGGAGTTTGACGTTCCGCCAGACGACCGTTTTCAGGTCATTGAAACGCTACCTGCCAGCCAGCGCATTTTTGACCGGAGTTATCAGAGTGGTGAACGCAGCGACAACTTTATCCTGTTTCAGATCATCGCGGGAAAGCCACGTTCCGCCGGGCAGAAACAGAGTTTTTACCATGTGCTGAGTGAGCGCCTGAACAGGGGGCTGAATATTCATCCCGATGATGTCATGGTGATTATTCAGTTCAACAACGCCGCTGACTGGAGCTTCAGCAATGGCTGCATGTATTGCCCTGGGTGATGGGCTAATGCGTGGCACGTTTGGCCCCCTCTCCATTTGGTGAGGGGGCAGGGAGATCAGCAGAGTTCCAGCTGTACGTCGTACTGCTCGATAATCTTCATCACGCTGGGTGGCGGAGCCTGATCGGTAAACAGATAGTCGATCAGGTTCATGTTCCCCAGGTTCACCATCGCGTTACGGCCAAACTTGGAATGGTCGGTAACCAACATCACGCAGCGGGAGTTTTCGATAATCGCGCGTTTGGTTCGCACTTCGTGATAGTCGAATTCGAGCAGCGAGCCATCCATATCGATGCCGCTGATGCCGAGAATGCCGAAATCCAGGCGGAACTGGGAGATAAAGTCCAGCGTGGCTTCGCCCATAATGCCGCCATCGCGGGTACGGACTTCGCCACCGGCCAGGATCAGACGGAAATCCTCCTTGGCGGTGAGCAGGGTGGCTACGTTCAGGTTGTTGGTCACGACCCGCAGATTTTTATGGCCCATCAAGGCGTGGGCTACCGCTTCCGGCGTGGTGCCAATATCGATAAACAGCGTGGCGCCGTCCGGTATCTGGCTGGCTACGCGCTGGGCGATGCGGGCTTTCTCTTCCGACCACATCACCTTGCGATCGTGATAAGCGGTGTTTACCGAACTGGAAGGTAACGCAGCTCCACCGTGATGACGCTGTATTTTGTTCTGATCGGCCAGGTCATTCAAATCACGGCGAATGGTTTGCGGGCTGACGGCAAAGTGCTCCACCAGCTCTTCCGTACTGACATATCCCTGTAGGCGCACTAATTCGATAATTGCGTCATGACGCTGTGTTTGCTTCACGATATTCCCCTAATACACCGATGTGCCTGGTTGTTATTGTTCGTTGTGCGCGCGATGCCGCGTATCCCAGAATGCCATTAATAACCCTATCACTAAACCGGCAACGTGTGCCGCATTGGCGATCGACATTCCTAAAATATCGAAATAACCGGCCACCAGCCAGAGCGCGGAAAAGACCATCAAGCCCCGGGGCAGGTTCAAACCGCGTTCCGGTGCGCGTTCACCGCTCAGCCAGACATAGCCCATCAGCGCGTAAACGACCCCGGAAAGCCCGCCGAACAGCGCACCGCTGAATAACGACTGCGCCCAGCCGCTGAAAAAGGCCGACACTACGGCGATCACAAACAGCTTGCCGGTGCCGAGGAGTTTTTCCAGCGGACCACCAAGATACCACCACCACATCAGGTTAAAGGTAATGTGCAGCAGCGAGAAGTGCAGAAACGCATGGCTGACCCAGCGCCACAGCTGGCCATATTGCGAGCTGTTTTGCGGCCAGGAGAGCCAGAACATGACGGTATCATCACCCAGCACCTGCATCAGGATATAGACCAGAATACACAGGCTCATCACCGTTAGCGTCAGCGGCCCGGCCTTGCTGCGGATGATTTGCAGGTAAGAAAACTGTTGATACTGTAGACCGGCATCGGTGCTGCCTGCCTGCCAACTGGCGGCCTGATAGCGGCGGTTGAACGGATCGAGCAGGAACTGTTGCAGTTCGTGTTGTACCTGCTCCAGATGGGCCTCGTCCGCCAGCCAGATTTCGGCTGCATCGCCTGTTGCGCGGACTTCAAGTACAACCCCTTGCGTTGCCATGTAATCGACAAAGGCCTGCGCCAGGCGAGGGTTGGATACGGCGATCACTCGAACCATAGATTTTCCGTCTAAGTAGATGACTTTGGCCACGGGCAAAACCGCCGATGGCATTGGCGGCTGATTATACCGTTGAAATCCTGAGCGCAGGGAAGGGATCTGACAAAAACAGTGCAGAATTCAGCAATTGGCCGCCCAGAAAGGCGGCCCAATGGGGATTAGGCGGAGGTCTCAACGTCCTGTGGGAACTGGCGGGCCCAGGCCTCAAAGCCGCCGTCGATACTGTAAACCGCGTCAAACCCCTGATGCAGCAGATACTGCGCGGCGCTGCGGCTGCTGTTGCCGTGATAGCACATGACCATCACCGGGCGATCGAACTCGTTCTGCTGCATAAAGGCGGACAAGGTGGCGTTGGTCAGATGAAAAGCGCCTGGCGTATGTCCAGCTTCAAAGCTTTGTGGATCGCGGATATCAACCAGTGCGGCGCTACCGTTTTTCAGGCGTTGGTGTGCTTGCACAACGTCGATCGTTTCAAACTGTTCCATAACTGCAAAATACCGGGTAATGGGATAATGTCTTTATTGTATCCAATTTTTGCAGGCATTAGACCAGAGCAACAGCAGGGACTTTATCCCCGCCGTCTTGCAACTGTAGCGTTGTTACCAGCGATAGCTCACACCCAAGGTGCCACCGTAATCCTGGTAGCTGTTGGCTCCCATGGTGATCCCGCCTTCGAACCACAGCTGCATGTTGTAAGTACTAGGCGAATGCAGGCCTAACTTGACCTCAAAAAGATCATCCAGGGCGTTGGTCTCTACCCGTGTATCATTAAAATTGACCGCGTTCTTGCCACTATTATGCCACCAGTTGGTGGCGAGATAGGCGGTAGTATAATCGTCTTGATCGCTGTACCAGCGAATACCGACGCGTGAAGTAAAGTTTGGCGCATCGGCCTGATGAATATAGACGCCTGCCGGATCCTGATAATTATCGGCATCGAAGCGATTATAAATAATCTGCAGCTGTGGCTCGATAATCAACTCGAGTGCCGAAAAAGGCTGCAAGGCATAGCCGGTTTCCAGCGAGGCGCTAAAGCCAGTGCTGTCATAATTCTGCTTGCCTTGGGCAGAGGTCACGCTGTTGTTAAACCAGGCATATTGTAGCCAGGAATCCACATACGCCCCAGAATGCTTTTTCTTATCCTGATACCAGGTGCTGTAAGCGCCGATAGAATAGCCGTCGACTTTTCCTTCGGATGAGAGGGTAGCGTTGTTAGCGCTGCTCTTGGCGTGGCCGTAGCCGGTCATCAGGCCTGCCGTCCACTCTTCTTTGTTGTTATCCAAGGCCAGCAAATCCCCGCCCAGCATAAAGACCTGACGATCCATATCGACGGGCAAGCCATTATCGCCCGCGCTCAGATCCTTGCTGTGATAACCCGAAACGCGCATCCAGAATTGACTGTCCCCTGGCGCGGTTTTTCTTTGGTGTAGGGTATGAGAAAATAACGTTGATGCGGCAACCTGATTACCCAGATAAACCCCGGCGTCGGGCCGGGAACTATAATCGATGAGGGTTTCCGTGCTCGCCATGGCCGGAGAGGTGGTCAGATAAATCCCGACCACAATAAGTGTTTTCTTGTTTATTGCCACAATCCCAACTCCCTATGGAAATTTGCCGCAATAGTACCCAGATGAAACGATAATGTCATGAGAAAACCGGCGGGCTTTAGATTGACCGCCAGTGATATCGCTCGACCTATTTATTTGGTGGATGTATCAGGCCCTATATATTTTCTAAACTATAGGTTTATTAATAAAAGGAGCATGAATGCCCCTCTTGGGAAATCACCCAGGATGACAAAATAGATAGCCAGGCAGCGGCGTAGAAGGTTAAACCAGCTGTAGAGACATCCCTTGCGGATTTATGGTCGAACGCAGTTGTTAAATGTGGCTCGTTCGGTCCCCTCTCACTGTGGGAGAGCAGCTGTGTTTAAAGTCAACGGGTGATGATTAATTTGTCACCCATTTTTTATTATCCCGCAGCATCGCATTCAGGATAGTTAGCAGCTTTCTCACACAAGCCGTCACCGCCACCTTGAACGCTTTCCCACGCCCTATCAGGCGTTCGTAGAACGCCCGGATTGTCGGGTTGTACCGCACTGCTGACAAGGTCGCCATGTACAACGCTGAACGCACTGCGCTTCGCCCTCCCCAGATACTTCGCTTCCCTTTCATTTTTCCACTGTCGTGGGCGTAAGGACACACACCAACCAGCGCACTTATCTTGTGCCGATTCAGTGTCCCCAGCTCCGGCAACATCGCCAGAAGCACCGCCATCGTTGTCGGCCCGATACCTTTGACTTCCTCCAACAGCGTCGCCTTTTCCCGCCACAGCGGCATCACTTTTATTTGCCTGTCGATGTCGTCATCTGCATCCCGGATTTCAGCCGTCAACCAGTCGATATGTCGCTTGATGCCCACTGAGACCACCAC
>NZ_JADACK010000030.1:0-6359 GCF_015673035.1 Serratia sp. Res13-Sevr-LER1-36-b | reverse complement strand
TGATGGCGACACGAGAGTGAAGCGGTTGGAATGAAACAGAATTTGCCTGGCGGCAATAGCGCGGTGGTCCCACCTGACCCCATGCCGAACTCAGAAGTGAAACGCCGTAGCGCCGATGGTAGTGTGGGGTCTCCCCATGCGAGAGTAGGACACTGCCAGGCATCAAATAAGTAGAAAGCCTCATGCGAAAGCATGGGGCTTTTTGCTATGGGTCAAAAACAGAAAATGGCAGTGAAAACCCCTCACCCCAGCCCTCACCCCAGCCCTCTCCCAATGCAACGACCGGGAGCACCCTGAATACTTGTGTAGGGGAGAGGGAGCAGTCCGGCGTCGTGGATGAGCCTGTGCCGCTTCGGCAAGTCGGTGTCGTGAACCCCATTGCAGAAAGAATGAGTAATATCAGCGAGCTCGATCGGTTCCCTCTCCTGGGGGAGAGGGTTAGGGTGAGGGGACATTACTCGGCTATCCCGAATTATCTCCTCATTGGTAAATGATTAAATATAACCGGGTTCCCACCTGGAAATATTCATGAAATTTTTAGTTCCAAACCCGCCTGGCTAATTCATACATATCATTAATGCTGATAGATTTTATATAACTCAGACTTCTGCAAGAGTCGAGATAATGTAATTATCATATTATCATGATTTACAAGGATATTTTTAATAGCCTATGAAGCTGGCGGTTATTAGCTAACAAGAAATTACAAGTGAATAAAAACAAATAATAGCCATGCGCGGTGGATCGAGTAGACTAGATGATAATTTGTTCCGTCAGAGTATTTAAATCATGTCTACTGAAAGCGCGTCTTTAAAACATCACAATACTTTTGCGCTCCCGGTCAACGCAGCGCATTTAGTCATTGCTGAAGAAATTGAAATGATGATTAAAGCCTGGCAGCAAGCGCAAAAGCGCCAAGAGCCACTGCTGGTACTCGGTGAAGGGAGCAACGTGCTGTTCCTGGAGGATTTTGCCGGTACGGTCATGATTAACCAGTTAAAAGGCATCACGGTCAGGGAAGAGCAGGACGCCTGGCATCTGCATGTCAGCGCCGGAGAGAATTGGCACCATCTGGTTAGCCAGATGCTCGAGCGTGGCATCCCCGGGCTGGAAAATCTGGCATTGATCCCAGGTTTGGTCGGTTCGGCCCCGATCCAGAATATCGGGGCGTACGGCATTGAGCTCAAACAGGTCTGTGAGTATGTCGACCTGCTAAACCTGACTACGGGTGAAATCGATCGTATGGATCCTGAACGCTGCCAGTTTGGTTACCGGGAAAGCGTTTTTAAGCATGAGCTTAAGCAAGGCTTCGTGATTGTGGGCGTTGGTTTACGGCTTAGCAAACGGTGGAGCCCATTGCTGAACTACGGCGACCTTACCAAGCTGGATCCCAAGACGGTAACGCCGCAGCAGGTATTTGATGCGGTATGCGCCATGCGGCGCAGCAAGCTACCGGATCCACGTATTACCGGCAATGCAGGCAGCTTCTTTAAAAACCCACTGGTGAGCGGGGAAGCCGCTAAAACGTTATTAGCCCAATATCCTGCGATGCCACATTATCCGCAGCCGGACGGACAAGAAAAATTGGCTGCCGGTTGGTTGATCGATCAGTGTTCACTCAAGGGGCATCAGATCGGTGGCGCAGCGGTGCACCGTCAGCAGGCCTTGGTATTGGTAAATGCCGATAATGCCAGCAGCCAGGATGTTGTGGCACTGGCCAGGCACGTGCGCAATACGGTAGCGTCGAAATTCGATGTCTGGTTAGAACCGGAGGTACGTTTTATAGGGGCCACTGGTGAGCTGGATGCCGTAGAGGTCATTTCATGAGAGATACCACAGTACCACTGAAGATCATCTCCCTACTGGCGGACGGCGAGTTCCACTCTGGCGAACATTTAGGTGAGTCATTGGGCATGAGCCGCGCAGCGATTAACAAGCATATTCAGACCATCCGGGAATGGGGGTTGGATGTGTTCACGGTTCCGGGGAAAGGCTATAGCCTACCTGCGGCGATCAATTTGCTGGATGCTGAGCGTATTCTTGGCTTACTGGAAGACAAGCGGGTCACGGTATTGCCCGTCGTTGATTCAACCAACCAGTATCTGTTGGACAGGCTTGCAGAACTGGCTTCCGGTGATGCCTGTATTGCCGAGTATCAGCAGGCAGGACGTGGTCGACGTGGTCGGCAGTGGATTTCACCCTTCGGTGCCAACCTTTACTTATCCATGTTCTGGCGTCTTGAACAAGGGCCAGCGGCCGCGATGGGGTTGAGCCTGGTTATTGGCATCGTGATGGCAGAAGTGTTGCAGCGTCTCGGTGCAGAACAGGTCCGTGTGAAATGGCCCAATGATTTATACCTTAACGATCGCAAGTTGGCCGGTATTCTGGTTGAGCTGACCGGTAAAACCGGGGATGCAGCCCAGTTGGTGCTGGGAGCGGGTATCAACATGGCGATGCGCGAAACCAACGCCAGTCAGATTGATCAGCGCTGGATCAACCTACAGGAAGCCGGGATCACTATCGATCGCAATGAATTGGCCGCCAAATTGCTTAATGAGCTACGCAATTCATTACGGCAATTTGAAATAGACGGGTTAGCACCCTTTATTTCACGTTGGCGTAAATTAGATAACTTTATCGATCGTCCGGTTAAGCTATTAATCGGTGAACAACAGATTTTCGGTATTGCCCGCGGTATTGATCAGCAGGGTGCATTGCTGCTTGAGCAGGAAGGAGTAATAAAACCCTTTATTGGTGGTGAAATATCTTTGCGGAGTGCTGAATAAGCTAAAATAAGAGAGGCCATTGGCCTCTCTTACGTTATCGATTATTTCCGTAACCGTACACTTTCCACAGCGTGATTGGCACTCTTAGTCATAATCAAGCTGGCTCTCTCGCGAGTTGGTAAAATATTTTGCTGTAAATTCAAGCCATTAATCTCATTCCACAGCTGAGTAGCGATGTTGATCGCCTCCGTTTCCGGCAACTGCGCATAGCTATGGAAATAGGAGTCTGGGTTAGAGAACGCACCCTGACGGAATTTCAGGAAGCGGTTGATATACCAGCTTTGCAATAGATCGCCAGGGGCATCGACATAGATTGAGAAATCAACAAAGTCGGAGACAAATACACGGTGAGGATCGTGTGGATAGTCCATCCCGCTTTGCAAAACATTCAATCCTTCCAGGATCAGAATATCAGGCTGTTCGATAACTTTATTGCCTTCAGGAACGACGTCATAGATCAGGTGAGAATAAACCGGTGCAGTAACACGTTTGGCACCGGATTTAACTTCCGAAACGAATTTCACCAGGCTATGCATATCGTAGGATTGCGGGAACCCTTTCTTCTTCATCAGGCCGCGCTCGTTCAGCACCTTGTTCGGGTGCAGAAAACCGTCTGTGGTGATCAGCTCCACGCTACGATGTTCCGGCCAGCGGCTCAACAATGCCTGCAATAAACGCGCCGTGGTACTTTTACCTACGGCTACGCTGCCAGCAATGCCGATCACATAAGGAATGCGTTGGCCATCTGTGCCAAGGAATTGCTCCAGAACTGCCTGGCGACGCAGGTTCGAACTGATATAGAAGTTCAGCAACCGTGAGAGCGGCAAGTAGATCTGCGCGACTTCTTCCAAGGAGAGATCTTCGTTAATCCCTTTGAGTTTAACAATCTCTTCTTCTGACAGCGTCAGCGGCACCGAATCCCGTAAGGCGGCCCACTGGCTGCGATCGAACTGAAGGTAAGGCGTCGCTAAAGATTGATCTCTTTTTATCATAAGCCAAATTCTGCCTGTTAACGCAGGTTGGGAAAGGCGCTGGACGCCAACTCCAGATAATAATCAAACTGCATATTATAGACAGCTGGCTTTTAGGCGTAGACTTTTTTCGCAATTGTGGTCGATTAGTGGCAGTTTTTACCAATAGTGCGAACAGGCACGCAATTGAGAAAGGCCCTGTTGCAAGGCGGTATCACTGGGCAATGATACCGTTTTCAGGTCAACTAGCGGCGGCGCGAGAGGGTTGCTGAACGGCAAACAGCCGCTTGTAGTAAATCGCCGTAGGATGGTAATACCCGTCGGGAGCCGCGGCGTAATCGGGTATCTCTCCGAGGCAACGATAGCCCAACGAGCGATACAGTCCTTCGGCTGCGGAACCGGCCTGGGTGTCCAGATAAAGCAGGCCACGGCGGATCTCAAGCGCCATTTTTTCCAGCGCTTTCATCAACGCCTGGCCAACGCCATTGCGGCGGGCGCGGCTGTGCACCAGCAGTTTTTGTACTTCGGCCCGGTTTCGGCCGTTCGGCTTTTGACACAGGGCTAGTTGGACGGTGCCAATGACGCCGCTTTCATCTCTGGCAATCCACAATAGCAACTCTCCTTTGGCCAAAGCAGGGCGTAGGCTATGGAAGTAGCTCTCGGCATCTTCGTGGGGAATTTGCGTGTCGTAACCTACTGAAGCCCCGTGAGTGACCGCATCGGTGAGCAACTGCGCCAGCTCGGCGCGGTAAATGGGAAGCGTTGCCGCATTGATCAGGACAATTTTCATCGGTCATACCTCCTTGCAATTAGGGATAATGAAGATAAGCAATAAGCGCGCCAATGCGGCTAACCTGTACGGGGGCCGTTAGTCCAGGGACGAAAGCGGTATATCGGCACCATCGGAGAGCACCGTCCTCTTTGTGGTGCACTACCCCGATAGCCGCTTTCAACCGATAGGCTATCCTTGATTGAGCGATACGACAAAGTGCAGGGAAAGCATCAGTAGGGTAGGTCTAAAATAGTTTAGATTAATGCCCATAATTGATGAAATTTTGCGCCTCAACGGTAAAAAATTGCGAGCCGGATGCAGAAATCGGCTGATTTATGAGCGATAGGGCTTAGATCGCAATTTTTTTGTTGCATAGCCCGTCAGCTCTACCTAGAATGCGCTGCACTTGATGCCGGCTTAGCTCAGTAGGTAGAGCAACTGACTTGTAATCAGTAGGTCACCAGTTCGATTCCGGTAGCCGGCACCATTCAAGTATAAAGTAGTTAAAATCTGGTGGGGTTCCCGAGCGGCCAAAGGGAGCAGACTGTAAATCTGCCGTCACAGACTTCGAAGGTTCGAATCCTTCCCCCACCACCATATTAGACCCGAGGCACTGGGTCACACCGAGCGGTAATGCTGAATCAAGCGCCGGTCGGGGAAGGTGAAAACCTTCAAACAGTTCGCGCCGCGTAACGGAAGTTGCTGGCACGAAGGGTGAAGAGTTAAGCGACGAACAATCCTTCTCTCCGCCTTTAAAGTCTACAGAAAAGTCAGGTAGCCGAGTTCCAGGATGCGGGCATCGTATAATGGCTATTACCTCAGCCTTCCAAGCTGATGATGTGGGTTCGATTCCCACTGCCCGCTCCAAGATGTGCTGATATAGCTCAGTTGGTAGAGCGCACCCTTGGTAAGGGTGAGGTCGGCAGTTCGAATCTGCCTATCAGCACCACTTCTTAATTTCTCGCCCCCTGATTTTCTTTCTGTTTCCTGAATTCAACAAGCAAATGCTTGGTTGATGTGGTGATACCACCGATTTATCCGTGTCTTAGAGGGACAATCGATGTCTAAAGAAAAATTTGAACGTTCAAAACCGCACGTTAACGTCGGTACTATCGGCCACGTTGACCACGGCAAAACTACCCTGACTGCTGCAATCACTACCGTTCTGGCTAAAACCTACGGTGGTTCTGCACGTGCTTTCGACCAGATCGACAACGCGCCAGAAGAGAAGGCTCGTGGTATCACCATCAACACTTCTCACGTTGAATATGACACCCCGACTCGTCACTACGCGCACGTTGACTGCCCAGGGCACGCCGACTACGTGAAAAACATGATCACCGGTGCTGCTCAGATGGACGGCGCTATCCTGGTTGTAGCTGCAACTGACGGCCCTATGCCTCAGACTCGTGAGCACATCCTGCTGGGTCGTCAGGTTGGCGTTCCTTACATCATCGTATTCATGAACAAATGCGACATGGTTGATGATGAAGAGCTGCTGGAACTGGTAGAAATGGAAGTTCGTGAACTTCTGTCTGCTTATGACTTCCCTGGTGATGACCTGCCGGTTGTTCGTGGTTCAGCGCTGAAAGCACTGGAAGGCGAAGCTGAGTGGGAAGCTAAAATCATCGAGCTGGCTGGTCACCTGGATTCTTACATCCCAGAACCAGAGCGTGCTATCGATCAGCCGTTCCTGCTGCCAATCGAAGACGTATTCTCCATCTCCGGTCGTGGTACCGTAGTTACCGGTCGTGTTGAGCGCGGTATCGTTAAAGTTGGCGAAGAAGTTGAAATCGTTGGTATCAAAGACACCGTTAAGTCTACCTGTAC
>NZ_JADACK010000003.1:0-67644 GCF_015673035.1 Serratia sp. Res13-Sevr-LER1-36-b | reverse complement strand
CCTGATGAACTTGAACCGGAGCTTGAACTGCTGCTGGGTGTCGCCATAGACGATGCGGTACAGGAACGACTAAAGCGATTCACGCGCTGCCAGTCTGCGTCGACAAAGGCTTCCGACATAGCCCCGGATTTACTGAGATATTCGGCAAAGGTATTGGCCCAGGTCTTGCCCACGCCGAGCGCTAGCGCCGCCGGTAACAGGCTTTCAAAATGGGAAACCAATTGATCGGGGGGGTAAAGTGCCTGATAACGATTTCTCTCGGCCGTACCCAGATACAGTTTCAGCCCTTGCGCAGTGGCCAAATCATTCAGCCCCCGTTGGGTGTATCGCGGGATCATCCAGCCAAAAGCTATGCATAGCAGAATGGCGGCCAGCAGCGCGCCAATATACCCGGCTGGAAACTGCGTCAGGGGCAACATGCCAAATAAGAAAGCGCCACCGCCAAAGGTGGTCAACGGGCCAAATAGAAGAGCAATAACCAAGGGGATGAACCCAAAAGTATTCCAGGTTTTTCTCGGGCTAAATAAAAATCTCAACGGTAAAGAGAGCAGCAAGATCCCGAACAGCAGGAAAATCAGGGCAGGAATGGTGATTACTGCCGCGCCGAGATTAAACAACGCCCCGCAGATCACCGGGATCAGCAGCATGATATAGACCGCGCGGCGCACCGGTTTACCCCATTTGTTGAATAATTTCTCACGCTGGTCTTCACTGCGTTTTTCCAACCATTTACGGGCATTTTGCATTGGCCGCTGATAGGCCAGGCCGAGGTTGATATTTTTGCGACTGCCGCTAAACAGCAGGCCGAGTAACTGCTTATCGCTGGTGGTTAAGCGCTTGTTATTGTCATCTGGTTGGTACGATAACCATTGTTCATCCGCCGATTGAAACCTGGAAAACCACGGGCCTGTGGATTTGCTCGCTTTAAGCGTGATCGCTGCGCCACGTTTGGCGACCAGCTCCAGCAAATCGCTGCTGAAAGCCACGTCGTCGTACTTACGCTGGGTAATAAACCGCAGATAGCCTGGCGACAGGGTGGTAGGCATCGCATATAGCGGCACAACCGGCGGCATCTTCAAGCCAATTGCGGTCACGTTCTTACGCCACCACCACAAACAATAGACCGTGAGCAGCAGCACTGGTATCCAGATCGCACTGGTTGCCAGCGTGGGTAACAGCAGGTGCACCAACGGTGAAGATGCTTGCGGGGCAGCGGCACCGGCCAGAATATCGCGTGGCCAGGTGTAGACAACGGTCAGTCCTTCGCCTTGGTCCAGCGGTTGCGTGGTTTGCACTCCGCCGTGGGGAAGTATGCTGGCGTTGTGCTCTTTTGCACCCAGCGTTCCGGTATAGACATCGATGGAACGCAGCCGGGAGTCTCTACCTTCGTTATCCAGATAATTACTGGCGTCCGGCAGCTCCAGTTGGAAGCTAGCCTTGGTGATTGGATAGGCCCAATCGTTCCCCGTGACGTTCCAGTAGAGTTCGTCCCACTCCGGGAAACGGCTGAAGTGGTTACTGACCTGATAGCGGATCTGGTAGTTATAAATCGCCGGTTGCAGGATGTGCTCGGCACTACCAATACGCACTGTCAGCGTCTTTGATGTTTTATCCAGGCTATAGGGTTCGGCAACGCCATCGCGCAACACTTCTTTAATCTGATAATCGACGCTGAAAATCTTGCCGTCCTGGCGGTTCCAGGTGAGCGGCAGGGTGCGGAAAATCCCACGGCGTATCTCTTGCCCTAAAGACAGCACCTTGATGTTTTCCCGCATTTCCATGCTGCCGTCCGGGTTAAAGTGCGCATAGGTATCAAATGAGAGAATATGCTCATAGGCACGTACCCAACGGGGAGCACTTGCTGGCGCAGCCTCTCTGTCGGAAGCCTCGGCAACGGGGGCTGCCCCAACGGCGATATCATCAGCCGTAGCTGGCGCGGCTCCTGTCATCAATAGCGATAACACCCATAAAACGCGCACGACCCAACCTGATATTGCAGCCATCGTGCTAGTCCATCCGTGGAACTTTAGCTTCCTCGGGATCTTCGAGTTCGAAGAACGCATCCGCTTTAAAATTAAACAGCCGGGCCAGGATTAAACTGGGGAACGACTCCACCAGAATATTGAAATCGCGCACCGTACCGTTGAAATAGCGGCGTGCCATTTGCAATTGTTCTTCGATCTCTGCCAGAGATTGTTGCAGGGAGAGGAAGTTTTGGTTGGCTTTCAGTTCCGGGTAGGCTTCTGCCAGCGCAAAAATGCGGCTCAAAGCACCAGAAAACTCTTTTTCACTCTCGGCAACCTGAGGGGTGTTGCCAACCAGGTCGCTGCGCTGGCGTGAGAGGGTTTCAAACAGTTCTTTCTCATGCAGAGCGTAGCGCTTCACCAGGGTCAACAGGTTGGGGGCCAGATCGTGGCGGCGTTTGAGCTGCACCGCTATACCGCTCCAGGCTTCGTCTTTGAAACGGCGCAGGGAGATAAAGCGGTTATAAGTCATCACGGCCCAGATCAGCACCACGGCGATCGCGGCCAGAGTGAGATAGGTTTCCATTTTTCATTCCATGTTTGATGGGGAATACATCATTCCATTGTATGTTTATGGATACTATCTTATTCCGCTAGGGTGGGTAAATCTCGCTATGTCCAGCAAGCCCCAATCCACAAGGAAAACCTAAGCCATGTATCAACTAGAGTCATTCCGTGAAGACGATTTAGACGCCCAGATAGCCTTGGTGCGCGCCAATCCTCTGGGGCTGATCGTTAGCCAGGGGCCACAGGGTTTGGTAGCAGATCCGATCCCCTTTCTTATTGATACCGATGAGCAAGGACAGGTGACGCTTAGGGCGCATCTGTCGCGAGGCAACCCACATTGGTCGTTACTGCAAGCTGGGCAAGAATGCCTGGTGGTGTTTCAGGGGGCTGAGGGCTATATCTCGCCGGGATGGTATGAAACCAAGCGGCACACTGGCAAAGTGGTGCCGACCTGGAATTATGCCGCCGTACACATGTGGGGGACGCCAACGGTCACGCAAGATAGCGTCTGGCTGCGCCAACTGCTAACGGAACTGACGGCGGTGCATGAAGGCAATCAGCCGCAACCTTGGCGTCTTGACGATGCGCCAGCGGAGTATATTGCCGCCAATATCAAAGGTATTGTCGGCATCGAAATCGCCGTCACCCGGCGTGAAGGGAAATGGAAAATGAGCCAGAACCGCAGCGCTGCCGATATAGCCGGGGTGATTGACGGCCTGCGAATCGGTGACGATTACCAACAGCAACTCGCCGATGAGGTTGAGCGCCGTCGCGGATAAGGTATGCTTAGTGCAAATGTTTTCTGCAGAGCGAACGATGGATTACAGCAAAATTATCAAAGAAATAGGCCGTGGCAAGAATCATGCGCGCGATCTGGATCGGCAAACGGCTTTTGAGCTCTATCAGGCGATGCTGGCCGATGCCGTGCCACCTCTGGAGTTGGGAGCCATCCTGATCGCCATGCGTATCAAGGGGGAAGCCGAGGAGGAAATGCTTGGCTTCTATCAGGCGATGCAACAGCAGGTGATGCGGTTGCAACCCCCACAGGGTCGCCCGATGCCGGTGGTGCTCCCCAGTTATAACGGCGCTCGTAAACAAGCCAACCTGACGCCGTTACTGGCACTGTTGTTGGCCAAAGTCGGGCTGCCGGTCGTGGTTCACGGCGTAGTGAATGACAGCACGCGCGTCACCAGCGCAGAGATTTTCCGTGAGCTTGGGGTGCCATGGTCTGAAGATCCCCAGACTGCCCAACGGCGTTTGGACGGCGGAGATGCGGTGTTTATCCCGGTGTCGGCACTTGCGCCAGCGTTGGAAAACCAGCTTGGCTTGCGCTGGAAGATGGGCGTGCGTAACAGCGCCCACACGTTGGCAAAATTGGCGACGCCATTTGGTGAGCAGGACGTGTTGCGCATTGCCAGCGTTTCTCATCCGGAATACGTCGAGCGCGTTGCCTCATTTTTCTGCCAGATCGGTGCACGGGGATTACTGATGCATGGCACCGAAGGGGAGGCTTACGCCAATCCGCAACGCTGTCCAAAAATCCACTATATCGTCGGTGGTGAGCAGCAGATTTTGCTGGAACGGCCAGAACAGGATGCGTTAGCTGAGGTGCCTGCCGCCAAGGATGCCGCAACTACGGCGCGTTGGACTGAACGTTGTCTGGCTGGCGAGGTTGCCATTCCCGAGCCTATCGCTCGGCAGGTTGCCTGTTGCCTGGTCGCTACCGGCCAAGTGGAGACATTGGATCAGGGGCTGGTCAGGCTGCGATAATCTGCCTTATTACCTTCTATTACCAGGGGCGAATACCTTTGCCCCGAGTATTTATCACTGCTGTGCTGGTTATTTTTAGTAAAAAAATCTCAAATACCAGACTATATATTACTAACCACTTAATTTATGGCATAAGCTGGTGGGTTATGTGATAAGACGGGATAAAAACGTTTAAAACTCAGTGTATAACTTTAAAGAAGTAGATTACACTCAGCTCATCAGCTTTGGGGTCTTGCATGATTTTCCATCGATTGCGGAGGTTTGCTCCGTTTTGGTTGTAAAAAAGGACTTGTAAGCTACTCTATCTAAACCATAAGAAGAGAAGCGCTTAAAATACATAGACGGTTTTCCATTATGTATTTGGGTTATAGATCACGTTATTTTACATTCGTGATTTGTATGTATTCATACAGTGCCAAGTGTAATCTTATAGGTCTGGATTATGAGTAAATATGATGATGTCCAAGGATTTAAAGACAAGACAAATCTCAAAGAGATTGATTATAAAGAATTTCCTCACGACGATGTGGCATCGGCCCCGCACCGCTGGTCTATAGTAGATCAGGTGGCAGGTAATGGTGGCATCCCTGCCAACAGCTCGCAGCCAACGCCGATCAATAGTACGGATCTCTCTTCCAGTGCGCCTTTAGGGTTCGAGCCTCCTGCACAGCCCAAGGCGGTGATAACAGAAAATACCGCCTTGCCCGGCCATATTCCTCATAATTTTGATCGTTTTGCTCCGCCGGTGGAGCCTAAACTCACTAAAATCGCCCAGCCGGAAAGCCCGCGTGACGTTCTTGCTCAGGGTAACCCTTTTATTTCCCCTGCAAGCGTTCCGCCGTCCGCTCCGCAACCAGAGAACCAACGTTTTAAGCAGATGTTCAGCAAGAAAACGTCCTCTGCCGGTGAAGTGATGGACGCTGGTCGTAATACGTTACTCAAACCACTTTTAGAGTCTATTGCCTCATGCCGTTAGTCTGTGTTTGTTCTCCGAAAGGAGGGGTAGGGAAAACCACGGTTACTGCTAATCTGGCTTATGCATTGGCCCGTAGCGGCAGTAAGGTTTTGGTTGTCGATTTCGACACGCAGAATGCGTTAAGGCTGCATTTTGGCGTGCCTATTTCTGATAACCGAGGTTTTGTTGCCCACTCGGCAAGTTTATCCGATTGGAGCCAGTTTATTCTCAAAGTTGGGCCGAACCTGTTCGTTTTACCTTACGGTGATGTCACTGATGATCAGCGCCTTCAGTTCGATGACAATCTGCTCAATGAGCCAATGTTCATTCAACGTGGCCTGAGTGCGGTACTGAAGATCCCCGGTATGGTAGTGATCGCCGATATGCCGCCGGGGCGCAACGCGGCAGTGCAGGCCATGCAGGCAGCGGCGGACATGCGCATTATGGTATTGCTGGCCGATACTGCATCGCTCAGTTTATTGCCCACTATTGAGCAGCATAAGTTTATGAGTGCGCCCGCCAGCAAGGAAGTCGGCGAGTATTATGTGGTAAACCAGAGTGACATGCGGCGTACGTTGAGCAGGGACGTGACGCAATTCTTCGAACATCGGTTGCAAGACAAATTACTAGGAACCATCCACCGCGATGAGTGTGTCCCAGAGGCCAACGCATCGCAACGGGCGATCATGGATATTAGCCCAGTGTCGGCTGCCGCATTTGATATTGAGCAGATCAGTAAAAAGGTCGCAGTAATTTTAGGGCTTAGTGTTGGAGATGGTACGTATCATCATACTACGTCTATTTATGGCTCTTCGTAAGGATTGTCTGGTTAGTTATGAATAAAATACTCTTTTATTTCTTACTGCTGTTGGCCTTACCGTTTATCCTACTGATTATCATTGCCCCCATGAGCAGTGATAATCAGTATATCTTTGGCCTGATCTGCATTGCGATAGTGTTTATTTTAGGGGTGAGTAAAAGCAAAAAAGTTACCCTGGTAATGATTGTGATGTCGACCCTGATGTCATTACGTTACATCTACTGGCGCGCGACAGAAACCCTGCATTTCAACAGTACCCTAGAGGCCGTACTGGGTATTGCCTTGTTTATCACCGAACTGTATGCCTTGGTGATATTGCTGTTTGGTTATATTCAGACTACCTGGTCATTAAAACGCACTATTGAACCGCTGCCCGACGACACGTCGCTATGGCCAACGGTAGATGTCTATATTCCTACTTACAACGAAAGTATGGACGTGGTGCGCGACACTATCCTGGCGGCGCAGTGCATTGACTACCCGAAAGACAAGATGAAAATCTACGTGCTGGATGACGGCAAACGTAATGAGTTTGCCGTATTCTGTGCCGATGCGGGCGTAGGCTATATTACCCGCAACAATAACCACCATGCCAAAGCGGGCAATCTGAATAACGCGATGAAAGTGACTCAGGGTGAATTGATCACCGTGTTTGACTGCGATCACGTGGCAACCCGCGCCTTCTTGCAGGCGACGGTCGGCAGCTTCCTGGTGGATGAGCGCCTGGCATTGATCCAGACCCCGCACTATTTCTATTCGCCGGATCCGTTTGAACGCAACCTGTCAGAGGCGAGCAAAGTCCCTAACGAAGGCGCACTATTCTATGGGCCGGTGCAACAGGGTAATGATAACTGGAACGCCACGTTCTTCTGCGGCTCCTGTGCCGTGATCCGCCGTTCGGCGCTGGAAGAGGTGGGCGGTTTTGCGGTAGAAACCGTGACCGAAGATGCTCACACCGCCTTGAAGATGCAGCGCCGGGGCTGGAACACGGCATTCCTGGCATTGCCATTGGCTGCCGGGCTGGCCACCGAACGCTTGGGGCTGCACGTGATCCAACGTACCCGCTGGGCGCGTGGTATGACGCAGATCTTCCGGGTGGATAATCCCTTGTTGGGGCGCGGCCTGACCTGGCAGCAGCGTTTATGCTATCTGAACGCCATGCTGCATTTCCAGTACGGCTTACCCAGGGTGATATTCTGCGTGGCACCGCTGGTTTATCTGCTGTTCAACCTCAATATCATCGCCTCCTCCGCCGGGTTGATTTTCGCCTATGTGTTACCGCATCTGGTGATGTCGATCTATATCAACTCCAGAGCCAACGGACGCTATCGCTATTCGTTCTGGGGGGAAATCTATGAAACAGTGATGTGTTTCCACCTGGTGATACCGACCCTGTTGACGATGATCTCGCCAAAGCACGGCAAGTTTAACGTGACGGATAAAGGCGCGTTGCTGGACGTTAACTATTTCGACGCCCATATTGTCCGGCCGCATATTATCGCCGTGTCCTTGCTGTTAATCGGTAGCGCCTGGGGCGTGATCCGCCTGGTGATGCCGGATCACTATGGCGCTAACCCGCAGGTTATTTGGTTAAATATTGCCTGGGCCAGCTTCAGCATGATTATCCTGCTGGCCGCCATTGCCGTAGCGCGGGAGACTCGCCAGGTCCGAAAAACCATCCGTATCGATGCTACGTTGCCTGCTGTGCTGTATTTTGCCAGCGGCGCGGCGATGCGTACCGAAACCCTGGATCTCTCGATGGGTGGGGTCAAATTGAAAACGCCGGATGAGCGCTTCCTCAACGATCCAATCGAAGAGGTGGAAATATCGCTCAAGTCCGGCGCCGTCAGTTTCCCGGTTGAGCTGATCGATGCCGACAAGTCGGTGACCCGCTTAATGTTCAAAGAGATGCCGATTGAAAAACGGCGGGAATTGGTACGGGTGGTATTGGCGCGGGCAGATGCCTGGATCGAGACCAAACCTTTCCCACAGGATCGGCCACTGCGTTCGTTGTTGGGCGTCTTGCGCTGTATTTTCGAGTTTTTCTATTTTTCCTGGCGCGATCGTCGGGCCAAAAAGCAGCAGAAAAGGCCTGAGCTAAAGCGGGATAAGGAACAAGCCCTATGAGCCGGGTGAAAACTAAGTTGTCGACAGGCAGGTCTACGCTCATTGCCCTGGTCAGCGGCCTGATGTTGGGAATGGGGCTTTCTAGTCTCGCCCTTGCGGCCGATCCGCAGCCTGCGCCGTCCCATGCCAGCGATGCTGTCGAGATGCCAGGTTTTCCTACCTTGCCGCGCCCAACAGATGCTCCACCAGCGGCAGTGCCGAGCAGTGCTGAACAAACTGCTCCGCTTGATATCGCTACGCCACCGGTTACCGTCTTCAATCAGTCGCTCGCTTCCACGCTCAGCGTGGGCGAGATGGGGCAAACCACGGGATTGACGTTGAGCAACTGGCAACAGCAGTCCGGCTTCACCTTTACTTTACCCTCGGACTGGGTGGTAACGGACGGCAATCTGGTGCTGGATCTCGACATTTCCCCGGCCCTGATAGGAACCGATACCGAGCTGCAACTGATGCTCAATGGGCAACCCTTGAGCACCCAGAAGCTGAACCAATTGCATGAAGGCAAGGTCAGTTTGCAGGTAGCGATCCCGGCCGCCATGATCGTAGCGCGCAACAACCTGAGTTTCAGCATTGGCAATGGCAGCAATGCGGCCATGTTGTGCGAAAAGGGGGCGGCCAATAAATATTGGCTCAAGGTGCTGCCAACCAGCCAGTTACATCTGGAAAACCAGGTGCTGAATATCAGCCCGAACCTCGGCCGTTTCCCCAATCCGTTCTTCGATCCTCAGGCCATGCAACCCACCCTGGTGGACGTGATCTTCAGCCAGGAAAAACGGCCAGAGGAGGTTGCCGCCGCCGCTATCGTCAGTTCTTATCTGGGGAAAGTCACGCGCCATAACAACCTGGACTTTCAGGTGTTGCAGGATAGCTTGCCCGAGCAGAATGGTATTATCTTTGCGCGCCCTGGAGAGCAAATTGGCCAACTGACGCTGCCACAGGCCGAGGGACCGACCCTGCAGGTGATTGATAACCCGCTGAACCCGGTTTACAAGCTGCTATTGGTGATGGGGCGTAACGCCACAGAGATGCGCCAGGCAGCCTATCGTCTGGTCAGCCAGCCTTTGCCGGAGAAAACCGCGTTGCTGGCGGTGAAGCCGGTGACTATTCCGCTGCGCCAGCCCTACGACGCCCCGCGCTGGATCGATACCAGCAAGCCGGTCAGCTTTGATAAGCTAGTGGCCAGTAATGAGGAACTGACCGTCACCGGCGTTTATCATGACGCGGTGCGCGTTGCTTTCCGTGCCGCCCCGGACCTGTTTATGTGGGATGGCAGAAACGTCCCGCTGCAAATCAACTACCGTTTCCCCACCGACAACTGGATCGATGAGAATAAATCCCAGCTCAGTGCCACGCTGAATGGCACTTTCCTGCGTAACCTTTCGGTGAACAAACGCGGACTGCTGGAGTTGCTGTGGCACCAGTTTGGCGGCGATATTCGCCAGGAACAATACACCTTGGCCCTGCCACCGTATCTGATTTACGGCGACAACATGCTGGAGCTTTATTTCTCTATCGTGCCGAAAAACGGCGCCTCCTGCGATCCGGCGGATAGCAATACCCTCAAGAGCCATATCGGGCCCAACTCGTATATTGATCTGAGCGATACCTACCATTTCACCGAGTTGCCCAATCTCTCTTATTACGTCGGGGCCTCCTTCCCGTTCTCCAAGCTTGCGGACTTCTCGCAAACCGTGCTGTTAATGGCGGAAAAACCCACGGCCAACGAAGTACGCGCGCTGTTGAACCTAACCGCTCGCTCAGGCGCGGCTACCGGCAGCTCGATTGGCAATGTGGATATCCGCTTTGGCCTGCGGGGCAACGAGAACGAGTTGGACGACTTCAAGGGCAAGGATGTGCTGGTGGTCGCCTCACTGGCTCAGCGCGCCTTCTATCAGCGGCTGTTGCAACAGGTGCCTTTTGCGCTGAACGATAGCGGCGGGCTGGTGGTGAAGGCGCAGTCTACGCTGGAAAAACTGCAGTCCTACCTGAAAGGTAACTGGCGGACCCAGGGCATCGACGCCGATCGTTATCTCTCCTCAGTGACGGACTGGCGTGGATTTTTCAGTTTCCGTTCCGGTTGGGATCCGCAACGGGTAGTGGTGGTCGCCAGCGCCTCTTCCGATGATGGCCTGAACAAGATCTATGGCGATCTGAAATTGGCCCGGCTCAACGCCGGGGTGCGTGGCGATCTGGCGGTGATCACCGATCAGAACGGCGTACGCAGTTTCCAGGTTGGCGAACAGTTCCCGAGCGGGGAGCTACCCTGGTATCTGATTTTTATCTGGTATGCCAGTAAACATGTGGTGCTTTTATCGCTGACCGTGTTGGGGATTTCCGTGGTGTTGGGGCTAGGGCTGTATATTTTGCTCCGCAAGCATGCCGCCAAACGCCTGGGGAGAGATGCAGAAGATGAAAGTTAAAACACGTCTCGACCAGAAGCTAGACAGGAGCCGCCAATGAACCTATTGCTGAAAAAGAAACTGTATTGGGTCTCTCTGGCAGGGCTGACGATTTTTTCGGTGTCGGCGTTGGCGGATGACAATAACCCGGCGCTGAAAGCCCTGTTTCAACAGGCGGCTTACTGGCATGACAAATCGCATGACGAGCTGGCCCAGGGGGCGTTGCAGAAAGTCCTGTTGATCGACGAGAACAACGCCGAGGCAATGTATCTGCTATCCCTGTATGCCATGCAGGGCGGGGATAAGGCCAAGGCCGAAATCTGGCGCAAAAAACTGAGCGCCGTCGTGCCTAACGATCCTCGTCTCCAGGCGTTGAGTAACACCGAAGCCGCTCCGTCGGTCTCCAAGAATCTGTTAGCACAGGCTCGGCAGTTGGCGGCCAAGGGGGAGTTTGCCCAGGCGGCTGCGGCCTATCAGACGGTGTTCAACGGTAAGACACCGATCGATAACCTTGCCAATGAGTATTACCTCACCTTGGCGGGGTCACCGGCAGGCAGGCAGGAGGCGATTGACGGCCTCAAACAGCGGCTGGCTATTCAGCCCAATGACACTCAAACCCGTGTGGTGCTGGGCAAGGTGCTGACCTATCAGGAATCGACCCGCCGTGAGGGGATCGATATGTTGGCGGCGATGGCCCCTGGCAATAATGAGGCGGACCAGGCGTTGAAACAGGCGCTGCTGTGGCTGGCACCGCAACCGGCTGACAAGCCGCTGTATGATGCCTATCAGCAACGGCACCCGGCAGACAAGGCCGTGGCGGGCTATTATCAGCAGACTATTGCCGGCTCGGCCAAAGGCGTTGGGTTCTCCGAACTGAATAAAGGGGATCTGGGCAGCGCCAAGGACCAGTTTGCCGCTATCCTGGCCAGCAACCCGAATGATGGGGATGCTCTGGCCGGGATGGGATTTACGGCGATGCGCAGCGGAGACTTCGCGCAGGCAGAAAATTATCTCACCCAGGCGGCAAAACAGGGCGGCCCACAGAGTGCACAGTGGGGAGCTTTGGCTCAGGAAGCGGCGTTTTACGCGACATTGGACAAAGCCAAGCAGGCTGCCAACGCAGGGCAATTGGATGAAGCCCTGGCGATCAGTGCGCCCCTGAGCCGTGCCACAGGGGATAAAGGCAACGCGGCGACGCTGTTCCGGGCCGATCTGGCTCGTAAGAAAGGGGATTTCATGGCGTCTGAGCAGATGTATCGCGGCTTGCTGACGCAAAATCCGCAGAATAATGATGCCAGGCTGGGGCTGTATTATTTGTTGCAGCAACAGCGTGACAAAGGCCCGGAAGCTGCCCAGATACTGCAAACGATTCCAGCCGAGCAACGACCTAAAGTCCCGCAGGCGGTGGTGGGGGTGAATGTCGATCCCCAGCGCAGGCAGGCCGAGGCCGCCATGCAGAATGGCGATCCGCAGCGAGCGATGATGATCCTGCAACAGGCGCTGGAAAAGCAGCCATCGAACGTTTGGGTGCGGCTGGATATGGCACGCATCCTGAACAAACAGGGGCAAGAGTTGCAGGCGCAAACCCTGATCTCCCCGCTGATGCAGGTTGGCGCTTCGCCAGACAGCCTGTACGCGGCAGCGCTGTTTGCCTCGGAACGTAACGACTGGCTGAACGTTTCCACCCTGATGGCGCGTATCCCGCAAGGGAGGCAGAACAGCAGCATGCGGGCTCTGGTGGCCACTGCGTCGGCCAACCAGCAGCGGGCCAGTGCAGAAAGTTATCTTCGCCAGGGCAACACGGCCAGCGCGGCGGCCATCTTGCGGCAGTTGGCGCAAAAGCCGCCGACTGAACCCGCGGCCCTTGGGGAGCTGGCAAAAGATTTGATGACGGTGGGGGATACCTCAACGGCGGTCCAACTGGTGCGTGACAACATGCGTCTGGGGGTTAAAGGCAATGCGGGTGATTACGCGGCCCAGATCGCGGTGCTCAATCAGGCCGGGTTAAGCCAGGAGGCCGATGCCTGGCTGAATAACCCGGCGTTGCGGGCGCGCAGTTCAACCCGCGAGATTGGCCAACTGCGCAACGGCAGCGTGATCAATGAGGCGGATAAACTGCGTTTACAGGGGCAGTACAGCGCCGCGTATGACAAGCTGATCGGCGCGTTGCAAAACGATCCGCAAAATACCGATATCATGCTGGCGATGGGGCGTCTCTATCAGTCTGGCAATATGAACAAAGAGGCCGGGCAGGTTTACAACTACCTGCTCAGCCGTGACAGCCTGAACCAGGGCGCGCGCGAAGGCGCCGTTGGGGTCGCATTGTCCGATGGCGATGTCGATCGGGCCAAACAGTTGCTGCGCGGCTTGCCTGCGCTTAAAACGCCGGATCAGTTGCTGCTGGCGGCGCGCGTGGCTCAAGCGGACGGTAACTATCCACAGGCGATGGTGTTCCTGCGCGAGGCGAAAAACCGAGTCAATGGCGTAAGCGGTGCGCCAGGCGGGGGGCCTGCAGTGATTGGCGGTTTGCGGCTGGCGGATAATCCGTTTGCCGCGCAGAGCACGGCATCGTCGAGCGTGAATACCTCTTCCTCGGCTTACGGTGAGGTGCTGCCTTGGCAGGTTGCAGCCCCGGGTTATGCTCGCGCTCCAACTGCGGTGGTGAAAAATCCTACCTTGC
Source organism: Serratia sp. Res13-Sevr-LER1-36-b (assembly GCF_015673035.1). Lineage (NCBI taxonomy): Bacteria > Pseudomonadati > Pseudomonadota > Gammaproteobacteria > Enterobacterales > Yersiniaceae > Serratia > Serratia sp. Res13-Sevr-LER1-36-b. The sequence goes on along the minus strand of NZ_JADACK010000003.1, from coordinate 54,362 downwards.
AGCAGATTGATAAGTTGATGGACGAGGTGCAGGGCAAGACTGCCACCTGGGTACAGGGGAATATTTCTCTGCGTGATAACAGCAGTGGTGAAAACGGCCTGAGTAATATCACGGAAGTGAGAAGTCCGATCACCCTGTCAGGCATGCCGTTCGATAATGGCAGGCTCAGTGTTGATGTGACGCCGGTGATGCTGAAATCCGGTACGCCATCCGACAGCGCCAACAGCCGTTTTGGTACCGGGGCGCTGCAACAGGCCAGGGCTATCGAGGCCGCAACTCAGGCCTCAGTGATTGCCTCACAGACCTCAATTGCTGCCGCACAGGCCGCCGATCTGCGTTATCAGCAACTGCATGCTACCCGCGATAGCCTGTGTTCTATTGACGCCACCTCGCCAGAGTGTGCTGCCGCCACGGTGGCGCAGGATCAGGCCTTTAACGAAAGGCAGACGCTGGCTGGCCTGGTGACACAGCCGAAGACCTTTGGCCCTAACGATATCTATGCCGATTCACCGGGTCAGCAGCAAGATACCGGGGTAGAGCTGGCGTTAGCACTAAGCGGTGACAGCTATAAGTTGGACGTGGGCAGTACGCCTATGGGCAGCGGTATCAGTTCGGTGGTGGGAGGCGTGAAATGGTCACCCAAGCTGACCGAGCACTCAACGCTGGATATGACACTTGAACGCCGCGCGGTAAAAGATAGCCTGCTCTCCTATGTCGGGACCGAAGATACCATTACCGGCAAGAAATGGGGGGCGGTGACCAAGAACGGCGGTGGCGTAAATCTTGGATACGATGATGGCGTGCTCGGAGCTTACGGTGGCGCGGGTTATTACAGCTACGTGGGTGATAACGTGGCGGATAACCATAGTGTGACCGGCATCCTGGGAGCTTACATCCGCCCTTATAAGGATGATGATAGCGAGCTGAAGGTGGGCGTTAACGTCAACTATATGGATTTTGACAAAAACCTCAGCTACTTCAGCTACGGCCAAGGGGGTTATTTCAGCCCGCAGGACTATCTCAGCATCTCGCTGCCGGTGGAGTACACCAAAAAGCAGGATAACTTCACTTATATTCTGAGCGGCAACGTCGGTTATCAGACCTATAACAATCAGGAAAGCCTGTATTATCCGAACGATCCGGATCTTCAGTCTCAGTTGGAAAGCCTGGTCAGCCAGGGTTACGGCAAAGAGGCCAGATATGCCAGCGAGGACAAGAGTGGCATTGGCTACAGCCTGAAGGCGGGGGGGACCTATAAGGTCACGCCAAGCGTGTTGGTTGGGGGGCAGTTGGGTTATGACACTTTCGGCAGCTATTCCGAGAGCACGGCTTTGCTCTATTTTAAATATCTGTTAGATGGAAAATAACCATGCAAGATATTAACACTACCGGGTATGAGCTTGATTATTATCGTCAGCGTCAGTTTAAGGCGGGTTGGCAGGATCTGATCGAAGTGGTTTTTTCCGGCATTCTGGCTTCTGCTGATGATGCGGACAGCCGCGATTTTCTGCGTTTGATGGGGAGTAACCTGGCGAAGAAGCTGCCATTGCCGGAGGCGGAAACGGTGGGAGAGCTGGAGGATGCTCTCAATGCCTTACTACGCCAGTTTGACTGGGGCAGGGTGCAGATTGAGGCCAATGGCGAACAGATGGTCCTGACCCATTATGCCTACCCGCACAGTGCCGATCCGGCCAACGAAGACGTCTGGGCACTCTCTTTTGCCACGGTGCTTGAGGGGGCCTATGACGCCTGGCTGCTGGCTCAGGGCGGTGAGGCGCATGTTTCCCTACGCTGGCGCAGCCCGGCCAAGGATAACACCCTGGTCTTTTGCTACAGAAACGAGCAACGCAGGTAAACATGATGGCGAAAAGCAGGTTTGGTAGGCTCCGCGTACTCCTGCTTTGGCTGGGGTTGGTGTTGTCCCTTGGTGCCCAGGCTGCCGACAGCGGTTGGGCGCAATACAAACAGCGTTTTCTATTAGCTGACGGACGGATTGTCGATAGCGGCAATAACAACGTCAGCCATACCGAAGGGCAAGGGTTTGCCATGCTGTTGGCGGTCTACAATGACGACCGTCCTGCGTTTGACAATCTCTGGCAATGGACCCGCAAGACTTTGTATCGCCAGGATATCGGCCTGTTTTCCTGGCGCTATGAACCGGGGAAGGCGGTGCCGATAGCCGATAAAAACAATGCCACCGATGGCGATATCCTAATTGCCTGGGCCTTGTTGAAGGCGGGGAAACGCTGGAATGTGCCTGCTTATCTCGCTTCCTCGGCGCAGATACAGCAAGCCCTGCTCAAACATACCGTCATCGACTATGCCGGATATCGGGTGATGTTACCCGGTGCTAACGGTTTCAGGCAAAACGGTTCAGTGATCGTTAATCCTTCCTATTTTGTCTTTCCCGCCTGGCACGCATTTTACCAAGAAAGCCATTTGCCAGCGTGGAAAAAGCTCATCGACGATAGCATGACCATGGTCAGCCGAATGCGCTTTGGCAAACAGCATCTGCCCAGCGACTGGGTCACGCTACGGGCCAATGGGCAAATGGCTCCGGCTAGCGATTGGCCACCGCGCTTTGGTTTTGATGCGGTGCGGGTTCCGCTCTATCTCTATTGGGACAAGGCCGACAGCCTGTCACTGAGTCCGTTTGCCAGCTTTTGGCGCGGCTTTGATCGCCGGGCGACACCGGCCTGGTTGGATGTGCTTAGCGGCCAGCGCGCCGAGTATAATCAAAGCCCGGGAATGAGGGCGGTCAGGGATCTGACGGTGGGAGATCGGGGGCCGCTGAAAGATCGCCTGGCACCCGATGAGGATTACTACTCTGCCAGCCTGCACCTGCTGGCCTACTGGGCACAGCGCAGCCAGCTTGTCCCCTCACCCTAACCCTCTTCCGCAGGGAGAGGGAGCTGATAGCCCCTGCTCGTTTGGAAGTAAAGAAGTAGTCTCAGCAAACTCGATCTCCCCCCTCATCTAAGGTGAGTCACTCTAACTTCAAGCCAACTCGTGGGGAGAGGGTTAGGGTGAGGGGCGTTGCACCGCTCCCGTCATCCTACCATTTTGGCGCATTTCGCCTCAGCGGCAAGCGCCTCGCCGGGCTTTATGCTATCTTACGCGCCAGAAAACCCTTTCAGAGAGCCCGTCACGGTGGAAAAAAAGAAAAGTTTCCCGCAGCAGAAAAGCGGCCTGCATCCGCGCAATCGCCATCGCTCACGCTATGATTTCCCTACCTTGATCGCCACCTGTCCGGGATTGGAACCCTTTGTGAAGCCCAACGCCTGGGGCGATATCTCGGTGGATTTCGCCGATCCTGCCGCGGTGAAAATGCTCAACCGTGCCTTGCTGATGCACTTTTACGGCATCGAACATTGGGATATCCCGGCTGACTATCTTTGCCCACCGATCCCAGGGCGTGCTGACTATCTGCATCACCTGGCCGATCTGCTGGCGACCAGCAACGGCGGCGAGATCCCGCGTGGTAAAGGCGTGGCGATCCTGGATATCGGCGTGGGGGCCAACTGTATTTACCCGATCATCGGCCAGCGCGAATATGGCTGGCGCTTTACCGGCTCGGAAACCGATCCGGTCTCGCTGGGGGCTGCCAAGATGATAGTGGCCATGAACCCGACGTTAAAAAATACCGTGCGCCTGCGCCAGCAGAAACAGCTGGAGTGTATCTTCAACGGCATTATCGGCGTTGCCGAGCGCTTTGATGCCACCTTGTGTAACCCGCCGTTCCACGGTTCCGAGCAGGAAGCGCGCGCCAGCACCCGCCTCAAGTTGCATAAGTTGGGCAAAGGGGCGGTGGCAGAAAAGCCGGTGCAGAACTTCGGTGGCAAGAACAACGAACTGTGGTGCGAAGGAGGCGAAGAGGCCTTTGTTCGCAAGATGGTTGAAGAGAGCGTCGGCAAAGCCAAGAACTGCCTGTGGTTCACCTCGCTGATCTCTAAAAACACCACGCTGCCTGCCATTTATTATGCGCTCAAGCAGGCTGGGGCCGCTGAGGTGCGCACCATCGAAATGGCACAGGGGCAGAAGATTAGCCGCTTTGTGGCCTGGACCTTCCTTGATGCCGAGCAGCAAGCCGCCTGGGCGGCAGAACGCTGGCAGTAATTGCCCGACCGTTGCCGGCGAGATCGTGCCGGCAACGATTATTTATTCTGTCGTTCCTTTCATTCTGTCTGGCTTGCGTTATCCTCAATATTGTTAATAAATTCCACGCTGCTCATTAGTTAAAAAAACAATAATTACCTAGCTTAATAACCGTTTTTATCCAGTTAATCTGGAGCATTGTCGTGCGCAATGTTCAGGGCGATAGCGCGCTTACTGGCGAGCAATAGATGCAGAAAAAATAGAGAGTGCTTGCCGTTAACTCCATCTGCCAGAAGGATTTACCCGATGTTTTTAAACCTCCGTCAGTCAAGCAGCCCGTGGCGTGCCGAATTGGACGCCATTGAAGATGCGGTAGCGATGATCGTATTTAAACCCGACGGCATCGTATTACGTGCCAACGAACTGTTCTTGCAAACTATGGGGTTTGAGCGCCAGGAAGTCATTGGTCAGCATCATCGTATTTTCTGCGATCAAAGCTATGTCGCCAGCCCGGCCTATCAGCGGCATTGGCAAAGGTTAAATAGCGGCGAGGCCATTACCGATAATATCAGGCGTATTCGCAAGGGCGGTGAAGTGGTCTGGCTGCAGGGAACTTATACCCCGGTGTTAAATAAGCACGGTGAGGTGGTGGAGATCATCAAGATCGCCAGCGAGGTGACCAGCCGTATCATTCAGGCTCAGGAGCATCAGAGCCTGTTAACGGCGCTGAATCGCTCAATGGCGATGATCACCTTCTCGCCAACCGGCATTATTCTGGATGCCAACGACAATATGCTCGATCTGATGGGCTATCGGCTGGAAGAGGCACGCGGCCAGGCGCACAGCATACTTTGTACGCCGGAGTTCGCCGACTCTGACGAATATCATCAGCACTGGCAACGGCTGGCCCAGGGGGAGTTTTTGACCGGGCGTTTCGAACGCCTCAACCGGCGTGGGGAGCGGGTATGGCTGGAGGCCAGCTATAACCCAATCATCGACAATGAAGGGCGGGTATTAAAGGTGGTGAAAATTGCCCAGGACATCACCCGCGAGACTTTCCAACAGCAGCATGAAGAGGAAATGGTGCGAAATGTTCACCATCTCTCCCTGGGGACCGATAAAACCGCTGCTCAAGGGGCGATCATTGTTCAGCAGGCGGTGCAGGGCATGCAACAGGTAGAGGTGGCCGCGCGGCAGACCTCGGACGTGGTCAGCGACTTGGGGCGCTGTTCGCAACAGATTGGCAATATGGTTGAGGCGATCCGCAAAATTGCCGCCCAGACCAATCTACTGGCGATTAACGCCTCGATCGAAGCGGCGCATGCGGGGGAGCATGGGCGCGGTTTCTCGGTAGTGGCTAATGAGGTGCGTACCTTGGCCGAACAGTCCCGTAAGGCGGCCAGCGAGATTGAGCAAGTCACCAAAACCATTCAGCAAGGGGTAACGGCTGCAATCAACAAGATGGTGACCTGCGTGGAACAGGCGGGCGGCGGCGTGGCGCTAGCCAAGGATGCCGGGGAGGTGATCAATCAGGTCAATGTGGGCATGCAGGACGTGGTCAAGCTGATGCAGGCGTTTACCTCGGTCAAACAGGGTGATGTGATCCACTGAGGTTCTGTATCTGAGGCGGTTAAACGGACGCAGCATCCAGCGCCTCTTAGGTCGAACAGGTCATTGAGCAACATTGTCATCAATAAAAAGCCCCTTGCGGGGCTTTTTAATATCGCTTCAGGAAACGTGCTGTAAGAATTCGCGCAGGCGTGGGCTTGGCGGGTTGTTGATCAGGTCATGAGGGTTGCCATCTTCGGCGATCCGGCCTTTGTCGATAAAGATCAGGCGTGAGGCCACTTTTTCGGCAAAGCCGACTTCGTGAGTCACGATCACCATCGTCATGCCTTCTTCGGCCAAATCCTGCATGACCTTCAGCACCTCGTGACGCAATTCCGGATCGAGCGCCGAGGTTGGCTCATCGAACAGCATCATTTTAGGCTTCACCGCCAACGCCCGGGCGATAGCTACACGCTGTTGCTGCCCACCCGAAAGCTCGGAAGGGTAGTGGTGAGCACGTTCGGCCAGGCCCACCTTGGCTAACAGCACGCGCGCATACTTCTCGGCTTCTGCCTTCTTCATACCCCGAACGCGGATCGGGCCGAAGGCCACGTTTTCCAGCGCCGTTAGGTGTGGGAACAGGTAGAACTGTTGGAACACCATACCGGCTTCCTGACGGATCAGGCGGTCATCTACCTTCGGATCGTTAACCCTCAGGCCGTCGACAACCAGCTCACCGCTGGTGATCTCCTCCAGCTTATTGATGCAGCGCAGCAAGGTTGACTTACCGGAGCCAGAAGGCCCGATGATCACCACCACTTCACCCTGTTTGATGTTCAGGTCGATATTGTGCAGCACCTGGGTCTGGCCGAAGTGCTTGGAGACGTTTTTAAATTCAATCACAGGATTTTCATCCTTCTTTCCAGACGACGCAGCACGAAGCTAAGCATCAGGGTAATAATCAGGTACACCACCGCAACGGCGCTCCAGATTTCCAGCGCGCGGAAGTTACCGGCAATAATTTCCTGCCCTTGTCGGGTCAGTTCCGCTACCCCTATCACGATGAACAGCGAAGTATCCTTGATGCTGATGATCCATTGGTTACCCAACGGCGGCAGCATACGGCGCAGTGCCAACGGCATAATCACATAGCGGATGGTCTCGCGGCGTGATAGACCCAGCGCCAGCCCGGCCTCACGGAAACCGCTGTGGATCGACAACACTGCGCCACGGGTAATTTCCGCAATGTAGGCGCCCGAGTTGATCATGATGGTGACCACGGCGGCGGTGAAAGGATCGATGCGGAAATCGCTAAAGGCCATGGGCAGGGCGAAGTAGATAAACATCACCTGTACCACAATCGGCGTACCGCGGATCACTTCAATAAATACCAGTGCCACATGGTTGGCGATCCAGCCGCCATAGGTGCGGGCGAAACCGGCAACCAGGCCGATGATCAGGCCGCCAATCAGACCGAGGACCGAAATCCACAGGGTCATCTTGGCGCCTTCTAACAAAATTGGGATGGCGGGCCAAATGGCGCTCCAGTCGAATTGCATAGTGTTATCTCCCGGTGATCCAAGCAAGGGGATCAATAAACAACAAAGCACAGGGGGCGGGTACACCTCCCCTGTGCTTAACTAATAACTTATTGGCTTATTAACTTCATCAATTACTTAGGTTCGGTACCAAACCATTTTTTGTAGATTTCGTTGTAAGTCCCGTTGTCGCGCAGCGTTTTCAGTGCGGCGTTGACCTTTTCACGCAGCTCGTCGCTGCCTTTCGGGAAGGCGATGCCATACTGCTGGGCTTCAAGGGAATCGCCTACGGTTTTGAACTTGCCAGCGCCTGCAGTTTTGATGAAGTACAGGATGTTTGGCGTATCGTGCAGCACGGCGTCAGCACGCTTGGTGCCCAGTTCCATATAGGCGTTGTCGATGTTCGGGAACTGGCGCAGATCTTTGGTTTTGATGTGCTGCTTGGCGTAATCCACCGAGCCGGTGCCGCTCTTCACTGCTACCACTTTGCCGTCCAGATCCTGGATGCCTTTCACGCTGTCGTTGTTAGCGTTGACCATCACCAGCAGGCCGCTTTTGTAGTAGCCATCGGAGAAGTCGATCGCTTTTTTGCGTTCGTCGGTAATGGTGATACCGGCCAGCGCCAGATCGACGTTCTTGGTTTGCAGCGCAGGAATGATGCCGCTAAAGTCCATTGGCTTCAGGGTGTAATCCAGCTTCAGCTCTTTGGCAATCGCCGCCCACAAGTCGATATCGAAACCGACGTATTGGTCACCTTGTTTGAATTCAAACGGCACGAAAGCGGTGTCCGTGGCGACAACCAGCTTGTCTGCTGCGTGAGAGCTAACGGCGAAGGCCAGGGAAAGTGCGGCCAGGGAAACTTTAAAAATAGACTTCATGAGAGGAATTCCTGTACAGGTTGCGGATTACCCATTTTTTATGTTGCATTTTGTGCTATGGAAGAATCGTGCCAAGTTTGCAATCATTATAAAAACAAGGGGTTGCGTTGTGATGTTGAGTTTGGATAGCCAATTATAATTTTTATGCACCACTGGTGGGCACCAAAATGGTGCAATAAGACCGTGGTGGTGCATCTGAGCTATCATCAACTAAACAATAGCCGGGAAACAACCGATAATTAACAATTATCGATCAATAATGATAACTAACTCTAACTTTATAGTCATAGTCCGATTTCATTTGGTGCAAACAGGCGTGTTTTGGAGGGAAGTTAGTGTTAGCGCAGCTGGCTGTCTTTGCTGCCCCGGCGATTGAATAGGCTGCTGGCAGCCTGTTTTTTATCCATTTCAGCCTGGCAGTTAACACAATAACGCACCCCTTGCAGCGCCAGACGTCGGGCTTCGGGGATCTCTGTGCCACATTCCTGGCAATAATGTTCGCTTTCGCCGTGGCCGAGCGCCTGACGAGCACGTTGCACGGCATCATCTACCGTTGAGTCGATTTGATCCTGCACCGCGCCGTCCGCAGTCCATCCGCCTGCCATGCCCACCTCACTATTGAACCTGTGAATGCTTGCAATCCTGATTGGATTATAATCAGTGTAATCCAGCCTATTTTTTATACAACTCGGCTTGCAGATAAAAAAACAGGTTGGGGCAAGGCCCACAACCTGTTGTTTCGCGTAAAGACGCCTGCCTTATTCGATGTTGGATTCGATAAACCACAGGAACTTGTCCAGATCGCGCGATGCGGCGGTGAACATGTCTGCGGTGTCTTCATCCGGAACTTCTGTAATGGCTTGGCGGATGTCGTTGGCGACGGCGGCATAACGATCGGCCAGCGCTTTCAGGTGATCTTGCACGCTGTGAATATTGGTCGGATAGCTTTTCAGCGGGGTTTTGTCATTCACCACCTGTACCGTACCCAGCGCAACGCCACCGAGCTGTACGACACGTTCTGCAAAAGTATCTTGATGGTCGGTGATGGCGGTGCGGAAGCCGTCGAGCATTTCATGCACGGCAATAAAATTGGCACCACGCATGTTCCAATGCGCCTGCTTGGTGATCAACGACAGATCGATGAACTGCACAACCTGACGGTTCAGCGCCTTGATGGCGGCCTGCTTGGTTTGCTCATCCACGTCATTACGGGTGTACAACAGGTCAGAAGATTTCGTTTTCACCAGTTTAGCGGTACTCATATAGATATCCTCTTCTTGATGGGTGTGATCCTATTTTGTTACGGGAGAAATTATAGCAGCTTAAATTTATTTTGCAGGGCGAAAAGGGCGATTAAATAAATAGGCAATAACCGCTGGATATTTTTATCAGAAAGGCGTATGGCATATTTTATGATTCGTGAGGTGTTGATAAGAAACGTTTTTTAAGCTTTTAGAGGATAAGGGTTGAGATCCCCCACTAATAATAGACACCGATTGAAGGGATATTTCAATGCGTAATTATTGCAGGGTGTTTCTGAGTGTTGAAATAGGGCTTGTTTTTTCCATTAATTCATATTGATAGCCAATTATCCCCAGGGTGTGCGCCGTAACTCTTTTTGTACAATCACAGCTTGATATGGATCGAGTCTCTGTTGAGTAAGGGCGCGGGTATTTTGACCGTATCGGTCTGCGTCTTGCCCTGGATAATATGCAGCGCAGCATGGCGACCTATTTCGTAATGCGGTAGTTGTACCGTCGAGAGCGGCGGTAAGAATAGCTCGCCAATGCCAACCATATTGTCGTAACCCACGACCGCCACATCTTGCGGGATGCGCAGGCCCTGCGCCAGTAGCGTCTGATAGACCATAAAGGCGATACGATCGTTGCCGCAAATGACCGAGTCGAACATCGGATTACCCTGCTTGATATGCGCCAGCACAATGGCTGGGATATCACGGTAGTGCTCATCGCCATGCTCCATATAGACATGCATGAGGGTGTCAGGGTTGATACCTGCTTGCCGGCAGGCGCGCTCCAATCCCTGACGGCGGCGCAAGGTGGCAAGATGGTGTTTTGGCAGATGCAGGCAGAGTGGTTGACGATTACCTGCCGCGAGCAGAGCCTGCACCGCCTCGAACTGACCTTGTTCGTCGTCTGGAATGTAGCTGGCTACCGGATCGTGCAAACTTTCACAGTTGGCCAGCACGCACGGGAGGGTGAGCAGTTTGGGCGGCAGTGGCACCTGACGTAGCCCCATGGTGGTGTAGATGATGCCGTCTGGCCGGTGTGAAAGCAGAAGGTCGACAATGGTATCTGGGTTATCGTCAGAGAACATATTTACCACGAAACTGTTCCAGCCATACGCCCGGGCGGTCTCTTCGATCGACAGAGTGATTTCCACCGAGAATGGTGTGGTAACAGTATCGAGAGCCAGCACCCCGATGGTATTCGGCGTAGCATGAGCACCGCGCATTTTTTTCGCTGACAAATCGGGAACGTAATTGGTCTCATTGATGGCGATCTGCACGCGTGCCAGGGTCTCAGGCTTTAGCCTTTCCGGGCTATTGAGCGCGCGGGAGACCGTCATGAGCGACACATTGGCCAGTTTCGCCACATCCTTCAGAGATGCCATATCTATTACTCCCGTCATTACTTTCAGGTAACAGGCTATACGACGAAGTTACTGATGTAAAAGGTTCAGCGGCTATTCTGTCGTAGAAAGCGAAAGAACCGTAGCGAGTAATTTTTGATCTCGATCTCACTTTTTTAATGTTAACGTTAACTTTTGTGATTAACATCATGAATCTCAGCAAAACGACAAGCGCTTTTTTATTTGTTAACGTTACCATGCTGGCATTACTCCAATACGAGAATGCCATAATGAAAGCGCATCACTCTCATAGCTACCCACTACTCAGTGCATTACTGTTCTTCTTTTTCGTGTCCTGGTCCTCTACTGGCTCTTTACTCTCTATCTGGTTGCACCAGGAAGTGGGGCTCAAAGCCGGAGATACCGGTATTATCTACGCGGTGTTGTCTGTCTCCGCGCTACTGGCGCAAATCTTCTACGGCTTTATCCAGGATAAACTCGGCCTGCGTAAAAACCTGCTCTGGACCCTTACCGGGCTGTTAATCCTTTCCGGGCCTGCCTATTTGCTGTTTAGTTATCTGTTACAAATCAATATATTGCTCGGAAGTCTCTTCGGTGGGATCTATATCGGTATAACCTTCAACGGCGGTATCGGCGTACTGGAATCGTATACCGAACGCGTGGCGCGCCAGAGCCAGTTCGAATTCGGCAAGGCGCGGATGTGGGGATCGCTGGGTTGGGCAGTGGCGACGTTCTTCGCAGGGCTCCTGTTTAACATCAACCCGAAACTCAACTTCGCGGTCTCCAGCTGTGCCGGGCTGGTGTTCTTTATCCTGCTGGCGCGGTTGCGGGTGTCTTCTGCACCGCACGCGATGCAGGAGGCGGTGTCCGGTGGCAAAGTGAAGCTGGATGACGTGCTGCGTCTGCTGACGTTACCGCGTTTCTGGGCGCTGGTGTTTTTCGTCATCGGTACCTGTATTTACGGCGTTTACGATCAGCAGTTCCCGGTTTACTTCTCTTCACAATTCGCCACGTTGCAGGAAGGCAACGCCATGTACGGTTATCTCAACTCGTTCCAGGTGTTCCTCGAAGCCGCCGGGATGTTTTGCGCCCCGTGGTTAGTGAACCGCATCGGCGCAAAAAATGGCCTGATTTTCGCCGGGATGGTGATGGCGTTACGTATGGTGGCCTCCGGGCTGGTGGAAGGGCCGCTGCTGATTTCCATCACTAAACTGTTGCACGCGGTAGAGCTGCCGATCCTGCTGGTCGCTATCTTTAAATACAACAGCTTGAATTTCGACAAACGCCTGTCTGCCACCCTCTATCTGGTGGGGTTCGCCTGTACCAGCTCGGTTATCGCTTCGGTACTGTCACCGCTGGCAGGCTATAGCTACGAAAAATACGGCTTTGCCCAGTCTTATCTGATTATGGGACTACTGGTGTTCTGCACCACCTTTATCTCCATCTTCCTGTTGCGCTCCAGTAAGTTATCTTCAGATCCTCTGATGTCGCAACCTTCCGCTATATGATTGAAAAGAGTAAAGAATATGACGTATTCAATATCCAAGGCTGAACAGGAACTGCAGGCTAAACGTGAAACGCTGAACTTGCGTTGGTATCCGCGCTACCATCTTGCCGCGCGCGCGGGCTGGATTAACGATCCTAACGGTCTGGTGTGGTTTAACGGTTGGTATCACGCTTTTTACCAGCATCATCCGTATTCCACGCAGTGGGGGCCGATGCACTGGGGCCATGCGCGCAGTAAAGATCTGGTTCATTGGGAGCACCTGCCGGTCGCGCTGGCCCCGGAAGGCCCGGAGGATAAAGACGGCTGTTTCTCTGGCTCGGCGGTTGTTGATGGCGACACCCTGGCGTTGATTTATACCGGGCATAAATTCCATGGCGACGCCAGCGATGAGGCTAACCTTTATCAGGTGCAGTGTCTTGCGACTAGCCGCGACGGGGTCTGCTTCGAGCGTCAGGGGATCGTGGTGGATACTCCGCCGGGCCTGCACCATTTCCGCGATCCGAAGGTGTGGCGTGAAGGGGATAGCTGGTACATGATCGTCGGCGCTCGCGATGGCGAGACCGGCCAGGTGCGCCTGTATCGTTCCGCCGACCTGCATCAGTGGCACGATGCCGGAGTCCTTGATGAGGCGGAAAAAGAGATGGGTTATATGTGGGAGTGCCCGGACTTCTTCACCCTCGAGGATAAACGCATACTGATGTTTTCTCCTCAGGGGATGGCGGCTGAAGGTTTCAACAACCGTAATCTGTTCCAGAGCGGCTATCTGATTGGTGAATGGCAGCCGGGGCAGCCGTTTGTTCGCAAAAGCGAGTTTATTGAAATCGACCACGGTCACGATTTTTATGCACCGCAAAGCTTCCTGACTCCCGATGGCCGCCGCATCGTTATCGGCTGGCTGGATATGTGGGAATCACCGTTGCCCGAACAGCAAGATGGCTGGGCGGGAATGCTTTCTCTTCCGCGAGAACTGAGCCTCGGTGCAGATAACCGTCTGCAAATGCGTCCGGCCAAAGAGGTAGAAGGTCTGCGTGGTGCGTGGTTCCCATGGCCAGTGAGTACGTTGAAAAATCAGCAGACCACGATGGTGGAAAACTGCGAGGCGATGGAGGTGATCCTAAACTGGGATTGTGCTAACAGCAGCGCAGAACAGTATGGCATCAGCTTCGGCGACGGTCTGCGCGTGTATGTTGACGCGCAGATGCAGCGTCTGGTTCTGGAGCGCCGTTATCCGCAGCATGGCCTGTGCGGGGTACGAAGCGTACCGTTGACAACCGGAGCATCGCTGAAACTGCGGTTGTTCTTTGATAGCTCTTCAGTGGAAGTTTTTGCCAATGATGGTGAAGCGTGTCTCAGCAGTCGTATTTACCCGGACGCTGCGCGCCGTGAGCTAATGCTATTTGCCTGGAGCGGTTCGGCCTCCATATCCGAGGCGGGGGCCTGGCAGCTCGAATAATCTATTTTCATATGTAAGGGATGTGGAAAACAAATTTTGTGCACACTTGTACCGCATCCCGAATTCTTCAAGTCATAGGATTTAAATATTTTAATAACCCGTTTGGTGTGACGGGGTAATTGTTGTCGTCATCATCGAGTTTCACCCATAAATATAAATTAAATAATAATGGATTAACGATGAAAAATAATGATGGTTTACATGTAAAAAAAATCCGGGTCGGATGTTTGCTCACGTTTTTAGCAAGCGCTTGCGCGAACGCCCAAGCACCTCAATCTATTGAGGAGCGTTTGGCGCACCTGGAACAGCGACTGAAAGAGACCGAGCAGCGGGCCGTCCGTGCGGAAATGGAGATTCGTGCGCTGAAACGGCAGGATACACCGGTAACGATGGCCAACGCGACGCCAACCAAGCCGGCATTACAGCTTAATGACTATGGTGAATTAAAATTCTATGGTGACGTTGAGTTTAATATGGATGGCGCTAGCCGTACCGGCAGTCTGACCTCGTTGAAAACCAGCGCTAATAAAAACTGGGCGCCGGGCGATAAAGAGCGCTGGGATATTAACGGGCGTATCCTGCTTGGCTTTGATGGATTACGTAAAGGGTCGAATGGGAAATATGCCGGTTTCAGCGTACAGCCGCTTGCGGATATGAATGGTAAAATGAATCTTGATGACGCGGCATTTTTCTTCGGCCAGCAGGATGACTGGAAGATTAAAATGGGTCGTTTTGAGGCCTTTGATATGTTTCCGCTTAATCAGGATACCTTTATTGAATATTCTGGTAATACGGCCAACGACCTGTATTCCGACGGCTACGGTTACATTTACATGATGAAAGAGGGGCGTGGGCGCAGCAGCAGCGGAGGCAACTTCCTGCTCAGTAAAACACTTGATAACTGGTATTTTGAAGTGAATACGCTGGTGGAGGACGGTAGTTCGCTGTTTGTCGATCAGAACTATCACGGCAACGCGCTGGATAGCCGTAAAAACGTGGTTTACGTGCGCCCTGTAGCCGCGTGGCAATCCGGAGAGTGGTCGGTGGCTGCAGCGTTGGAGAGCAACCTTGTTAATAATGCTTACGGCTATCAGAATCAGCAGGGCCTTTGGGTCGACCAGTCCAGGCGTACCGGCTACGGTATGACCATGAGCTGGAACACGCTGAAAACCGATGCGCAGAACGGGGCGGTGGTGAACCTGAGCACCGCATATCTTGATGCGACGGATGAAAAGAACTTCAGCGCAGGTATCAATGCACTATGGCACCGCGTTGAGCTGGGCTATATCTACGCGCATAATAAAATCGACCGTTTCAATATGGATAGTGTGAATGCTGAATGCGACGGCGATTGCGCGATCCTGGCACCAGGAAACTACGATATCCACACCATTCATACTTCCTGGCAACTGCCGAATATTATGGATATGCCAAACTTTAATACCTACCTAGGGGCTTATGCTTCCTGGCTGGATGCGTCGACGATAAATCCAGGTGACACCGATATGCGCTATGGCATGAGGGTGCGCTTCAAATATTTATTCTAAAATTGGGGGGTTAAGGAAACACTATGAAACTGTGGACAGTTGGCGATGCGGTAATCGATTTATTACCTCAGCCAGATATGCAATATAAAGCTTGCGCTGGTGGTGCGCCGTTAAATGTTGCTGTGGGTGCAGCTCGTTTGGGATGTGATTGTGGTTTTATTGGCAGAGTCGGTGATGACCCATTTGGCCACTTTCTCCAGCAAACACTCTATTCAGAGGGAGTCGAAACGCAGCATATACAATTTGATGAGCAATATCATACCAGTACCGTGCTGGTAGCGCTGGGGAATGATGGCGATCGCAGTTTTACATTTCTGGTAAATCCTTCTGCCGACCAGTTTTTATCCTCTAAAAATCTACCCGATTTTGATGATGATATATTGCACTTTTGTTCGTTGGCTCTGGTTGCCAAGCAGAGCCGGGAAACCTTGGTCAAGGCGATAAGTTTAATAAAGCAACGCGGTGGCATCTTGAGCTTTGATGTCAATCTGCGGGAGAAAATGTGGGGGAATCCACAGGAGATGCTGGCAACGGTAACTGAATTTGCTCATCAGTCCGATATTTTAAAACTCTCAGAGGAAGAATTATACTGGATAACCGGTACGACTCATTATGAAAAAGCGTTGGAAAGAGTTAAGCGATTTCCTTCTAGCCTTAAAATTGTCACCCGTGATATCCAAGGGGCTATCGCCTTATGGCAAGACCTGGTCATACACGTAGACTCGTACAAGGTGAACAGTTTAGATACGACGGGGGCAGGAGATGCCTTTATCGCTGGGCTGTTGGCAAATATCTCTCTTGGAAATGGTTTGCTTGATTTTGAACAATTGAAATTAGCCCTGACGCAAGCCAGCGCCTGTGGAGCGCTGGCGACGACACAAAAAGGAGCTTTATCAGCATTACCCGATGCGGAGGGTGTCAGAAGTTTTATTGAATCTGAGCATAGACTGACATTTAAGGTTAATTCTCTAAACCCTCATGAGTAAAATGCAGCAGACCTATTGTAATATAAGATGTCTATAAGTCAGTTAAAATGGATATCGACGGAAAGCATGAAAATTAACGTGGTGGGCACCAGCGGCAGCGGTAAAAGCACCGTTGCCCGCCAATTGGCGCAAAAGCTTACCGTACCCTATATCGAGATGGATAAGCTTTACTGGCGGCCAAACTGGCAAAATGCCTCAGATGACGAGTTCTTGCACCTGGTCAAACAGGCGCTGGTATCAGCCCCTGCGGGCTGGGTATTGGATGGCAACTATACCCGGACCAAAGCCGTGAAATGGCGGGATGTTGACTGGGTTGTCTGGGTTGACTACGGATTTTGTCGCACGCTGTGGCAGGCCGTTCGTCGCGCATCGGTGCGGGCTTGGTACCAGACTGAGCTCTGGTCCGATACCGGCAATTGTGAGAGCTTTCGCCGCTCTTTCTTTAGCCGTGAGTCGATCATCCTGTGGACCATCAAAACCTACC
This sequence comes from Serratia sp. Res13-Sevr-LER1-36-b, assembly GCF_015673035.1. NCBI lineage: Bacteria > Pseudomonadati > Pseudomonadota > Gammaproteobacteria > Enterobacterales > Yersiniaceae > Serratia > Serratia sp. Res13-Sevr-LER1-36-b. The sequence goes on along the minus strand of NZ_JADACK010000003.1, from coordinate 37,713 downwards.
GCAAGAATCGTATAAAGTATCTGGCAGACCAGCAGGACCCAGCCAATCGCCATGTTCGTTTTATCCAACTGCGCTCTCCGGCGGAAACAGCGGCTTTTCTGGCTAGCCTCTGTTAGTGAGCTTTACTCGATTCAGCTTTTTATGTTCGCCATGCATGAGCCTCTGTTTCAGGCTGAATCTACTTCAGCCTGAAACACGATCTTCATCTGATTAATTTGTCAGCTAAGCTTCAATGCTCATTATTTTTCTCGCTGTTAGTCACGGAATTTTTGTTTTTTCCATCCTCATTGTAGAAAAAGTGACCCTCATCGCATTTTAAAATGGGCTAAGAACTTAGTTTGTGATGGTTTTGCTAAAACCATTCAGCTAATCAGGAAGGAATAATAAATGAACAAGCTTACTGTGCTTTCTCTCGCTATCTCTTTGATTTCTGGGTATGCCGGTGCTCAAACTATCGTATTGACCGACAGTGAGAACGGTATTGAACTGGGCAATTGGCGGATTGACAGCTCACAGCTGAAAATCCCCGCTCCGCGTTTCAGCCTGCAACAGCAAGTCTTGCATGGTGGCAAGCAAGAGGGATCGAAAGTCCTTACCCTGACCAGTGAGGGGTTGACCATCACCCTTAGCCCAACGCGCGGTATGGATATTCTGCATGTCAACGGCTCCGGCGTAAGGTTGGGATGGGATTCGCCGGTGACTGAGGTGGTCAATCCGGCTTATATCAACCTTGAGAGTCGTAACGGGGTGGGTTGGCTTGACGGTTTTAATGAAATGATGGTGCGCTGCGGCTACGAATGGACCGGGCACCCGGGCGTAGAAAACGGCACGCTGTATACGTTACATGGCCGCGCAGGAAATACCCCGGCTTCCAAAGTGGTAGTAGATATTGCTGAAAAAGCGCCTTATGAAATCCGTATCCGCGGTCTGCTGAAAGAAAATACCTTTAAGAAAAGTAATCTGGAAACCTGGACTGAACTGCGTTACGTCCCCGGCACACAGCAGTTTACGGTTCACGATCGTCTAACCAATCGTGCTGACTATCCTCGTGACTATCAGATCATTTATCACAGCAATTTCGGTAAGCCGCTGCTGGAAGAGGGCGCCGTGTTCAGTGCGGCAATCAAAGAGATTTCGCCGTTTAATGATTATGCCAAGGGCGGTTTGAAAGATTGGCATACTTACCAGGGGCCTACCAAAGGCTTCGATGAAATGGTGTTCAACATCGTGCCTTACAGTGATTCGCAGGGTAAAACTCTGGCGATGATGAACAACAGGAAAGGGGATCGGGGAGTTGCAATTGGTTTTGATACCCACCAGTTGCCGGTTTTGACGTTGTGGAAAAACACGGATACTGAACGTCAGGGTTATGTTACCGGGATTGAGCCCGGGACCAACTACGCGTATCCGGTAAAAATCGAACGTGAGCAGGGGCGAATCAAACAGTTACAGCCAGGGAAGAGTACCGATTTCGAGCTGACTTACACTTTGCTGAACAATGCTGAACAAGTAAAAGAATACCAAAACAAGATAAAAACGCTGCAAGGTGACCGTGACGTTAAACTGGTCGATACTCCAATTGCGGTGGAATAGCGTCTGGTGAGGGGGAGCCGGTCAAGCGACCGGCTCTTTGGCGTCAAAGCAGCAGTTCGTAATGGACTTTCACCACCACTTTCTTGATGTTTTTCGGCTCAGTGATCTGGCAGCCGGGTTTGTGCGGCTCCAACGGGAAGAAGATTACATACATGCCCGGCATTAGGTTCAGGGTTTGCGGGCTGCGTTTGATATCCAGCCATTGCAGATCTTTGCTTTCATCGTAAAGATCGTTGCTTTCCCAACTGTCTGGCAGGCCAAAATCGATCCGCTCTTCGCCGCCGATCAGGATCTGGATATCCAGATATTCCTGGTGAAGCTCGGCGCGTTTGCTTTCTGCTGGCTCTGTCATCAGCTCCATCACGTTCATAAACACTCGATCGCCATCGATCTCGTGCCGGCCCAACGGCAGGCTAGGCAAATCATACTGACGTACGGTATTGAGGATATTGGCTAAAGCGGGTGAGAGACCACGTCCGAAGCGGGGGTTGTACAAACTGCCATAGATCATCCTGATTCTCCCTAATAAAAAAGACCTGCTGAGAGTATGTCTATTATTGTTCAGGAAAAAAGTTAACTGGCTTGCAATCATGCAACCTTTTGAGGGTGGCGCCGGGGACTTGCCGCCAGGCGCCAGCGGGCTCACGAGAGGCTTTCAACCTGTGGCTTGGGTTTGATGGTTAACGTGGCTCCCATGGAGGCGGTAATGATGGCGGCCAATGCCAACCATTGTGTCTGGTTAAGATGTTCGTTGAGGAAGATCATGCCGGAAAGGGCTGCCATTGCCGGTTCCAGACTCATCAGGGTGCCAAAGGTACGGGCAGGGATCTTGGGTAACGCGATAATTTCCAACGAGTAAGGCAAGGCGGTAGACAGCACCGCGACGGCCAACGCCACCGGTAGAATATCCACGTTCAACAGTGCACAGCCGGTTTGCCAGGCACCGATCGGGCAGAACACGATGGCGGCGATCAGTGACCCCACGGCTACGGTGCCAGGCCCGTGATCTCCCCCGGCCTTCTGGCCGAAAATAATGTATATCGCCCAGCAGGCACCGGCACCCAACGCACAGGCTGCCCCCACGGGATCGATACTGCCCATATCGTGGCCAAGCGGCAGCAGAAACCACAAACCGGCAATCGCCAATGCCACCCAGATAAAATCGATGGGGCGGCGGGAAGAGAACATTGCCACCGCCAGCGGGCCGGTAAACTCCAGCGCCACCGCAATGCCCAGTGGCACCGTGCGTAATGAAAGATAAAACAGGTAGTTCATCGCCCCCAGTGACAGACCATAGATCAGCAATGGCAACCGGCTACCGGCGGCGAAACGCATGCGCCACGGACGGAAAATGATAAACAGGATCAGCGTACCGATGCTCAGGCGCAGGGTGGTGATGCCTTCGGCACCCACCAGCGGGAACAGGCTTTTGGCTAATGAAGCCCCGCTCTGGATCGAGATCATTGCAATGATCAGTAAACACACGGGCACCAGCGTGGAAGACGCTTTAGTGGTTACAGACGAAGACATCCTTTCTGGCCTTATGGAACTCCCCAGCGTCTGGGAAGGTATTGAGTACAGGTGTTGCACAGTGTAAAGGAATTGACAGCAAGGTGTTGGCGAAAAACGGGGGGCCGAGTTGAATCTGTCAAAAATATGCGCCAACTTGGTTCAAGCAACCAATAAGTGCTCTTTTTTTAAGAGTATTCTGGATCTCGGATAGGTGATTAGCGTCACAAAAAGGAGTATAATTCGGGAAAAATACAGGAAAATTAGCATGCTATAGTGTTCTTGAAATCTTCTGTTACACGATACAAAGATTTAGACACTCATTTAAAGGCAGAGTTTCACGCTAATTTTTGCTATATTTTCAATGTATGAGAAATTGAAGCACTTTAATAATAAAACGCGTTTGAGGTGGTTATGAAAAAAATTGCATGTCTTTCCGCAGTAGCAGCTTGTGTATTGGCCGTAACAGCAGGTACCGCATTTGCTGGTGAGAGCACCGTATCCGCTGGCTATGCCCAGGGCGATCTCCAAGGCGTTGCCAACAAGGCCGACGGTTTCAACCTGAAGTACCGTTACGAGTACGACAACAGCCCACTGGGTGTGATCGGTTCTTTCACCCACCTGGAAAAGAACGGTTCTGAAGACGGCTTCTACAACAAAGCACAATACAACTCCATCACTGCTGGCCCGGCTTATCGTTTCAACGATTGGGCGAGCATCTACGGTGTGATCGGTGTGGGCTATGGTAAGTTCACTTCCAACGCTCAAAACGGTACTGACCACAACAACACCAGCGACTACGGCTTCACCTACGGTGCTGGTCTGCAGTTCAACCCAATGCAACAGGTTGCTCTGGACGTGGGTTACGAGCAGAGCCGTATCCGCAGCGTTGACGTTGGCACCTGGAACGTGGGCGTAGGTTACCGCTTCTAAGATTTCCCCATGCCTTCGGGCATGTGCGTGTGACCCTGTTGGTCATGCTCAATGAAAATCCGCCTTTTAGGGGCGGATTTTTTTTTGCCGGTAACAGATCGAAACCGCAGACAAACGTGTTAATCCATCGATTTATTTGGCTTGCCCAATTCCGTGGTCGGTTGCATTGAAAAACGCGCCGTACGGGGATCGCGCTCATATCCCTGTGGCTCGGTAAGCAACCCATAGAGCTCTGGCCGACGGCCATGGATCCAACGCCGCCCGCTGCTCATGGGGATTAGGCTCAGATCCAGATCGGCGGTGACCATGGCGTCCTGCGCAGCCCAGGTCTCTGACAGGATGCGGCCATAAGGATCCAGCAGCATCGCATTGCCGGTGCGCACCTCATCATCGTCTCGCCCCACGCCGTTGCTGAACAAAATAAACAGGCCATTATCATGGGCGCGAGAAGGCAACCAGCGCAGAAGCCAACCGCGGCCAGTGTCGCCGCGAAAAGCCTCTTCGATCGCCGCCGGATTTTCTTTACGTTGCTGCCATAGCGCCAGCGGTATCGGCTTCATGCCGTGCGGGCTGCGTGAATTTGTCCCCCCCGTCTGGTGAGGGGCGAATAGAATATCGGCACCCAGCAGCGTAGTGGCACGGGCGTTCTCCACCAGGTTGTTGTCCCAGCAGATCAGGATCCCCATGCGTACGCCCCAAGGGGTGTCAAACACGGTATAACTATCGCCTTTAGCGATGAGCGGATGTTCAAAAGGATGGAGCTTGCGGTGCACATGGGTTTGGCCATCTGGCAGGCAAACTGCATAAGCATTGTACAGCTGGCCGTCTTCACCCAGCTCAATCAGCCCAACGCCGATGGCCATCCGATACCGCTCTGCCAGTGGGCGGATGCGCGCCAGCGAGGGGCTGGTGGCGATAGGCTCAGCCAAAGCGGTGATTTCGCTGTCGGCCAGATGGCGTACGTGCCAATAACCGGTAATGCACATTTCCGGGAAGGCGAGGACCTGCACGTTGTCGGCGGCGGCCTGGACGATAAAGTCTTCCATAACGCCGAGATTGTAGTTCTTGTCGTTGGCGCGGTGTTGAAATTGTACCGACGCAGCGCGAAGGGTGGTGGTCATAGCAAGCTCCTGTGGGTTTTTTGTTCGCTAATTACAGCAGCCGCATCGATTACTGTATAATCAATTAAAATCCTCTTTTGATAACTTAATGGAATGGATAATCGTCAACTACGTGCCTTTGTCGCGTTGGCCGAACTGGGTCGCTATCACCTGGCCGCCGAGCGGCTGTGCATCACCCAGCCCGCGTTGAGCAAGCAAATTCAAGCCATCGAACTACAACTAGGCACCCGCCTGTTTGAACGGGGTCGCCAAGGTGCACAACTGACGGCCAACGGTGCTGCACTGCTCCCCAGAGCGCGGGAATTATTGGCCCAACACGAGCAGTTTCATCTGTATGCGTTGCAGCTAGTGAAGGGGGAAACCGGGCGTCTGGCCTTAGGCTTTGGGCTTTCCAGCTTTCATCTGGCCCCGCAACGGGTGGCAGCATTTCGCCAGCGCTTTCCTGCGGTGGTGGTGGGCCTGGAGGATCTTCCTTCGGAACGGCAATGTCAGTTGTTGCTAAGCGGCGATCTACAGGCTGGCTTTGTGCGCTTGCCCGTTGTTGCTCCTCTGCAGGTACTGCCTTTGCTGAACGATCGGCTGGTGCTGGCCGCGCCGCGAACGATGGCGTTGCAGGCGGAGAACCTGTTGGCGGATTTCCACCGTTTTCCTCTGTTGCAGTTGGAAGCTTCGCGTGGCCGAGGGTTGAGTGAGCAGGCGCTGCGTTTTATTGCCGCTCAGGGGTTGCGGGCCAATGTGGTACAGCAGGCAGAGGACATCCAAACCTTGTTGGCGTTGGTGGCGGCGGGGATAGGCGTGGCGCTGTTGCCGCAAAGCATTGTGTTTATTGCTCCTGCTGGGGTCGATATTCTACCGTTAAGCGGCGAGCAGACGCAGTGGCAGGTTGGGCTGGCTTGGAACCCGCAGCGGCCTGATGCGCTACGGGATAATTTTATCCAGGGTATCTTGGAATCAGAGCGGTCGGTATAACACCACCGTTGGCAACTGGTGGTATTCGCTGCGATGGCTTGCCACAAAGCCGACCTTTTTTGCCAGGCCAAGCGAAGGGCGGTTATCTGGCGAGATGATACAAACGACTTTGTCCTGTGAGAAATTCTCTTTGGCCCAGACCAGCGCGGCATTCAAGGCTTCGGTGGCATAGCCTTTACCGTGCGCAGCCGTGATCAGCGTCCAGCCCATTTCGGGGACATCGAGTGCAGGTTGAATATTACGGTGAAAATCGGCGAAGCCAATCCCGCCAATATATCTGCCGCTGTTTTTCTCCCGCACCGCCCAGTAGCCATATCCCAGCAATTTCCAGTGGCCGATGTAGCGCAACAGGCGTCCCCAGCTGTCCTCCTTGTCGCGTGGCGTGCTGCCGATATAGCGCACCACCGCAGGATCGGCCCACATGGCGGCCAAATCGTCAAAATCTTCCAGCCGGTGGGCATCCAGGATCAGACGTTCGGTGATCAAGGTGGGGGCAACGGTGTGAGTGGTCATGGCTTCCTTCCTGAACAAGGGAAAAGGCGTTGCCGGAGCAACGCCTCAAGATACTCACCACTGTAGCCGAACTGCTTTGGCTCTAGCAATACCGGGAAGTTACACTACCAGCCACAGCAGCCAGGTAAAGGCGAAGCCACTTAAACCGAGCAGGGTGGTTAATACCGTCCAGGTTTTCAGGCCATCAGCTACCGACAGGCCAAGGTATTTGGTGACAATCCAGAAGCCGGAGTCGTTAACGTGCGATAAGCCCAGGCCGCCAAAGCAGGTCGCGAGCGTGACCAACACCAACTGCATCGGGTTAAGCCCGATAACCGCTTCGGACAGCAACCCGCCGGTCGTCAGAATGGCGACGGTAGCCGATCCCTGTGAAGCACGCAGTGCCAGCGAGATGATAAATGCAGCTGGGATCAGTGGCAGACCAATGGTGGTCAGCACATCTGCCAGCGCCTTACCCACGCCAGACTCAACCAGTACCTTGCCAAACACGCCGCCCGCACCGGTAACCATAATGACTACTGCCGCAGTCGGTAACGCCCCTCCCATCACATCGCTGGTGTGTTGCAGACTCCAGCCACGACGGATTGCCAGCAGATAGAACGCCAACACCAGGGCGATCATTAACGCTACGCCCGGTGAGCCGATTAATGACAAGGCATCACGCACCGGCGAACCTGCTGGCAGCAGGGTGGCAGAAACGGTGCCCAGCATAATGATGGCGATAGGAATAACGATCAGCGCGGTAATCAATCCGGCACTAGGAGGATTGATCCGATCGCTGAGTTGCGCTTTGCCTTCCGGTGCAGGTTCAGGGGCTGCCAGTTGCAGCTGTTCCAACACCTCAATAGAGAGTGGGTAGGCTTTACGGTTGAGATATTTTGCCGCGAAGTAACCGATAACGCCCACCGGGATACAGATGATCAGGCCGAGAATGGTCAGCCAACCGATATCGGCATTCAACAGCCCCGCCGCCGCGACCGGGCCTGGGTGCGGTGGCAGAGCTACGTGCACCGTCAGCATCACACCGGCCATCGGCAAGCCAAACTTCAACGGTGAGACTTTAGCCACTTTGGCAAAGCCATAGATGATCGGGGCCAGGATGATAAAGCCGACGTCGAAAAACACCGGAATGCCCAGGACGAACGCGGCACTGGTAAGCGCGGCAATGGTGCGCTTTGGCCCCAGCGCTTTGCTGAAACGCTGCGCCAGGGATTCTGCGCCGCCCGAATGTTCGATCATTCTACCCAGCATCGCACCCAGGCCGATGATAATGGTCACCGAGCCGAGTACGCCGCCCATCCCGGCGGTCATCACTTTCATGACTTCACCGGTTGGGATCCCGCTGGCAAGCGCGACCAGTAGACTAACGACCAGCAGGGCGACAAACGGCTGAACCTTCGCCTTGATGACCATCAATAGCAGCAGTACGACACCCAGTACGGCAATGATCAGTAGCATAGTTGGAGACATAGCATAGCCTTTAATTCAGGTAAGAGTCCGGCACCGCGATCGCCCTGGGGCGATACGGGTGCGTTTATTTTTTATGTTAGTGAAACTGGTGTTGGCGCGACGAGTTCTTGATTACAGGTAAGGTTTCACCCAACCCAGACCCGCCGTCGTTTCTCCACGGGGTTTATATTCACAACCGATCCAGCCTTGGTAACCCACCTTATCCAGTTGGGCGAATAGCCAAGGATAATTCAGTTCACCGTCATCGGGTTCATTTCGGTCTGGCACCGAGGCGATCTGGATATGGGCATAGCGCCCGGCCAGTGAGGCGATCAGATTGCCGATATTGCCGTCCACCAGTTGCGCGTGGAAGAAGTCGAACTGAATAAACACGTTCGGGCGATCGATGGCGGCCACCAGCTCTGCCGCCTGATGCTGGCTGGAGAACAGGTAGTTGGGCTTGATCGGTGGGCTGAGCGCTTCGATCAACACCTTGATGCCGTGAGGGGCAAAGGCGTCGGCGGCGTAACGGATATTGCTGATAAAGGTTTCCCGATAGCGGGCAATATCTTCCCCTGGCGGCACTACGCCAGCCATCACGTGAACGCTAGGGCACTTGAGGGCGATGGCATATTCCAGAGCGCGATCGATATCCGCACGGGCATCCTGCTCGCGGCCGGGCAACGCCGCCAGCCCCCATTCGCCTGCACCCACATCGCCCGGCGCGGTATTGAACAACACTTGCTGTAGACCGTTTTGTTGCAGTTTATCCGCCAGTAGATCGGCGGGATAATCATAAGGGAACAGGAACTCTACCGCTTTAAATCCGGCCTCCGCAGCGGCATCAAAACGATCCAGAAACGAGTGCTCGGTAAACATCATCGATAAATTGGCAGCAAATTTTGGCATGCTTCAGCTCCGTAACTCGGCAATTTCATCATCGGTTAAATAGCGAATTGGGCGGTTGCCGAGGGTGAAAATCAGCTTGGCCGCATCTTCCATTTCTTCGGTATTGTTCGCGGCTTCCCGCAGGCTCTCGCCGGTGACCACGGGGCCGTGGTTCGCCAACAGGAAAGCCTTGTAGCTTGGGGCCAGCTTGCCCAGATCTTCCGCCAGCCGCAGATCGCCGGGGCGGTAGTAAGGCACCACCGGCACCTGGCCGACGCGCATCACCACATAAGGGGTGAACGGCTTGATGGCGTTTGCCGTATCCAACCCTTGCAGGCAGGAAAGCGCGGTCAGATAGGTGCAATGCAGGTGCACTACCGCCTTGCACGCCGGGTTGTTCTGGTACAGCGCGCGGTGAAAGCTGATCTCTTTCGAGGGCTTGTCGCCGGAAATCCATTCACCACTCAGGCTGACTTTCGACAGTTTGTCTGCCTGCAACTCCCCCAGGCAAGAGCCAGTGGGGGTAGCCAGCAGGGTACCGTCTGGCAACAACAGCGAAAGGTTGCCTGCTGAACCGGTAGCGTAGCCGCGCTGGAAGAACGAAGCCCCCAGGCGCACCATCTCTTCCCTTGCCAGCCGTTCAGTGTCAGCGGTCATCGTCATACTGAAAACTCCGTTTGTGCTCTGGCGAAAAAGTTTTCATCGCCGAAATTGCCCGATTTCAGGGCCAGTGATACCGGTTGTTCAATCGCGCGTACCCAGGGCACGCCTGGAGAAATACAAGGGCCGATATGGAAGCCGCGGATCCCCAACGCCTGGGTGACCACGCCAGAGGTTTCACCACCGGCGACGATAAAGCGGCTGAAACCCTGTTGTTGCAGGCGTTTAACCACTTCGGCAAACAGGGCTTCAACCGCCTGGCTGGCGGCTTCGGTGCCGTATTGCTGCTGGGTCTGTTGCAGTTGCTCCGGCTCGGCGGTGGCGTACAGCAATGGGGCCAGTGGCTGTGCGGCCTGTTGTTCAACCCAGGTGCTTAGCTCGGCGGCGTAGGCGCTGCGATCTCCTGCTGTGATGCAGCGCGAGACATCAATACTCTGTGCCGGAGCCTGTTGGCGGTAGCGCGCTACCTGCTTGTTGGTCATGGTGGAGCAGGAGCCGGAAAGTACCACGGCTTTCTTTCCCTGTGGCGCTCCGGCAGATTGGGCTTTTTCCTGGCCCGGCTGTGCCCATTGGCGGGCAATGCCGATCGCCAACCCTGAACCTCCGGTGACCAACTTCATGGTTTTCAGCGCTTCGCCCTGTGTCAGCAGATGCTTTTCGTTCAGGGTATCCAATACCACGTAGCGCACGCCAAGCTGTGCCAACTGTTGCAACTTTTCCTTCACCGCACCGGCTCCACGATCCATCTCTGCCGCGTTGACCAGCCCGCAACGCCCGCTGGCCTGGGCCTCCATCAGCCGCATCAGATTACTGTCGGTCATTGGCGTCACCGGATGGTTGCGCATACCGGATTCCGACAGCAACTGGTCCATCACGAACAGATAGCCTTGATATACCGTGCGGCCATTTACCGGTAGTGCAGGGGAAATCACCGTTTGCTGTTCGCCAAGCGCATTGAGCAAGGCATCGGTAACCGGCCCGATATTGCCCTGGGCTGTGCTGTCGAAGGTGGAACAGTATTTAAAGTAGAACTGGCGGCAACCCTGGCGCTGTAGCCAGGCTAAAGCCTGCAACGACTGCTCGACTGCCTGGTCGACCGGGCAGGAGCGCGATTTCAGGCTGATCACCACCGCCTGCGAGTCGACAGGGGTATCATCCTGCGGCACGCCATTGAGCTGGACCGTAGGCAAACCGTTTTCCACCAGGAAGCTGGCGATATCGGTGGCGCCGGTAAAGTCGTCTGCAATCACTCCGAGTAACATTATGAGTTCTCCTTATTCTTCGGCAGTTCGATCCCGGCGAAGATCTTGATCACTGCACTGTCATCTTCCTTGCCGAAACCTGCGTTGCTGGCGGAGGTGAACATGTTGAACGCCGTGGAGGCCAATGGCAGCGGGAAGTGCAGCGCTTTGGCGGTATCGGCCACCAGCCCAAGATCCTTGACGAAGATATCTACGGCAGATTTTGGTGAGTAGTCGCCATCGACCACGTGGCGCATACGGTTCTCAAACATCCAGGAGTTGCCTGCGGCGTTGGTGACCACATCGTACATCACGTCCAGCGGGATACCGGCGCGAGCGGCCAGCGCCATCGCTTCGGCACCGGCGGCAATGTGTACGCCTGCCAACAATTGATGGATGATCTTGACCGTTGCCCCCAGGCCGATTTCGTCGCCAATGCGGTACACTTTCCCGGCGACGGCGTCCAGCACCGGTTGCAACTGGGCAAAGGTGCTCTCACTGCCCGAGGCCATCACGGTCATTTGACCCGCCGCTGCCTTGGCTGCACCGCCGGAAACCGGGGCATCCAGCATTGGCAGGTTGTAGGCCAACAGTTTTTGTTCGATCTCTTTGGCATCCGCAGCCGCAATGGTGGAAGACACCATCACCGGCGTATTCGGTTTCAACTGTGCCGCCAGGCCGTTATCCCCGAACAGGATCTGTTTTACCTGGTTGGCGTTAACTACCAACAGCAGCACCGCATCCAGTTCGGTTGCAAAGTCTGCTGCGCTGGTGGCGGCCTGTTTGGCACCAGCTTGCTGTAGCGCCGCCAGTGCCTGTGGGTTGAGATCGACGCCATAGGTAGTCAGCCCGGCATTGATGCAGGACGTTGCCGCGCCCATGCCCATTGAACCTAAACCGACGATACAAACTGCGTAGTTTCCTGGTTGTGCCATGATGCACCTCTGTTAATTTTAGTGATTATTTGTTTTGATGTGTTAAATGTAAGCGTTATTGGCGTGGATATCGGTGATCATCTTCACAATAATTAACAATGCAACGAACAGTCTAAAAAACGGTTACTCTTGCTAACATAATGCTTTTAAATGTTTTTTATGATTATGACCGGCTTCACAGCCTGAAAAGCTTTACTACCGTCGCATGAAAATTGACGTAAAATCACAATTATTATCATCGTAGTCACAGAGGGGGAACCGTGATACCTGTTGAACGCCACCAACAAATTTTGGCGCTGGTGTCCGAGCGCGGCGCAGTCAGCATAGCTGAACTGACCGAAAGGCTGGGGGTCTCACACATGACCATTCGGCGCGATCTGCAAAAATTGGAAGAGCAGGGCAGCGTACTGCCCGTTTCCGGCGGTGTGCAGTCGGCCGAACGAGTGGCGATTGAGCCTTCGCATCAGGATAAGGAAGGGATGTTTAGCCAGCAGAAAGCCGCCATTGGGCAACTGGCCGCGCGGCAGATCCCGGCCAACAGTTGCATCTATCTGGACGCAGGCACCACCACGTTGGCCCTCGCTCGCCAGCTCGGCGAGCGTGACGATATCACCGTGGTGACCAACGATTTTGTTATCGCCGCCTATCTGCTCGAACATAGCCAATGCAAGCTGATCCACACCGGCGGTACGGTATGCCGGGAAAACCGTTCCTGCGTGGGGGCGGCTGCGGCTCAGGCTTTACGTAATCTGTTTATCGATCTGGCATTTATCTCCGCTTCTTCATGGAGTATGCGTGGTTTGTCTACCCCGAACGAGGATAAAGTGGTGGTGAAAAACGCCATCGTTGAGGCCAGCCGCCGCCGCATTTTGCTGAGTGATACTTCCAAATATGGCAAGGTAGCCACCTATCTGGCGCTGCCGATTTCGGTCTTTGAGGTGATCATCACTGACGATCACCTGCCGGAAGCGGCGCGTGAGGCGATTATGCAGGCAAATATTACGTTGCTTACTGCGGCGCAGTGACTTTCAATCCCGCTAATCTGATAAACATCGGGGTGGTTATCGCTGCCCCAAGATCGTAGCCACAGACTCCACAACGGATAATACCTGGCATTGAGCTGCAATAATTCCATCACGTCCAGGTGCCTGCCGGTGGCACCGTCAGCCTGCTACCCCATAATATTTACCTATAAAAAGATAATAAGTTATTTTGAAGGATCCACCTTAATGTGGTGCTGGTATAGATCCTGATGATGTATGGGGCACACCAGGTTATATCGCTATGTAAAGTCAGAATCAGGCTAAGGCTAAGGCGGTTGTCTGGCGGTGTGACAGGTTAAAACCATTGATTTAAATGATAAAGGTTATCAATGCTGGCCGAAAACACCTACTTTCCCAGTTATGTAAGATCTTAGAGATGGTTAAATCTGCGATATTTTTACATTAAAACAGGCTTTACAAGGTGATTTTGTGAAGTTTTTCGCTGTAAATAAATTTAAATCAACATAAAAATCTAACCTTGTGAATTTTAATGAATCAATATATCAATAATCAGCGTGTTTCGATAATCTTTGTTTTGGTCATGAGAAAATTCTTATTCCAGGGAGAAGGAAAAATGCCACAGTTAATGACAATTACCCGCGGACTATTTACTAGCGATAGAAACGTTCACGAAGGCTTTTTTTAATTTCAATTAAATGATTTTATTAACGATTAATGCCTGGGCTGTCTGTTTTTATAGTGAAAGTCGTGAGTATAATGAAATATAAGATTAATGACCGTATTATCTTCGATGTCGATAGCGGAACGCTGAGTTTGAGCGATCTGTTTGACGATACTGTCACCATCTCCAACCCATCCAAGCGCTTGCTACAGTTACTGATTGTCCACCAGGGCGATGCCGTGAGCCGTGAAGTGATCTTCAAAAAGGTGTGGGATGATTATGGGATGATTTCCAGTAACAATAATCTTAACCAGTGTGTGAGCAAGTTACGTAGAGTGATCAAGGCGCTGGGAATTGATGAGGAGGTGATCGTCACGGTTCCCAAAGTGGGTTTTATGCTGCACAGCGAAATCCAGATTGTGTCTTGTGAGGATGAAAAGGATACGCCGATCCTTGCTGCCGAACCGCCGGTATCAGCCGCTAAAACCATACCCGTGGTGGTAGGCAGGGTGTTCTCCCGTGCTTCCTTGCGCTATGGTTGGGGGATAGTGGGCTTTGTGTGTGTGGTATTGGCCAGCATTGCGTTCTATATTTTCAATCCAAGCATCCGGCAAGAGAGCTATTTGGGCAAATCGGGTAACTGCGCGGTATTTATGTCGAACTCCACGGTTCAGGCAGATCCGGCATTCAGCGATGATGTGTTGGCGCAGGTGGTAAGGCAAAAAATCCAATGCCAGCCGGATGAATACCTGTTGCTGATGCGTGGCAATCAGGTGAAGTCGTATATTTCTGGCATCTCACGGCTATTTTTTCTCCGCTGCAAGATTTTGCGAGAGCATAAGATTGAACTTTGCTCTGGTCTGGAAAGCGAATCCTCACTTTAACTGAATGATGCTGATTGGCTGGCGGGAAAAACACCCGACAGCCAGAGCATCTTTGTCTTAGATTAAACCACTTCATTAACGTTATCCCCCTTATTCCGTCAGCGTACTCGTACTACCCCGAAATAGTAATGCCCCTCACCCTAGCCCTCTCCCAAAAGGAGAGGGGATCGAACATGCCACAATTTTATTACGGCACTCAGCCTCTGTATCACCCCTGTCGCCGCACATTTCTGCACCTGAACACGGCAATGTACCAACTTCCTCGTCCAAAAGGAGAGGGGACCAAACATGCCACAATTTTATTACGGTACTCCGCCTCTGCATCTCCCCTGTCGCCGCACACTTCTGCACCTGAACACGGCAATGTACCAACTCCCTAGTCCAAAAGGAGAGGGGACCAAACATGCCACAATTTTATTACGGCACTCCGCCTCTGCATCACCCCTGTCGCCGCACACTTCTGCACCTGAATACGGCAATGTACCAACTCCCTGGTTCAAAAGGAGAGGGGACCAAACATGCCACAATTTTATTACGGCACTCCGCCTCTGCATCACCCCTGTCGCCGCACACTTCTGCACCTGAACACGGCAATGTACCAACTCCCTCGTCTAAAAGGAGAGAGGACCGAACGTGCCACAATTTTATTACGGCACTCCGCCTCTGCATCACCCCTGTCGCCGCTCACCTCTGCACCTGAATACGGCACCGAACCTGCTCCCTCGCCCTTTGGGAGAGGGTTGGAGTGAGGGGAAATGGGTTGCCTTAACGGACAAGCATTAAATGTATAGGCTAATTTTTCACCAGAAAGGGCACCGAATAACGATAGTTGTAATGTCGTTAATGTCTGCTCGAATTAATCTAGGATAATTCTGCTACCCACCTTGCGTGGGTGGGATTTCTATCCTTAATTGAGTATTAAAAAGATTAAACACAGGATTTAAATCTAAACATTTCACATTTACTAGTTAATGATTATCTTAAGATTAATTTGGGTTAAGATTTTTCTCGCCAAGTAGGACGAGAGGCACACTCACGTTGCATATCAATACTTGGCGTTATCCCGCTAGCAACTGGCAATACCGGAGTGAGTGGAGATGACAAAGATCGGCACATTTAACGGACAATAGAAATCTATAACTTAGGGAGTTTTACCATGAAAAAGATCACACTTGCTCTGGCAATCGTTTCAGCATTCGCAGTAGTGGGCACCGCTCAGGCAGCAGACGTTACCGCACAAGCCTTGGCTACCTGGTCAGCCACTGCCAAGAAAGATACCACCAGCAAGTTGGTTGTGACGCCAATCGGCAGCCTGTCTTTCCAATATGCTGAAGGCATCAAAGGCTTCAACAGCCAGAAAGGTCTGTTCGACGTGACTATCGAGGGCGAAGGAACCGCCACCGATTTTAAACTGACCTCCAAGCTGGTGGCCAATACTCTGACTCAGCTCGACACCTCTGGTTCTACCCTGGAAGTGGGCGTTAACTACAATGGCGCAGCAGTAGAGAAAACCGCTGAAACCACCATGATCGACGTTAATGCCGGTATTATGGGTGGCAACCTGAGCGCACTGTCTGGCGCTTACGACAAAGCTGTTCGTACCAGCGCACAAGATCAGTTCACCTTCAGCATCATCGGCGCAACGGCTGATGGCGCAACTGCTGTGACTGATTTCAGCACCCTGCCTGAAGGTATCTGGAGTGGCGACGTGAGCGTAGAGTTCAACGCTACCTGGACTACCGCATAATCGTTTCCCCAGAGTAATGCGTCTTAACAGGGGGGAAACCCCCTGTTTTTGTCAGCTAAAGAGTTTGGAATACCGCTATGAATCGTTTCTATTTTTCTATTCCCCTGTTGCTTTCCCTATGCCATAGCGCCTTTGCGCTGGATGTTGGCGCGGTCAGTTCCTTTATGCCCAGTAATAGCGCGACGCTAAGTAAAGAAATTAAAAATACGACGGATAGCGGCCGCCTGGTGAATATAAAAATAGAAAGGATTTCCGACCCGACGGAATCCGGCGTGGTGATCCCGATGGCGAAGAAGGACGAAATGCTGTTGTCACCGGCCAGCCTGATGATGCCAGCTAACGCCAGGGACGTGATCCGTTTTTATTATAAGGGCCCAGAAGATAACCAAGAGCGCTATTACCGGATTGTCTGGTTCGATCAGGCATTAACGGATGCGGGGCAGAATACCGCCAAACGCAATGGCGTGGCCACCACCTCGGCGCGTATTGGCACCATTTTAGTGGTTACGCCACGCCAGGTTAATTTTAATCATCAGTTTGCCAAAAACAAAGTCACCAATACCGGCAATGCCACTTTCAAAATGGTGGCCTACGGCCCCTGCAAGAATAAGAAAGAAGGCAGCAACTGCAAAGAAAACTATTTTGTTATGCCAGGTAAAGATCGTGGCCTGTCCAAAGTAGATATCAATGATAAGAAAAGCCACGTTGCGCTTTGGTATGGAGAGCAATTTATTCAAGTCAAATAACACCAAGTTGGACTGCCACGGGATGTTGCAGTAAAGGGATGCATAATAGTTCAAGGAGTTAGACGTGAAACTAGCACTGGATAGTGCATTACTCAAGATATCAGTAGCGGTAGGGATGAGCGTTATCCCGGCCGTGATGATCCCTGGGCAGTCGGCTCTTGCCGCCGGGTTAACCCAAATTGATGGCGTGTTGATCCCCCAGACTTTCAGCATGGCATTGCGTGAGGGGATGAGCATCCCGTTATTGCTGCATTTTGAACAAAACAGCACCCTGAAAGACGATCAACGCATTGGGCGCGCATTGTTGGTGCTTGATGATAACCATCTAAAAATTAGCGAAATTACCCTGGAAGATAACGAGGGTGGCGCACAACTGACCGCCGCGATCACCAAGCAGCTCAATGCACTCAATGACGCCAACTTTGACGATAAGCAACGCATTACGCTGTCGGATGATGCCTGGCTGGCGCTGGATTTCCGCCAGTTGAACCTGCAATTGGTGGTGAAGCAATCGGCCCTGGGGACGGTATTGCGTGAGCGCGCCAGCGATATTGGTGCGTCGAGTGTTGATCAGATAAGCAGCACGCTGGCCTATAACCTGGGCGTTTACGACAACCGCACCAAAGCCAGTGAAGGTTTTACCTCCAGTTATTTATCACTGAATAACGTCACCTCTCTGCGTGAGCATCATGTGGAAGTGAACGGTTCTGTCTATGGGATTGGCAGCAGCAACCAGGATTCGACGCTGTATAAGGTGATGTATGAGCGTGACTTCGCTGGCCGACGCTTTGCCGCAGGCATGCTCGACAGTTGGAACCTGCAATCGCTGGGCCCAGTGACCACCATCAATTCGAGCAAAATCTACGGCATGTCCTATGGTAGCCGGGCCAATTCGACGGTGTTTGATAATACCCAGTCGTTAACGCCGATTGTTGCCTTCTTCCCTTCGGCGGGTGAGGTTCACCTGTCGCGTGATGGCCGCCTGCTCAGCGTACAGAATTTCGCCATGGGTAACCATGAAGTGGATACCGGCACGCTGCCTTTTGGTATTTACGATGTGCAGGTTGAGGTGATCGTCAATGGTCAGGTGATTAACCGCCGTATGCAGCGGGTTAACAAACTCTATAGTCCGCTGCACGCCGCGGGTGCGCCGATGTTCTGGCAGTATTGGGGCGGCATGGTGCGTATGGATGAGTGGCGTGGCGACAACGATCGTTTCGCTGAGGCTAAAGATAGCTACCTGTTGGGGGCTTCAGCCTCTGGCAACCTGTCTCGCTTCAACTGGGCGCTGTCCGGTTATTCTCTGGACAGCACCTCGGTGGCGGAAGGCCGTTTAAGCATACCCATCATTGATTCAGTGCAGGTTAGCACGCAGAGTATGGTGGCCACCGACCGATCCTGGACGCTGATCAACACCGTGAGCGCCACGCTGCCCGGCGGTTTCAGTACGCTGTGGGCCAACGAAGAAAAAACGGTGATCGGCGATAAACTGCGCCAAAACGATGCCCATAACCGGGCGATCGGTGGCTCGCTGAACTTGGGGGCGATTGTGCCTCATCTCGGCACGCTCAGCGTCAGTTATAACGATGACAAGAAAAATAGCAGCCATTACTACAACGTGGATTACTACCAGAATCTGTTCACCGGCCGTTACGGCACGCTGGGCATACGTGCCGGGGTACAGCGATACAATAATGGCCACTCCGGCGGCAATACCGGTAAGTACATTGCGCTCGATTTCTCCTTGCCGCTGGGCAACTGGTTCAGTGCCGGGGTTTCTAACCAGAACGGCTACACCACGGCCAATATTGCGGCGCGTAAAGAGATTGCCGATGGGCCGATCCGTACCGTGGGGGCCAATATGTCGCGCGCCATCTCCGGGGACACCAACGGTGATAACAGCTTTAACGGCGGTGCCTACGCTCGTTTTGACACCAAGTATTCTACCGGCACCGTCAACGTTAGCAGCTCCGCAGACGGCTATGTGAATACCAGCCTGACCGCTAACGGCAGCGTCGGTTGGCAGGGGCGTCATATCGCGGCAAGTGGGCGTAATGAAGGTAACTCAGGGATCATTATCAATACCGGCCTGGAAAATGAAGGCATGCTGACCGCGCGCGTGGATGGCCGCGTCGTCAAGTTGACCGGAGACAAGAACTATCTGCCACTGTCTCCTTATGGCCAGTATGTCGTGGAGTTGATGAACAACAAAAACTCGGCGGAAAGCTTCGACATCGTCACCAACCGTAAGAACAGCCTGACGCTGTACCCGGGCAACGTGGCGGTCATCGAACCGCAAATCAAACAGATGGTCACGGTATTTGGCCGCATCAAGGCCGAGGACGGTACGCTGCTGGCCAACGCCAATATCAACAACCATATCGGGCGTACCCGTACGGATGAAAAAGGGGAGTTCGTGATGGATGTGGATAAGAAATTCCCGGTAATCGATTTTACCTACCGTCATAATCAAAGCTGTGAGGTGGCACTGGACCTGAGTAAGGCACAGGGTGCGGTCTGGGTCGGCGACGTGGTTTGCCGCGGCTTGAAGTCCTACGCCAAAGTGGGCCAACCAGGAGATATGAGCAATGAAGGCTAATAGCATACGTTTGGCGTTGTTGATCGGCGGCCTGCTGAGCATCACCCCGGCGCAGGCGGTGAATCCGACCAATCTTGGAGACGCCGCCACGATGAAGTTTGTCTTTGTTGAGAACAATGCGGACGATAACTTCTTTGTGACCCCGGCAGGGGGGCTCGAGCCACGTCTGACCGGTGCCAATAAATGGACCGGCCTGAAATACGGTGGTTCTGGCACCATTTATCAACAGAGCCTGGGCTACGTCGACAATGGTTTCAACTATGGTCTGATAGCCAACTGGCGTTACGATATGTGGCTGGAAAATGCGCCGATCAAAAATCCATTCCTTGGCCTGCGCTGTATCAACTGGTATGCCGGTTGCAATATGGATACCAGTCTGATCCTGCCAGATACCACCGATGAAAAAGGGTTCTATGGGGCGGTTGTTACTCCCGGGGGACAAAAATGGATGCACGGCATGATGTCACCGAGTTTTTATCAGTACCTCAGGCAGATGGGGGCTGGTGAGTCATTCAGCATGCAAATCAACGGCTGTCAGACTTCTGCGGTCTACAGTGCCAGCAGTGGCCAACGCTGCAAGGATCAAAGCTCAGGCACCTGGTATCGACGTACCGTCACCCATGCCAAGGCGGCACACCTGCGTTTTATCAATACCAATGCGGTATCGGAAGTGTTCGTCAACAGTGATGGGATACCGATCATCGGTGAAGGTAATGCGGACTGCCGCAACCAAACTGTCGGTGCCCGCAGCGGTATCATGTGCAAGATGGTCAGCTACGATCTGCAAACGGATGGCAGCGTCAGTAACACCTCGATCCATATTTTTCCGTCGATCAACCATGCTGCACTGTCATCGGCGGTTAATGCGGCCGATCTGCAATTCAGTTTGAATGGCAACAGTTGGAAAAATACCTCGGGCACCGGCAGCTACTATACGTTTAACGAGTTGAAGAGCAGCAATGCCGTTTACGTGTTTTTTGCCAGTAATTTCTTCAAACAGATGGTCAAGCTGGGGATCACCGACGGAGGTACGCGCGATCTGATTAACTTCCGTTTCCAGAACACCACCTCGCCAGAATCGGGCTGGTATGAGTTCTCGACCTCTAACCAACTGATCATCAAGCCTCGTGATTTCAGCATCAGCATTATCTCCGAGGATTTCGATAACAACCCGCACCGGGAAGGCTATGTTGGCCCCTCAGAGCCACCATTGGAGTTTGGCTATATTGTGACCACCAGCGCCAAGACCAATGCCGATCAGGTCAGGGTAATGGCGAGCGGCCCAACGCAGTCACTGGGAGGGATCAACTACTGTATTTTCTCCTCGCCGGACAATACCACGAAGGTTCCATTCCCGGCCCAGCTTAGTATCACCACCAGCACGGGGACGGAGCAGGTGTTTGATGCAGGTTGTGACAGCCAGTGGCACGATATGACCAACGCTCTGTGGAGCAGTACCCCATGGAACGATATTTCTGGTGACGTGGGGGTGATGAACAAGACCAAGGTCAAGTTCAGGATCCCGATGAGCGCGCCGATCTCGCTGAAAACGGTGGAAGGTAATGCCTGGTATGGCGATGTGCATGCCGCCGGTGAAATTCACGTTGAGGCAACCTGGCGCAATATCAATTAAAGGGGGTAATGTGAAAACTCTGCTGCTATGGCTAATATTCCTGCCCTTTACCGCCGGGGCGATCAACGTGGGTACCATGACGTTTGCGATGGATCAGGATCAGTCCTTTGTCGCCAAGCGGGTGTTGAACAATAACGCCAGCGCCCGGTTTTATCAGGTTTCCATTCGTGCCATCGATCGGCCAGGGGAGCAAGAGGTGCGAACCCGCCCGGCAGAGGGTGAATTGCTGTTTGCTCCCAAGCAACTGACGCTGCGGGCAGGGCAGGGGGAATATTACAAGTTCTATTACCATGGGCCGAAGGATAATAAAGAACGTTATTATCGTGTCTCATTTCGCGAGGTACCGACTAACCTGCTGACCACCGGGCAGAGCAACAAAGCCGGTGCCAACCTGGAGCCGATCGTGGTAATGGATACCATTCTGGTGGTCAGACCGCGTGTCACCCAGTTTGACTACCAGCTTGACAAGCAGCGCGGTACGCTCAAAAACACCGGTAATACCTTTTTTAAGTTTCTGTTGAAACCCGGCTGTGAAAGCACCGACGAAGAGGGGATCACCGAGTATTTACGCCCTGGGGATACGCTGTCGCATCCGGGTATCAAACTGCAAGGTCAGAAATTTATTATTTATAGCGATAAGTTTATCAACGTGGATAAAAGTTGTATTTAATCGGCTAGTTTTTATTTTATTGACCGTTCGGCAAGGAACGCTGGTTTCAGGTGGTTTTTATAAACTAAAAAATATAATATTTTCAATGGGATAATTAATTATGCATGCCTTATATAACGAGACTTTTATTCTCTTTGAACCCCATCCTTTGGTGAATATCGGCCTGCAGGCATTGATTGACCCGAATAATAAAAAAATCAGCAGTCTAAGTAGACTGAGGGATATTGTCTCGTCACTCAATGATAATGAACAGCAAACGGTTATTATGGAGCTCTACCATCATACCGAAGACATTTATCAGGTAGTGCGATTCGTGTTGACCTTCGGTACGCTTTGGCCAAAGGCATCCTTGGTGGTTTTCACCGATATCATCAACCCGGATATTTTGTCGCTGCTTGCAACGCAAAAACACCTCTCACTAGTGGCCAAGCGCGATAGTGTGAATTATTTGCTGGCAGCCATTTCGGCGGCCCATCCCACTGCCAGTTATCGTAGCCCAGCGATGCGGCAACTGTTGTTGCAGGAACAGCGCCCATTATCCGGCTGTGAATGGCGCATTCTGGGATTGATGGTTGCTGGAGCCAATGCGCAGCATGCCGCTCAGGTTATCGGGCGCAGTTATAAGACCGTCTGCACTCATAAGCTGAATATTATGCGCAAGCTGGGGCTGAATCAGGTTGGCTTTATGCAGCTGCTGTTGGCGTTCAGAACCCGTTACTGGGATGAAACTGCCATTTCGGGCATACATCCAGCTCCACCTCACTGAGAGAGAAGGGTTTTTTCTGAGGTTATGCCCGCTGTGCTAGTTCAAACAATTCCTCTGTCAATCGGCCTGGCTTAAATCAGTGCAGATCGCCTTTATTCTGGGTTTGTTCTTAATTTCAGGCTGTTTCTTAATGATATATATATATGTCACTTGTAAGCAAACCAGGTCGCTGTTTTACATTACAATTGGTTATAAAACGATCGGTCTTGGTGTTATTAATAGCATGATAATATTATCATTTCTAGTATTTATTTGAGAATTAACTGGCTATATTAAAGAATTTCTCATGAAAGATCTGAAAGTAAAACATTTCAGCTGAATTTTATTGTCTTAATAAATGCTATAAATTAAGGTCCTTCTGCCTTTAAGAACGGCGTATTCATGTTTTTAATTAATTATTCTAGAAGGATCTATATAGATGAATAAAAGCAAAATTGGGCTTTTGATGCTCGGGACTCTGGCGTTCTCTGCGAATGCTTTTGCTGGTATCAGCAGCCAAGAGCAAAATATGCGTAATGAAGTCACCAAGTGCGTCAGTGATATCCAGTCATATGGCAATGATCCTCGGGATAAATCACCTCTGTGGGTTATTTATGGCACCCGCGGTGGTGCGCATAAATATTGCGGTTCCGTTGCCGCTAAAACCAGAACTGCAATCACCCCAGGGTACAACCAGCAAGAGGCTTGGGAAGCAGAGTGGCAGGATCTCTTTGCAGAATATAGCGCCATTCCTAAGGCAGATGCCAACCAACCCAATACCCTGAAATTGGTTAAAAAGCTTCGTGATCTTGCCGCAGCAAACAAATTGGATGGGCGCCATGCTCAGTCCAAACTTTATGTTTATCGTGCTATGATGCGTGAGCTTGATAAATTGGATGCGATCCTGCCTTCTGTCGAAGGTAAGTAACCTGTTCTAATTAAATAATAATGCACCGGCATATTTAATTATGACTGCCGGTGCATTTTTACACATCCCATAATTTCCATTCGCACTATATGAATAAAAATTTATTCGCTTTCCCTATTCTATTAATGGCAGCCTGGTTTGCCAATGCAGGGGAGTATTTTTATATCTCCCAAGGGGAGCGGGATATAGGCCATATAGAATTGGACATGGCGGACGACGGTTTTCCATGTTTTGATAGACAAAAGCTTATAGAATGGGAAATCCTTTCATCAGCAAACATGAGTGAAGTACAAGGGTCCGGCTGTATCAAAGTTAAAGATCTTTATCCATTAAACATTACCGTTACCTTAATTGATAAGGTGAATTTTCTCATTTTTACATTTTTGGAGTCGACGGAGGTCAAGGCCGATCCTCGCCTGGCTATCGAGTATAGAGATGAGGGTATTCCAGCTATCCTGATAAACTATGATGTTAACTATAAAAAATATCAGGGCGAGCGTTATGTCAGGAGGAAAAGAAAAGATAACTTAGTCGTTGAGTTAGAGTCTGGCATCAACTATCAACACTGGCGGTTAAGATCATGGCAGTTTCATGATAATGAGGATATGCCTCAGCAACGGATAAGGTTTTCCGATCTCTATGCTGAAAGAGATATCCCCGTGATAAACTCTCGCCTGCATTTTGGTGAGGGCTATAATAATACTTTCTATCTGGATCCCTTTCCCTATCGCGGGATAAAATTGTCCTCGGACGATAATATGTTTCCTTCGTCACAGGGGCCGGCGTTGCCTTGGGTGTACGGTGTGGCCACCAGTGATGCTGAAGTTGAGATCCGGCAGAACGGCAAATCGGTTTACCGCACGATGGTTCAAGCCGGGGATTTCGTGCTGAGAAATATCAAACTGTTTGACAAATCGGGTTCTATTACCATGACGGTGAGAGAAAGCGATGGTAGCATCATTTATTATGACGTGCCCTGGAGTCGACTGGACAATATCCTGGATGAGAACATGTGGAAATATGATGTCTCATTCGGCAAGTTTATGAGTAGTGAGCGCATGGAAGAGACTAACCCCATTTTCTTTCAGGGTGGTGCGGGATATGGCCTCACTGCACAAAGCTCTTTATTTGGTGGCGCGTTGGTATCGCAAAATTACTATAGCCACTCACTAGGTATTGGTCAACGACTCAAACAATTCGGTGATATTACCTTTAATCATCAGTACAGCAGTATAACATCGGCAGAGCAGGGCAAGGTAAACGGTGAGAAGTTGCGTTTACACTATGTGGCTAATTTCAACAAGGCGAATGCCAGCATCAGGTTAAATGGCGAGTATTATCTACAGCCTCATTTTAATGATTTCAATAGTTACTCCTATAATGCTAAAACAGATTATTATTGCTGTGATTACTATAAAAAAGAATATGGTTTTGATTTTTCGGTAAGTGCATTGCTCGGCTCATCACAGAGCTTATCGTTAAATATTAACCAGGAAAAATACAAAGAAGATCAAGGCAAGCGGACGTTCTACTCACTGAAGTTTATGCAAAACACCGTCAACGTATCCTATGATCTTGACCTGTCATACTATCAATATCCTACGCAAAAAAATGAAATGCTGTTTGGTATTACCTTCAGGATCCCCTTGAAGAGCATGGGGATTGATAACACCAGCCTGAATCTGGGATACAGCTATAATCCCTACGATCACTATCAAACTGAGCTTGGCGTGAGCGGTAGACATTTAAATAACAACCTTAACTATCGGGTGGCTAGCCGCAAGGGCAAACAGAGCAAGGCAAGTTATCAGGCGAATGCCAATTACCGTTATGCTGCGGGTGAATCGGCTATCAGATACCAGTCTGGAACAAACTATGCGCTTTACTCGGCGAACAGCTCAGGTTCATGGATTGCCCATCAGGCGGGGATCACCTTAGGGCCAACGTTAGGTGACACTAACGCACTGGTTTATAGCAAAAAGCATCCTAATGCGACGATCCCTGAGCAAGTTGATGTGGTTACCGACAGCCGCGGTTATGCCATTATCCCCAATCTCATTCCCTATCAGGTCAACGTGGTCAATGATGAGATAGGTCAAGAGAGGGAGTTTGGTGAGCCAGCCAATGAAGTCGTTAAAGTGCCGACATTAGGCGCCTTATCCTATTATGAGTTGCTCAATTAAATCGCTGTGCCGAAGAGGGCAACAGGTGGCAATCATACAGGACGCTGATACGCCCTAAGCCCTTCCCTGGGGACTGGTTGTCGGTACTTTAGTTAAAGTACCGACACGGAGAAACGAAAGCAGGCTCCAGCATGCTGCTGATCCACCAGCGTAATGTCACTGTCGTGTAACTGCAGAATGCGTTTGACAATCATCAGCCCCAACCCCCCCGCATTGCGGCGGGCATGGTTGAGAATTGACGGGCGGATAAACAGATCTGGGCGCAGCTCCAAGGGAATGCCTGGCCCGCTGTCATTGACCTGTACCATCACCTTATTACCCTGTGGCCACAGGCGTATTTCGATCTCTCCTCCGCTTGGCGTATGGCGGATCGCGTTATCGAGCAGGTTGGTCAGCACCCGTTCCATCATGCTCAAATCGGCAAACACCTGGGGGATGCCCGGCTGAATATCGGCAAGCAGGCGCTGCTGGCGAGCCTCGGCGGCCAATTCGAACTTCTGGAATACGTCCTGCACCAACTCACTGAGGGAGAACGGTTCTTTCTGAGGTTTCACTACGCCGTACTCCAGCCTGGCCAGCTCAAATAGCTCTTGCGCCAGCCGCCCGACTTTGCGGCTCTGCGCCAGAGCGATCTCCAGATAGCGTTGACGGTCGGTGGGGGTCAGGCTGGCGGATTTCACCGACAGCGTTTCCAGATAACCATGCAGCGAGGTCAATGGAGTACGCAGATCGTGAGAGATATTGGCGATAAACTCGCGCCGTTGCTGGTCCTGTTGCGACAGGGTTTGCCACTGTTCGGTAATGCGCTGTGCCATACGGCGGAATGCCTGCTGCAACTGGCTGACCTCATCACGGCTGTGACTCTCCGCAGGGGTATTGGCATAGGTTTGCAGTGCTGCGATGCCGTCGTTATCCAGCGCACTAACCTGCTGGGTCAAACGGCGAATCGGGCGTGTCACCCAGTGGAAGGCAAAGCCACCAGCCAGCAGCCCGAACAGCGCCACCAGCCCCATCGACCACAGCGCGGTATAAATGGCAGAGTTGATCTGGGCGCTATTGGCCAGCGCATCATAATCCTCCCCCAGCAGCACTACGTAGAGATAGCCTTCAATCTCACCATTTACCCGCAGCGGCGCGGCGCTGAAGACTTTTTGGTTATTGAGATTACGCGGGTCGTCACCATAGAGGGGCATTTCGGCCCCGTTCAACAATGTCTGTATCGGCAACAGATCGACCTTTTGGCGCTTCATGTGCCCGGCAGGTGCCGCGTTGCCGACGATATTGCCTTCTTTATCCAGCAGATAAACCTCAACGCTCGGATTAACCGCCATCAGTTTATCGAACAGGGTATGCACCGACCGATCGTTCCAACCCTGTGAACTCAACAGTGGGTTACTGGTGGCGATATGCTGCGCCAGATTGGTGGAAAGCCGTTGGATCACCGCCTGGCTATATTGCGTGCTGCTGCGCACCTGTAACCAACCGGAGATCGAACAGCAGATGAGCAGCAGCAGGGCGAAAACCAGGGTCAGGCGTTGTGTCAGCGTGAGATTTTTCATCATTTACCCTTGCGGCGAAGCCGCGAATTTATAGCCCATGCCCCACACGGTAAGGATGTGCTCGGGTTCTGCCGGGTTGCGCTCAATTTTGATCCGTAGCCGGTTAATGTGGGTATTCACCGTGTGTTCATACCCTTCATGTTGATAGCCCCAGACCTGATTGAGCAGGCTGAGGCGTGAAAATACTTTGCCGGGGTGGCGGGCGAAAAAATACAGCAGGTCGAACTCGCGCGGTGTCAGTTCCACCGGTTGCTGGTTTAGAAGAACTTCGCGGGCGATGGGATCGATCACCAGCCCGTTCATGCTTAACGTTCCCGCCTCCATCCGAAGGTTACGGGTCATCGCCTCCTGGCGGCGGAACAGGGCTTTGACGCGGGCGACCAGCTCCAGCATGGAAAAGGGTTTGGCCAAATAGTCGTCTGCACCCAGTTCCAACCCGAGTACCCGGTGGACTTCACTAGAGCGGGCGCTGGTGATAATGATTGGCGTATAGCGCGTCATATTGCGGGCGCGGCGGCAGATTTCCAGGCCATCGATGCCCGGCAGCATCAGATCGAGGATCAGCGCGTCCCAACCTCCTTGTTCCAGCATTGCCATGCCCAGATTGCCATCGGCCGCGTGGCTGATGTCATAGCCCTCATCGCGCAGATGCAGTTGCAACAGTTCGGCGATATGGCCGTCGTCTTCGACGATCAAAATTCGTTTTGCCTTTTCCATTTTCTCTACCGCAGTTAACTGGTCTACCTGAAGTCTACACAACCCCCACCTTGGAAGTGATCACATTTTATTTAACTTTGCGTGAGGTCTTGGGGAACAAATCCGTTGAATACTGCTGACATCGAACCGAGACGGGGCAGGAGAGAAGCGATGATCACGGCGAAACAGACCCTTATCCACCCGCTGTGGCTAAGGCTGACACATTGGCTGAACGCATTTGCCATGCTGATTATGGTCACCAGCGGTTGGCGCATTTATAACGCTTCCCCGTTGTTTAACTTTAGTTTTATCAACGAGCTGACGCTAGGCGGTTGGCTGGGGGGCGCGCTGCAATGGCATTTTGCCGGTATGTGGCTGTTTGGCATCAACGGCCTGTGCTATCTGCTGATCAACCTGCTCAGTGGCCGCTTTAAACGCCAATTCTGGCCGCTCAGCCCCAGGCAGTTTGCGGCCGATCTATGGGCCGCACTGCGCGGCAAGTTGTCACACGCCGATCTGCGCCATTACAACATGGTGCAGCGTGTGGCCTATCTGGTAGCCATCGTGGTCAGCGTCCTGATGTTGCTTTCTGGGCTGGTGTTGTGGAAGTCGGTGCAGTTTCCCCTGCTACGTACCCTGCTTGGGGGCTACGACGCGGCCCGCTATGTGCACTTTTTTGCCATGACGGCGCTGGTTGGCTTCGTGGTGATCCATCTGGTGATGGTGGCCCTGGTGCCACGTACGTTGCTGGCCATGTTGCGTGGACGCTAAGGAGACACCGATGAAAATGGAAAAACCCCCTCTCAGCCTGAGCGAAGGCCAGGATATCGTTAAAGAGGCGCAACGCCTGCTAGCACGCCAGTTGGCATCGTCGTCTCGCCGCCGTTTTCTGCGCAATGGTTTGACCCTGGGGGGCGTGGCGATGCTGACCGGCTGCGATCTCAGCGATAACGCTCA
The DNA here is from genome assembly GCF_015673035.1 of Serratia sp. Res13-Sevr-LER1-36-b. Classification (NCBI taxonomy): domain Bacteria; kingdom Pseudomonadati; phylum Pseudomonadota; class Gammaproteobacteria; order Enterobacterales; family Yersiniaceae; genus Serratia; species Serratia sp. Res13-Sevr-LER1-36-b. Next base: position 8,890 of record NZ_JADACK010000003.1, on the reverse strand, counting down.
GGTAGATCAGGCCTTGAGCCGCATCTCACGCTTTAACGATCGGGTTCAGGGCTGGCTGTTCAATGCCAATCATCTGGCACCAGAGTATGCCGAATCGATGATCACTCGGCCATTCCCGTTCAATGCTTTCTATAGCGAGGATCAGGCGCCGGATATCAATGGTGATGACTATCGGCTGGAAGTGGCGGGGTTGGTGCTGCACAAGCAGCCCTGGACGTTGGCACAACTGCATCAGATGACGCAAATCAGCCAGATCACAAGGCACATCTGTGTGGAAGGCTGGAGCGCCATAGGCAAATGGGGTGGGGTACCGTTTGCCACCTTCCTGAAGGCGATTGGCGCGGATCTGAACGCCCGCTATATCGGCTTTAAATGTGCTGATGACTATTACACCAGCATCGATATGGCCACGGCGTTGCATCCGCAAACGCTGATGGCGCTGACCTACGACGGGCAGATTTTACCGCGTAAATACGGCTATCCGATGAAACTGCGGATGCCCACCAAGCTGGGTTACAAGAATCCCAAACATATTCAAGTGATCGAAGTCACCAACCACTTTCCCGGCGGTTACTGGGAAGACCAAGGATACAACTGGTTTGGCGGTAGTTGATTGCCGCCGGTGCAGTTTCATGGCACGACGCGTGCCGATTAACCAAGAAAAGGAAATACCATGAAAAAGTTATTTGCCATGATGATGTGTAGCGCACTGATGCTGGGTATCACCGGAGCCAATGCGGCCGATAGCATGGGCAAGGACGCGATGAAAAAGGACGGTATGAGCCAGATGTCCCACGATGGGATGGCTAAACAAGGCATGAAAAAAGAGTGTATGGAGAAAGACTGCGTGAAGACGGACTCTATGGCCAAAGACAGCATGAAAAAGGACTCTATGGCTAAAGATGGCATGAAGAAAGATGCAATGAGTCAGTAAAGGTGCCGATGACCGCCAATTTTCCGGTCTCTGGAACGGCGAGGGGCGTGCTCAATCGCAGAGTCTGCCCCTTTGCTCAATTGTCGGTGACGAAAATAGTGCTCATATTTCGCAGACGTAATTTCTTCAATGCACTGTATTTCTGTGAAAAAATAGTTTTCGGATGGGTGCCACGCTTGGCCGCAATGTTCAGTAGACTATCGCCGCGCAACAGGTTGAAAATCACATCGCTTTCTGCCGGGCTGAGCTCGCGGGTCTTCTGCACCTTCAATTGCCCTGACTCTTCGCTCGCCAGCAGGTTTTCCACTTTTTCCTCTAGTAAATAAAGCGGCATGCGAGCCGATACCAGTTCTACCGAGATCCCCAGGATCGCCAACAGCTTGGCCACCCGCTCATCATCATAAAACACCAGAATACGCGTTGAACTCATGTGTTGCTGATGCACAGACACCAGGCTTTCGATCACGTTGACACTTTGCTCCAGATTTTGCGAGGTGAAAATCAACGCAATATCATGCTTGATAATTTTCTCCGCCTTTGCGCCACCGTGCATAAAGTCCGAAAACAGCTTGATATCGTACTTGCCATAATGCTTTTTCAACAGCATGGAAAGCCCGACATAGCTGTACTTACACTCACTAATTACCAGGACATTGTTTTTAGACATATTGGGGATACCCATAATGAGTTAAAAGTATTCAGCAGCAAGCAGCAGATTTAAATCTTTGATGCTGGACTCCTGCCACAGCTTCCCCTGAAGTGCATAATAGGGCATTTCGTCCAGCCACTTTTTTTGTTCGTGTGTTTCAACCCCTTCAATAATCACCCGGTAATGATTCAGGTGAAAAAAGCGTAACAAGGCGCGCATCAAACCTTCTCCGCCGGGCTTTTTCATAAAGTCCCACAACAGCTGTCGATCGAGTTTAACGAAACGGAAACGGCTGTTATACAAGGCAGAAAACCCGGCATAGCCAGAACCAAAATCATCAAGCCAAAATGAATAGTTATTCAGAGAGGGGTCGTTATGGACGCGATTTTTTACCAGCCTGCTGGCGTTTTCGTTGATTTCGAAATGCAGGCAATTCATCGCGCGGATTTTATCGGCCAACGCGCCGTTCGCCAGCGCCTGTAGCGAATGGTCGTCGACATTGATGGTGGCAATGATCTGGTGTTGTTGAAACCAGTCACGGTATTTTTCTATCAATTCAATTTGTTGATGCAGGATCTCGACGCGGGTTTCCCGATCGGCCTGCTGGAAGAATTGTTCTGGAGAGAAATGCGCAAATTCGCTATCAAAAGAGAAACGCGATAAACATTCAACGGCCAGCAGTTGCCCTGATTTGGCGAACATAGGCTGGAAAACATAATTAATGCCGTTATTTTTATCGTTAAAAACGCTGCGCATTCCTCAATCCTTTGATTGAAATTTATCTGTATGATTTTAAACAATAAACAAAGAAATAAATGGCTGTTTATTGGTAAAAATCTTATTAAAGAAAGAATCATCTTACCTGGTGGTAAATTCCTCTAAAAGATTGAAATTTCAGAGGGAACACGGTGGCGCTCAAGATGGCTGAAAGCGCAATAACAGAGTTATATTCTGGTTTTTCGGCGTTTTATCGATTTTTTTGACCGACAAACTTGACGAATTAAGATTATTACGAACTGGGTAAATCGTCAACATCGATCGATAGGTATTTGTTGATAGTTTTTTCCTATCATGAGGGGCGTTATGAATGTTTTAAACGATTTATCAATGAGAATGTTCTTGGACTATATTTCGCCGGGCAATGGATTCATCGGGCTTCATTCCTGACAGGGAGTAGCATCGTTGAATGTACTTAACGGATGTATTAATTCACCGAGAGTCGAAAATATGAAAATCTCTAAGCTGTCTGCTGTATTAGCACTGACTGTATGCGCCACCGCCATTCCTTCTCTTTCAGCACAGGCTGCCGATGGTACTATTACTTTCAACGGTAAAGTGACCGACCAGACCTGTACTATCAGCACCCCGGGTGGTAAAGATTTTACCGTTACTCTGCCAACCGTATCTTCTTCTACTCTGAATGCGGTTAGCGCTACTGCAGGTCGTACTCCATTCGCCATTAACCTGACCAAATGCTCTAAAGGCCAGGTAGCAACCTATTTCGAACCAGGTTCAACCGTTGATTTCAAAACGGGTCGTTTGAATAACCAAACAAAAACCAATGCTGCGACCAACGTGCAAATCCAACTGCTGGGTAGCAACAACCAGTTCCTGCCAATTCTGGCTGCTACCAACAACGGCGCACAGGCTAACTCCCAGTGGGTTACCGTGGCCAATGAAGGTGATTCAGCTGACCTGAACTACTACGCTGAATATTTCGCAACCGCAGCGGCGGGTGCTGGTGATGTGACCTCAAACGTACAATACACCATCATCTACCAATAAATTATTACCCGTCCCTTTACTAATTAAATGTTGCTTCCTCCCTGTGACCTTTCGGGGCGAATAGTTTCGCCCTGATAGCCTCTAATTGCAGGGAGTGAAAATCATCGGGTATCTATTCTGGCGGGTGGAAACTTTTCCCCCGCTGTATTTCTATAGTAGTGATATTAAAATGAAAACATCGTTTAAGAAATACAGCGTATTGCTGATGGCCGTGCTTTTCAGCAGCAGCGCTTTTGCCAGCGTTATTGTGAACGGTACACGCGTTATTTATCCGGCCAAACAGCGGGAAGTGACCGTCCAACTATCCAATAATGGGACCGCCCCAGCGCTGGTCCAGGCCTGGATCGATGAGGGCAACGCGGAAACGACGCCAGAAAACAGCAAGGCTCCTTTTATTATTTCGCCTCCGATCAGCCGCATTGAGCCAAACGGCGGCCAGGCGCTGCGCGTTTCGCTGACCACTACGGCGTTGACGCAAGACAAAGAATCGTTGTTCTGGTTGAACGTGCTGGAAATTCCCCCTGCACCAACCGGAACGGCCGCCGACACCACGCCAGAAAACTTCCTGCAGGTGGCCTTCAGAACCCGTGTGAAGTTGTTCTATCGCCCGCAAGGCCTGAGCGGCGTAGCCAATGACGCGCCAGAAAAACTGCAGTGGAGCTTCGTGGCGGGCGGTGTGAAAGTGAAAAATCCCACGCCGTTTTATGTCTCCTTCACCGAAATCAATGCCGTTGCCAATCGCAAGAAAGTCACGTTGGCACCGCACGGCGACATGCTGGCACCTGGCCAGGAAAAAACGCTGGCCTTTTCCGGTGACAGTTCACGGATCGCTGATATTGAGTACACCACCATCAATGACTTTGGCGGCCGGGTTCAACGCAGCAAAAATCAGCAAAAGTAACTCCTGGAAAGCCCCATGCCGCGATGTGAAGTCAGCCGACGGGGACGCTTAATTTGGTAAAGGAATGCATGGATATGAACGAGTTACCTATCTCTGCCGCCGTCAAGTCGGCACTTTTCAATTACAGATCCATCCTGCTGTTGACCGGAAGTGCCCTTTGCCTGACCACCCCGGCATTTTCGCTGGCAGCGGCTCAACGCGATGTCAACCAGGCTACTGCACCGGTTGAAGCCACTTTCAACAGCAATTTTCTGGTTGGCCAGGCACAAGGCGTGGATCTTTCGCGCTTTCGTGATGGTAACCCGGTATTGGCGGGGAAATATTCTCTGGATGTTTACGTCAATGGGGAATGGAAGGGCAAAAAGAACATTGAATTCAAGAGTGTGCCGGGTAAAGACAGTGCCGATACCTGCTTTAGCCTGCTGTCTCTGGAAGAGTTTGGCGTCGATACGGCGGCAATGGGCAGCGATCCTGCGGTGACGACCAGCAGCTGTAAGCCGCTGGGGGAATGGGTGCCCGAAGCGTCTTACCGCCTCAATACCAGCACCTTGCGTATGGATGTCAGCGTTCCCCAGGTCGCGCTGCGCCGTACCGCACGCGGTTATGTCGATCCGAAATTCTGGGATCGCGGCATCACCGCGGGCTTTCTGTCCTATAACTTCAACGCTTTTAATTCGCACAGCTCCAATTCCGGTGGGAATTCGGATTCGACCAACGCTTATCTGACGATGAACGCCGGGGTGAATATTGCCGGTTGGCAGTTGCGCCATGACTCGAATGTGAACTGGCGTAGTCAGGAAAGCACCCATTGGCAGAACACGGCCACCTATGCGCAGCGTGCCATTCCGGGTGTGCGCGGCATGCTGACCTTGGGGGATGCGTTTACCAGCGGGGACTTCTTTGATTCGATCGGTTTTCGCGGGGCGCAACTGAGTACCGACGATCGCATGCTGCCGGATTCCCTTAACGGCTATGCACCCGTAGTGCGCGGTGTGGCACAAAGCAACGCCTTGGTGGAAGTTCGCCAGAACAACCAGTTGATCTATCAAACCACGGTAGCGCCGGGCGAGTTCGTGATTAACGATCTGTTCCCGACCGGCTACGGCGGCGATCTGGACGTTACGGTCAATGAGGCCGATGGTTCCGTGCGCCAGTTCAGCGTTCCCTATGCTTCGGTGGCACAGATGTTGCGCCCGGGGATCCAGCGCTATGCGTTAACCGCAGGCCAAGTTCGCGATGATAATTTACATACCTTGCCCGAGATGTTCCAGGCGACTTATCAGCGCGGGTTTACCAATATTCTGACTGGTTACACCGGGGCGACCGTGAGTGACGGTTACAGCGCGGTGCTGCTGGGGAGTGCAGTGGCAACACCGTTGGGGGCTTTTGCCGTCGACGTGACTCAGGCTAACACCCGCCTGAAACAGGGGGATCTGTCCGGCCAGAGCTACAAGATCAGCTACAGCAAGCTGATGTCGGAAACCAACACCAACTTCACCATTGCGGCTTACCGCTACTCGACTTCCGGCTATCTGTCACTGCGTGATGCGGTGTATGCCCGTGATAACGAGAGCCGGGGCTTAAGTGCCGATGCGGTTAACCGCCAGCGCAGTGAATATCAGCTCACGCTGAATCAGGGCCTGGGTGCCAATCTGGGATCGCTGTATATTACCGGTTCGGTGCGCGATTACTGGAACCGTGGCGGTACCTCCAAACAGTATCAGGTGGGTTACAACAACTTCATCGGCCGAGTTACCTACGGTTTGTCCGCCATGCGTACTACCGATACTTATAACCACGATGAAACCCGTTACTTCCTGAACTTCTCGATCCCGTTCAACATTGGCTCGCAAAACATCAGCCTGAACAGCGCATTGGCCTACAACGACCAAGGCTACGACAGCAGCCGCATCGGGATTAACGGTTCCACCGGGGAGGATAACAACATCAGCTACAGTGCCACCTTGGCTAACGATCAAAGCGGCGGGACCAACACCAGTGTGAATGGGGAATACCGTAGTCGTTTCGCCACCATGAACGGTTCTTACAGCTATGGCCGTGATTTCCGCCAGTCGTCCATCGGGGCTTCCGGCAGTGTGGTGGCACATGCCGGTGGCGTGACCATGACGCCTCAGCGTGGCCAAACCATGGTGCTGGTTGAAGCGCCGGATGCCGCAGGGGCAATCGTCACCAACTCTCCTGGGGTGCGAATCGATGACAACGGCTATGCGGTGGTGCCTTATGTTGCCCCATACCGCATGACCAACGTCACGCTGGATCCTAACGGCATGTCACGCGATGTCGAGTTGGAAAGCAGCAGCCAGCAGGTAGCGCCTTATGCCGGTGCGATTGCCAAGCTGGAGTTCAAGACCATCAAAGGCCAGGCGCTGATTATCCATGCGTTGGGCCCGAACAACACGGCATTACCTTTTGGTGCCGAAGTATTGGATACCCGTAACCAAGTGATCGGTATCGTCGGCCAAGGCAGCCGCATCTATCTGCGTACCGAAGCGTTACAGGGGCTGCTGTTGGTGAAATGGGGTACTCAGCCGACACAACAGTGTTCCGTGAATTACCAAGCCAAAACACAAAACAGCACTGATTACGAAATTATCGAGGCGAGCTGCAAATGATCAACGTTATCCATAAATTCACCGCCATGCGCCAGCGCCCTAAACAAGTCATGCTGTTTTTGTTACTGATGTTGGCCGGGCAACAGGCATATGCTCAATGTCGGGTTAACACGACCAGGCCGCAGGACATCATTATGAACGTCGGCAGGGTATTGATTACGCCGGATACCAAGGTGGGCGATATCCTGGCCACCGGCAAGTTCGATATCAGCCGGGATAACAATATTTCTTGCAGCGGTAATAGCACGTTGTATGGTCGCATTTTACAAGGCGGCCCGAGCTCCATCAGCGACAAAATCTGGACCACCAACGTGCCGGGGGTGGGGTTGCGGCTTTATCGCCAGATCGGCTCGCAGGAAGGTGCCTATTACCCGCACGAGATCTACCGTAACGGCGGGGTGTATCTGGCTGAGGGGTATTTTGTGGTTGAGGTGATCAAAATTGCCCAGAATACCGGTACCGGCTCGTTAGCCCCCGGGCAGTATTCTTCTTACTATGCGGATGGGACGGGTCCTGCAAGACCGATCCTGATCTCCCACGTATTGGCGAACAGTATCACCATTGTCACCTCGTCCTGTTCGGTGGACGCCGGTTCGAAAAACAAGGTGATCAACCTGAGTACGGTGGCTACTGCGGCGTTTAAAGGCGTGGGCAGTACCGCCGCAGAGCAGGACTTTTCGATTAACATCAACTGTGTGGGTGGTACGGGGACGGAACTGTTACCTGGCGGCACAGGGGAGGGGCTGGTTAACGTACGTTTTGACTATACTCGCGATGCCTCGAATGCACCGGGCGTACTCCAGCCGGTACAGGATAGCAATGCCGCCAGCGGCGTCGGTGTCCAACTGCTGACCGGCAATAACTCAACGCCAATCACTAGCGGCACGGCGGTGTATGCCGGGCATACTATTGCCAACCAGACCAATACCATCACTTTGCCGCTCAAGGCGCGTTACTACCAGACCGCAGCGAAAATGAAGGGCGGCACCATCAAATCGATTGCCACCTTTACCCTCGAATATAACTGATAAAACATCACTCATTCAATGGGGTGAGGTGCTGCTGCGCCCGTTTAGCGGGAGCTGAAAAGGCCAATGGGTTTATACACCCGTTGGCCTTTTTGCTTTTAACGCTGGCCGACCCAGTGAGTGCAGCCTTCGTCTACGCATTGGCGCTTGTACAGTGAATGCAGGCTCGGTGTGCCGTGCCGATAGCTGTGCTCTGAGGAGAGGGCCACTTCATCTTGCTGCGGCGTGCGGCGATAGACCGCTGGCGTTTCACCAAACTGCTTTTTAAAGGCCCGGGAAAATGAAGGCTGGGAATCAAAATGGAACTGCAGGGCAATATCCAGAATTGGGCGAGGGGTAGCGCGTAGTGCCTGTGCGGCCTTGGACAAACGGCGCTCGCGGATATAGCTGCCGAGCGCATGGCCTGTGGTACTGCGGAACATACGTTGCAGATGCCATTTGGAGTAGCCAGATTTTGCTGCCACGTTATCCAGCAGCAGCGGTTGATCCAGGTGGTTTTCGATCCAGTTCAGCAAGTCGTGAATGATATTGGCGCGATCCATTGGTTTAATTCTCCTGCAGCGACGACATTCGGGTCACAGTCAAATGGGACTTAATAATCCAAGTTTATTCTTTGATAATAGGCGCGCATGGGCGGTTACGCAAGGGTAAACTTGGATAATTGACGTGGCGAAAAATGCTCCGCCAGGGGTAGGGGTTTAGCTTCTCCTCGACCCAAAGGGTGAGGGAGTTGCCCTGTGTCTCTGATGAGGCCGTGCTGTTCCGGAACGTGATGAGAAAGATAGATGGGTGATGTATTACGCAGAAAAATCAGCGAACTCGATTGGTCCCCTCTCCTTTTGGGAGAGGGAGTTGCCCTGCGTCTCTGATGAGGCCGTGCTGTTCCGGAACGTGATGAGAAAGATAGATGGGTGATGTATTGCGCAGAATAATCAGCGAACTCGATCGGTCCCTCTCCTT
>NZ_JADACK010000029.1:0-377 GCF_015673035.1 Serratia sp. Res13-Sevr-LER1-36-b | reverse complement strand
GGAGGTGATCCAACCGCAGGTTCCCCTACGGTTACCTTGTTACGACTTCACCCCAGTCATGAATCACAAAGTGGTAAGCGCCCTCCCGAAGGTTAAGCTACCTACTTCTTTTGCAACCCACTCCCATGGTGTGACGGGCGGTGTGTACAAGGCCCGGGAACGTATTCACCGTAGCATTCTGATCTACGATTACTAGCGATTCCGACTTCACGGAGTCGAGTTGCAGACTCCGATCCGGACTACGACATACTTTATGAGGTCCGCTTGCTCTCGCGAGTTCGCTTCTCTTTGTATATGCCATTGTAGCACGTGTGTAGCCCTACTCGTAAGGGCCATGATGACTTGACGTCATCCCCACCTTCCTCCGGTTTATCACC
>NZ_JADACK010000028.1:0-1469 GCF_015673035.1 Serratia sp. Res13-Sevr-LER1-36-b | reverse complement strand
GACAACCGTCGCCCGGCTAGCCTAGCCTTCTCCGTCCCCCCTTCGCAGTAACACCGAGTACAGGAATATTAACCTGTTTCCCATCGACTACGCCTTTCGGCCTCGCCTTAGGGGTCGACTCACCCTGCCCCGATTAACGTTGGACAGGAACCCTTGGTCTTCCGGCGAGCGGGTTTTTCACCCGCTTTATCGTTACTTATGTCAGCATTCGCACTTCTGATACCTCCAGCAAACCTCACAGTTCACCTTCAACGGCTTACAGAACGCTCCCCTACCCAACAACGCCTAAGCGTCGCTGCCGCAGCTTCGGTGCATGGTTTAGCCCCGTTACATCTTCCGCGCAGGCCGACTCGACCAGTGAGCTATTACGCTTTCTTTAAATGATGGCTGCTTCTAAGCCAACATCCTGGCTGTCTATGCCTTCCCACATCGTTTCCCACTTAACCATGACTTTGGGACCTTAGCTGGCGGTCTGGGTTGTTTCCCTCTTCACGACGGACGTTAGCACCCGCCGTGTGTCTCCCGTGATAACATTCTTCGGTATTCGGAGTTTGCATCGGTTTGGTAAGCCGGGATGGCCCCCTAGCCGAAACAGTGCTCTACCCCCGAAGATGAGTTCACGAGGCGCTACCTAAATAGCTTTCGGGGAGAACCAGCTATCTCCCGGTTTGATTGGCCTTTCACCCCCAGCCACAAGTCATCCGCTAATTTTTCAACATTAGTCGGTTCGGTCCTCCAGTTAGTGTTACCCAACCTTCAACCTGCCCATGGCTAGATCACCGGGTTTCGGGTCTATACCTTGCAACTATTCGCCCAGTTAAGACTCGGTTTCCCTACGGCTCCCCTATACGGTTAACCTTGCTACAAAATATAAGTCGCTGACCCATTATACAAAAGGTACGCAGTCACACCACGAAGGTGCTCCCACTGCTTGTACGTACACGGTTTCAGGTTCTATTTCACTCCCCTCGCCGGGGTTCTTTTCGCCTTTCCCTCACGGTACTGGTTCACTATCGGTCAGTCAGGAGTATTTAGCCTTGGAGGATGGTCCCCCCATATTCAGACAGGATGTCACGTGTCCCGCCCTACTCATCGAACTCACAATTAATGCATTTTAGTGTACGGGGCTATCACCCTTTGCTGCGCGACTTTCCAGACGCTTCCACTAACACAAGAACTGATTCAGGTTCTGGGCTGTTCCCCGTTCGCTCGCCGCTACTAGGGGAATCTCGGTTGATTTCTTTTCCTCGGGGTACTTAGATGTTTCAGTTCCCCCGGTTCGCCTCGTATGGCTATGTATTCACCATACGATAGTGTGTCGAAACACACTGGGTTTCCCCATTCGGGTATTGCCGGTTATAACGGTTCATATCACCTTACCGACACTTTTCGCAGATTAGCACGCCCTTCATCGCCTCTGACTGCCTAGGCATCCACCGTGTACGCTTAGTCACTTAACCTCACAACCC
>NZ_JADACK010000027.1:0-95609 GCF_015673035.1 Serratia sp. Res13-Sevr-LER1-36-b | reverse complement strand
ATGGCGACACGAGAGTGAAGCGGTTGGAATGAAACAGAATTTGCCTGGCGGCAATAGCGCGGTGGTCCCACCTGACCCCATGCCGAACTCAGAAGTGAAACGCCGTAGCGCCGATGGTAGTGTGGGGTCTCCCCATGCGAGAGTAGGACACTGCCAGGCATCAAATAAACGTTATCAGTATGACACCTGATAATGCGCGAAATCACCAAGGTGGTTTTGCCAGCATCGAAAGATGCGACGTAAAAGAATCGGTGGAGCGGTAGTTCAGTTGGTTAGAATACCTGCCTGTCACGCAGGGGGTCGCGGGTTCGAGCCCCGTCCGTTCCGCCACTTAATTGATAAGCCCTGAGTCTCTGACTCAGGGCTTTTTCATTTGCTTAAATTAATCTCTTCAACGACTAATTGCTGCCTCAATTAGCGTCAATTTCTGATTATTGTTGCCTGCTAATCAAAAGTCTTATGCACAATAGGGCGTTTTTGATCAACAAAACTGCTGCCATAATCCTCTCAAGCTGTTTTGATAAACAAACCGAGAGAACACAATTATGAGCATCCCTGCATTTGGCTTAGGTACCTTCCGTCTGCAAGATCAAGTGGTGATCGATTCCGTTAGCACCGCTCTGGAACTGGGCTACCGTGCCATCGACACCGCACAAATCTATGAGAACGAAGCGGCCGTCGGCCAAGCTATCGCAGCCAGTGGCGTGAAACGTGAAGAGCTATTTATCACCACCAAAATCTGGATCGCCAACCTGGGCAAAGACCAACTGATCCCTAGCCTGCAAGAAAGCCTGAAAAAGCTGCAAACCTCCTATGTGGATCTGACCTTGATCCACTGGCCGTCACCGAACGATGAAGTCTCGGTTGCCGAGTCTATGGCGGAGTTGGTGAAGGCTAAGGAACTCGGACTGACGCGTCAGATTGGTATTTCCAACTTCACCGTTGAACTGATGCAGCGCGCTATTGATGCGGTGGGGGCTGATGCGATTGCCACCAACCAAATCGAACTCTCACCGTATCTGCAAAACCGTCAGCTGGTTGAATTTGCGCAACAGCATGGCATTGCTATCACTTCCTATATGACGTTGGCTTATGGCAAGGCGTTGCAGGATGAAGTCATCAACAATATCGCCAAGCGCCGTGATGTGACCGCCGCTCAGGTGATCCTGGCTTGGGCTATGCAACTGGGATATGCGGTGATCCCGTCTTCGACCAAGCGTGAAAATCTCGCAAGCAACCTGTTGGCTCAGCAATTGACGCTGTCTGATGAAGAAATGGCGGCGATTGCTGCATTGGAATGCAATGGCCGCCTGGTTAGTCCGGAAGGTCTGGCACCAAACTGGGATTGATAGGTTGGCCGTCTGTGGGTTTGAGGCCACAGACGGCTTAGCTGGTTTTAACGAGCGATCTTTTGGTGTAGGGCGATAATCTCACGGCCCATTTCCATCAGCATAATCGCGTTCATCAGATGGTCCTGTGCATGGACCATCACCAGATGAACCGGGATTTTACCGCTGCCTTCGTCCATTTCGATCAGTTTGGTCTGCACGTGATGAGCGCCAGAGAGTGCCTCCTGCGCTTGCTGCATATACTGTTCGGCCTGCACGAAGTCTTCTTCTTCGCGTGCACAGCGCATGGCTTGAAACACCAGACTGCGGGCGTAACCCGCATTGGCAATCAGCTCCATCACTTCGTTTTCCAAATCCATATCAGGCTTCCTCAATCAGCGCCAGGGCTTGATCCAATACCTTGTCACCCTTCATGGTGCCGTAGGCCATCATATCGATGCAGGCGACTTTTTTATGGTGCTCGTGGGCAATTTTCTCGCACTCTGCCAGCTTATAGCGGATCTGCGGCCCCAGCAGTGCGACGTCAAATTCGGTTACCGCCGTTTTGTATTCACGGATCGACTTGGCGCAGATCTCGGCGTCAATGCCGCGCGCTTTGGCTGCTTCTTGCATCTTTTTCACCAGCAGACTGGTGGACATACCCAAGTCACACACTAACAGGATCTTTTTCATGTTATTTCTCCAGGCGTTCCAGCAAATGCTGGATTAAAAGTGGGATCGGTCGGCCAGAGGCCACGCTACGGCCATTTTCGCGCCACAACGCAGTGCCGCTGATATCAAGGTGTGCCCAGGGAATATTCGCTGGGCTGAAACGACTCAGGAAGTAGGCGGCGGAGGTACTGATCGCCGCATTGTTGGTCGGTGTGTTACACAGGTCGGCAATATGACTCTCGACCTGTTTGCTGAAGCGATCGTCCAACGGTAACGACCACAGAGGATCGCCACTGCGCAAGCCTGCCTGAGTGAGATCGTGACGCAGGTTTTCATCCTCGGTCATCAGGCCACTAAGATCGTAACCCAAGGCTTTGACCACCGCGCCGGTGAGCGTAGCCAGATCGATCACGTATTCAGGTGGCCGCTGATTATTGGTCAACCTGCTGGCGTAGGCGATGCCATCGGCCAGCACCAGCCGCCCCTCAGCATCGGTGTTGTTGATCTCCACGGTTAAGCCGCTGTAGCTGGTTGCGACATCGCCAGGGCGCATCGCTGCCGGGCCAATCATATTTTCGGCCAGCGCCAGTACGCCAACCAGACTGACCGGCAGCTTGAGTTCTGCCACGGCCAGCATCAGGCCAAAGACGTTAGCTGCGCCACACATGTCATATTTCATGGTGTACATGCCATCGCCGCCCTTTAGCCACAGGCCACCGGTATCGAAGGTGATACCTTTGCCCACGTAGGCGCTGAAGGGGCCAGTGGCGCTCCCCTGGTAACGTATCACCACCAGACGCGGAGGATTATCGGCACCTTTACCTACCGCCTGTAGCAAGCCAAGACCCTGTTCAGCGATCTGCAGTTCATCCAACACTTCGCAGCTCAGGCTAGGATAGGGGGCAATCTGGCGGGCGATCTCGCTGGCAAAGAATGCTGGGGTGCAGCGATCGCTTGGCATGTCGGCAATGCGTCGTGCTGCCTTCATCCCTATGGCGGTGGCAGTTGCTTGAGACAGGCGTGGCTCGAGAGTGGCTCGCTGCTCTGGTTGGCAATAGAACACCAACTCCTGGATACGCGGTGTGGGCGACGTTTCTGCCTTTTTCAGCCCGAGATCGCTCAGTTGGTAATCCAGGTTGAACAGGAAATGCAGCAGAGGGTTCAGTGCCGGCAGGCTGCGGTGATCAAACGCCGTGCAGTCGACAATCAACTGCGTACTAGTACCACAGCGTAGTAGAGGACGCAGTGCGGTGACCAGCTTGCTGGTTTGCCCATCGAGCCAGAACGTTTTTGGCAACAGCGTGACGCGGCCTACCGGAGCACAGCCATAGGCGCAGTCGGCGGTTTGCTGCTGGGCGGTGGTCTGCAGTTCCTGTAACAGGGCAGCATTGCAGGGTAATTGCAATGGGCTGCCGGGGTAGCTAATCACATGGCTGTTAACTTCCCATGTGGGGATTTCACTCAGTAACCGATAATTAATCAAAATGGATCTCCTCAATCGGCGCGCGAATGCGCTCGGCATAGTCGGTTAGCCATTGCTCGCTGGCTGGAGTGTAGTGGGTATGCTCGGCACGGCGTTCTGCCAGGTACACCGTCGGTGGCTGGATGGCGCTGGCGACAACAAACGAGAAGGTTTTGATATTGGTAGAGACGCCGAACTCTCCCTGCCGATTCATGCAGACTACGGAGAGATCGCCCACCCGGCCAAAGCGGGCTATCAACCGGTCTTCCAGCTCGAAGACGACCGAATCGGCCGCCTGTTGTGGCGTCATACCTTGCTGCATACGGCGCACGATCTCATAGCTGGTGCAGCCTTTCATCAGGTCTTCACCCACGCCAGTGGCGGTTGCGGCTCCTATCTGGCTGTCACAGTAGAAACCGGAGCCAATCACTGGTGAATCACCCAGGCGGCCACGGCGTTTCATAAACAACCCGCTGGTAGACGTGGCCACGCTCATTGAACCATGCAGATCGAGGCCGATAATGCCGACGGTATCGTGGCCATCGTAGGGGCTAAGGCCCTTATCGATGGTTTCGCGGCAGCGTTTGCGATAGTGCTGGGTTGCACGCTCGGTGAGCATGGTTTTGTCGGCAAAACCTTGGCTAAGGGCCCACTCACGTGCGCCAGCCCCCACCAGGACGCTGTTGAAGCGTTCGCGGCTCAGCGCCTGGGCAACCTTCACCGGGTTGGCGATATCCACCAGGTTACCAACGGCACCAAAGGCCAGCGTATCGCCATCCATAAAGGCCGCATCCAACTCTACCTCACCATTTTCGGTAGGGAGACCACCGTAACCGACGGATTTATAGAATGGAAAGTCTTCTACTTCCGCCACTGCGCTCACTACGCTTTGTGCGGCGCTTGCCCCGGCTTTCAGCGTTTCACTGGCCTGGGTAACGCCTTCCAGTGCCATACGCCAGGTTGCAATCATTCCCCACATATCAAACTCCTGATGTTTCGGCTGCGCGATACTGTTTGTCCAGAATGCGCAGGAAAGGCAGATAAAGCATGGCACCGATCAGCAGGTTAACGATCTGCATCAGGCTGCCACTCAAATGGCCGGTCACGATAAAGCCACTGATCACCGGCGGCAGCGTCCAGGGGATAAACACCCCGGTAGTGACGGCGACGGCCCCCACCTTCATCGCCACGTATTGCACGGTAACCAATACCACCGGCACCAGGTTGAAAGGGATCAACATGATGGGGTTCATGATCACCGGCAGACCAAACAGGATCGGTTCATTAATATTGAAGATTGAAGCCGCAGCCCCCATGCGACCTACTTCGCGGATGCTGTTGCTACGGGCAAAGAACAGAATGGCGATCACCAGCGACAGGGTGGCACCAGCACCACCCATCCAGACCATATCGAAGAACTGTTCGGTGACGATGTGCGGTGGCGTGACCCCGGCCTGGATAGCGGCGATGTTGTCGGTCTGGTTTTCCATCCACAGCGGACGGATGATGCCGTTGACCATCGAACCGGAGTTGATCCCCACCGACCAAAGGATGGTGATACTCAACACCGTCAGCAGCGCGCCAATATAGGAAGTGCCAAAGTGACGTACCGGTGTGGCGACTACGTTATAAATAAACTGATGAATGGTTTGGTAGCTGGTGTGTTCGAACAGAATACGGATCGCCAGCACCAGGATAATCACGAACAGTGCAGGCAGCAGAGCGGCGAAGGATTCCTGTACCGCAGGTGGCACGCCTTCTGGCATTTTGATGATCAACTTGCGGCGCTTGAGGTAGCAGAACAGTTCGGTCCACAGCAGTGAGCCGATCATCGCCACAAACAGCCCCTTGCTGCCGATCCACTCGGTCGGGATCACATTGATATTGCCCAAGGCTTCTACCTTGATAAACGGCGTAAGGATCAGGAAGCACACCAGTGACAGAATACCGCTGGAGACGCGATCCTCGTCATAATGTTCCGCCAGGCGGTAAGCGGTAAGGAAACTGACAAACAGCGACATGGTAGAGAACACCGCGTTGAACGGGATCTCGATGATATTGCTCCAGCTGGCGCCAAACAGGCCTGCCATAAACTGCTGGTAACCCTGATTGGGGAACGACGAGATCACCAGCAGGATCGAGCCGACGATAATGAACGGCATAAAGGAAACATAGGCACCGCGGATGGCACACAAATGCCGCTGCTGTGCGGCCTTGGCCGCCAGAGGCATCAGCTTGGCTTCAAGAAATCCCAGAACGTTGTTCATGCTAAACCCCGTAGGTATGCTTATTAGAGAAAAACAGGTAAGGGTGGCGACTTATTGGCTGGGATTATCAGTGAATGGATTTTAAAGAAAGGTGAAACAGTTCACAGTGTGAGGTGAATTTATAAAATATCTCACAAGATTAGTTATGATAGGACATCAATTTTAGTGTGGAGTCCACGATGGAAATCAAGCTGCATGCCAATGCGACCACCACCCCACGAGTACGGCGTTATATCCAGCAATCGGATAAAAGCGATCGCGTATTGGCGCAGGAGCTGGGTATCTCCGTGGCGACGGTACGCCGTTGGCGGCAGCGCCAGGATGTCGCCGATCGCCATACGGTGCCCAAGAGCCTGCGCAAGGCACTGACGAACGAGCAGAGTTTGCTTATCAACTGGCTGAGACAAAAATTACAGCTGCCGCTGGATGAGCTGCTGGTGGTGGTGAATCAGGGCATGCAACAGCCGATCTCCCGTGCGGGGTTGGATCGCTATCTACGCGGCGTGGGTCAGCGTGGTGAGGAACAGAGCAGGGCGCTACGCGGTAAAAAGGCGGTGAAGGCTGGTGAACGGCCGGGAACTCTCGCTCTTTTTTATCAACGAATTAGCCTATCGGCCGAAGATGGCGGCGAGCAACACCTCTTGTGGGCCGAAGAGAAGGTCAGCGGCTGGCTGAGTGCACGAGCCTTTGCGGGAGCCTCGCCGATGCTGGTGGTCAACTGGCTGAAGGAACTGTTACCGCACTGCCCAGGTGATATACAATCTATTGAGACTGAAAATAAAAAGCTGTTCGGCAATAGCGAGTCTCAGACCCATCCCTTACAGCTATGGTGTCGGGAGCAGGGGATAAAGTTGCAACAACCCGCGTTATTGCAAGTGGAGGTTGTGCTGCGGCTAGAAAGCCAACTGGCGCAGTTGCTACCGGCGGCGGAGAACTTATCGCTGGATAACGTGTTGCAGACGCTCTGTGCCAGCTATAACCAACATTGGCCGCAGAAGAAGCTGGGTGGCCTGACTCCCACCGCATTCTGGTTACAACATCGGACAGGTTAGCGAGGTGTGAGGCTTTCACTAAGAAAGTCGATAAAGCTGCGCAGGCGGTTGCTTACGGCGCTGTCGCTGTAATAAACCGCATTGACCGGTATGGCAACCGGCAGCGTCTCCTTGATCAGGAGCTGCACCAAATCCCCACGCTGGATATCCTCATCGATCATAAAGTTCGACAGACAGGCGATGCCGTTGCCATGCAGGCAAAGGTGGCGTTGTGTTTCTCCGCTGTTGGTAGTCAGTCCCGGTACGATCTCCAACTGCCGGCCATCGGCGCAGGCTAATGGCCAACGGTTCAGATTGGGCAGATCGTTGAAGCCGATGCAGCAGTGTTGGGCCAGATCCTCCACGCTTTGCGGGGTACCGAACTGTTTCAGATAGGCGGGTGACGTCACAATTTTTCGATAGCTGGTCATCAGTTTGCGCGCCTTCAAACTTGAGTCTGTCAGTTCCCCTACGCGGATGGCAATGTCGACCTTGCGCTCAATCAGGTTGATAAAGGTTTCTGAAGAGACCAGCGAGAGCGACATTTCGGGGTAGCGGGCACGAAACTCGCCAACCAATGGGGTCAGTACGTGCAGCACGACCGGCGTTGCGGCATCCACGCGCAACAGGCCCTGGGGCCGCTGGCGGCTCTCCATCAGCGCATTTTCCGCCGCGGCCATATCGCTCAGGACTTTCTGCACCTGGCGGAAATAGTTTTCTCCCTCCTGCGTCAGGCTTATCTGGCGGGTGGTGCGATTGAGCAGCGTGACCCCCAGCTTGCTCTCCAGCTTTTTTACCGTACGGCTGACCACCGAGTTTGCCTGTTCCAAGTGCTCCGCCGCGCGGCTGAAGCTACCGCATTCCACCACGGTGACAAAGGTGATCAGTTCATCCGAATTTGCCTTCATTGTTGCTCCATCAGCAAAATTTATTTGAAATTTTGAGCATTTTTATCATTTAAGCACAGGCAGATAATCACCGCTATCAACCCGAACGCTATTTTGGAGTTAGCAATGCCTCTCGCTTTACTTGCCTTGACCATCAGTGCCTATGCCATCGGCACCACGGAGTTTGTGATTGTCGGATTGATCCCGACCATCGCCGAGCAGTTGAACGTCACCGTGCCGTCCGCAGGGCTGCTGGTGACTCTTTATGCCATTGGGGTGGCGATTGGTGCGCCGGTACTGACCGCTTTAACTGGCCGTGTGCCGCGCAAGTTGTTGCTGGTGGGGCTGATGGTGCTGTTCACCCTTGGCAACCTGCTCGCCTGGCAGTCACCGAGCTATGAGTCACTGGTGGTTGCTCGTTTACTGACTGGCCTGGCGCACGGGGTGTTTTTCTCGGTGGGTTCAACCATTGCGACCAGCCTGGTAGCCAAAGAGAAGGCGGCAACGGCAATCGCCATCATGTTTGGTGGCTTAACCGTTGCGCTGGTGACCGGCGTGCCGCTAGGCACCTTTATCGGCCAGCACTTCGGCTGGCGTGAGACCTTCCTGGCGGTGTCGTTGATTGGAATGGTAGCGATTATTGCCAGCCTCATCCTGATCCCGAACAACATCAAGAACCAGGCGAGTGCCAGCATCCGCGATCAGCTGCAAGTGCTGACTCACCCGCGCCTGTTGCTGATTTACGCCGTTACCGCGTTGGGTTACGGTGGAGTATTCACGACCTTTACCTTCCTGGCACCGATGATGCAGGAGCTGGCTGGTTTTTCGGCACCGGCCGTCAGTTGGATTTTGCTGGCCTATGGCATAGCGGTAGCCATCGGTAACATTTGGGGTGGCAAGCTGGCCGATCGTCATGGCGCGGTACGGGCATTGAGCTTTATCTTTGCCGCATTAGCCGCCTTGCTGTTGGTGTTTCAGTTTACCGCCAGCCACAGCGTCGCCGCGCTGCTGACGGTGGTGGTGATGGGGGTATTTGCCTTTGGCAATGTCCCGGGATTGCAGGTTTATGTGGTGCAGAAAGCCGAGCAGTACACACCGAACGCGGTGGACGTTGCTTCAGGCCTGAATATCGCGGCTTTTAACGTGGGGATCGCACTGGGCTCCGTGATTGGCGGACAGACCGTGGCCTCACTAGGGTTGGCGCAAACGCCTTGGATCGGGGCGCTGATTGTGGTGGGGGCGTTGTTGTTGATTGGCCTTAGTGGTCGATTGGATAAACAATACCAACGGCAGTTCGCCTGATCCCAGCTTGCACCTTTCTTCTTGGCCCGCATTGGTGGGCCTTTTCGCATTCAGCGCGAACCTTTACAGACACATACACAGCATTGATTGAAATCAGCCCGCCTTGCCCCTATAACTGGATCTCTAAAAGCCATGTTGGCAGAGCCGCTCAGGCGTATACTCAATTTAGTCTTGGTAGCCATGTAGCTATCAACGTGATTTTCATCCGAACGGGAAATAGGCGAATAACGTGCCGAAACGAACTTATGCAATGAGGTATGTTGCGGGCCAGCCAGTTGAACGGATTTTCCCTGGTGCCATTAATCAGCCGCTACCGCCGGGGGCCGCGTTGCCTACGTCTGGTGCGCTGCGGGTGATGGTATGGAATATTTTCAAACAGCAGCGTGCCGATTGGCTTTCGGTGTTGAAAGACTTCGGTAAAGATGCGCAGCTGGTGCTATTGCAGGAGGCGCAGACCACGCCGGAATTGGTCAGCTTTGCCACCTCTAACTATCTGGCGGCCGATCAGGTGCCCGCCTTTGTGTTGCCGCAACACCCTTCCGGCGTGATGACGCTGGCGGCTGCACATCCGGTGTATTGTTGCCCGTTGCGCGAGCGGGAGCCGCTGCTGCGTTTGGCCAAGTCGGCGTTGATCACCGTCTACCCTTTATTAGATGGTCAGCTGTTGATGGTCGTGAATATCCACGCGGTGAACTTTAGCCTGGGAGTGGATGTTTACAGCAAGCAGCTTGGCCCGATTGGTGAGCAGATCGCCCTCCATCGGGGGCCGGTGATCATGGCGGGGGATTTTAATGCCTGGAGTCGCAAGCGCATCAACGCCCTGTATCAATTTGCCAGCGATATGGCGTTGCATGAGGTCAATTTCGCCAACGATCATCGCCGCAAAGCCTTTGGCCGTCCGTTGGATTTTATCTTTTACCGCAACCTGGGTGTTACAGAGGCCTCGGTGCTGGTGACTCAGGCCTCAGACCACAATCCGCTGCTGGTGGAGTTCCATTCGCAAACCGATAAACCGGTCTGGTAGCGAAATTTGGCCAATAAAAAAGCATCCCGAGGGATGCTTTTTTTGTAGCGAAAACTTAGGTTTCCGGCGACGATTTGTTGCTGACAAACAGCGTCAGCTTCACGCCAGGTTGCAAACTGCTGGCTTTGCCGATCGTTGAGTTCCAACGCATCACGTCGTTAATTTCGACGCCGTGACGACGTGCAATGCTGGATAGCGAATCACCTTTACGCACTTGGTAGGTGATACTGCTGTTATCTCTGGCATTGCTGGCCACTTGCAGGGTTTGCCCAACTTTCAGCGTGCTCTTGCCACGCAAATTGTTCCAACTCTGCAAATCGCTGGTCTTAACGTTCAACCGTTTGGCGATAGTGGATAACGTATCGCCGGAGCGAACCTTATACGCACTTCCGCCTGACAGGCCACTGTTCTTCGCCAACTGGGTGGTTGGTAATGTTGCAGCTATCTGTCCGTCGGCCAACGAGTCTTTCAACTGTGCGGCATTCTTTTTGGGAACCATGATGTAATGGGGCCCATTAGGTGCCGTAACGCCTTTCTTGTAGCCAGGGTTATAAGCCTTCATCTTGGTGAGAGAAAGCCCAGACATCTCTGCCGCCTGAGTCAGCTGGATCTGCTGCCCGACATCAATACGCGCCAGTGCACGGGTTTCGTCAGTTTTTGGCAACTTGACGCCGTACTTTTTGCTGTGCTTGATGATATCGCTCAGTGCCAGCATTTTCGGGACATAGATTGACGTTTCACGCGGAAGCGACAATGCCCAGAACTCGGTGGACTTACCCTGACGTTTATTCGCCTTAACCGCTTGCATGACTCGGCCTTCACCACTGTTATAAGCGGCGATGGTCAATAACCAGTCACCGTCAAACATGCGGTTCAAACGCTCCATCATGTTAAGCGCAGCGGTCGTCGAGGCCACAACATCACGGCGCCCGTCATACCACTGATTGTTTTTCAAACCATAATTGCGACCCGTTTGCGGCACGATCTGCCATAGCCCTGCGGCATTGGCACTTGACGTGGCGTGAGGGTCAAAAGCGCTCTCCACTATGGGTAGCAGTACCAGTTCCATCGGCATATTGCGTTTCTTAATCTGCCCGACTATCCAGTACATGTACGGCTCTGCCCGTAGTGTTACATCGTGGAGATAGCTCTTACTTTTTAAATATTTTCTTTTTTGTTCACGGATCCGGTCGTTTTCCGGAACCTCCATCTTCAGCTCGTCGCTAATGAAGTTCCACAGGTTCTGCTGAGCGGCGCTATTGTTACTGTCTAGCCACCGTGCCGAACTCGCTGTGTACTCTCCTGCTTCACTTTCTTGACCTGCCGAAGACAGACTCTGTGCATGTTGCTTTGGTGCCGGTACATCCTGCCAGGATGACTGGCAACCAACCAACAAGACCGAGGCGAGAAGTATCGCTTTAGCCTTCATGTGTGTGTCAATATAGTTGCTTAAAAGACGAGCAAGGATACTTTGCTTCGCCAAAAAACACAACTAAAAGCTTAGAAGGCATCCTTGCGCAGGCGTAATTCGGAAAAAACCGAATGAAGCTGGCTCGGTGGTGAGTTAAAGCCTATTTCCTTTTGTAAATCAGTGTCATGGCAGCGTAAAAATAGATTAATTTTACGCTCTAATTGCAACGTTGTGGGCAGGCTGGGTACTCCTTTTGCCCTTGATTGCTCAATTTGTTGCTGATATGTTTCAATTTGGCGGTCTTGCGGCAAAATTGTCCTGGCAAACTTAAGGTTTGAGAGCGTGTACTCGTGTGCGCAACAAATTAGGGTTTTGTCGGGAAGTTGCGCGAGCCGTTGAAATGAGTGGTACATTTGCTCTGCAGTCCCTTCAAAAAGCCGTCCGCAGCCCGCAGAAAAAAGCGTATCTCCACAGAAAAGATAAGGTGCACTGTAGAATGCCACGTGACCCAAGGTATGTCCGGGAACTGCGATGGTGGTGTAGCTACGCCCGCCAATTTCCAGGATATCGCCATCCTGAACCAACCGATTTGCTCCCTTATTAGCGGTTTCCTGGGGGCCATACACCGGCAGATCCGGATATTGCGCAACGATTTCCGCTACGCCGCCGACATGGTCGTGGTGGTGGTGGGTCAATAATATGGCATCAGGGGTCAGTTTCCGTTGGGACAACGCCGCCAATACCGGGCCAGCTTCGCCGGGATCGACGATCACGCAGCGCCCTTGCTGGTTAGCCAATAACCAAATGTAATTGTCCTGAAAAGCGGGAATGCTGATAAGATTCATGGAACACCTCTCGTTGGCAACGGCTTGAAAGAGATACTAAACCATGAAACCAGCCCAGACTCTAGAAAAGCTCACTAGCCCTTACTCCTGGGCCGGGTTGCCGTGGGGCGAATACTATCGTGAGGCGTTGGAGCAGCAGTTGCAGCCCTGGTGGCCCAAGATGTTTGGTTTTCATCTGTTGAAGATCGGCAATCTCAGCGCCGAGTTGGATAGTGAAAAGTGCGCTATCTCGCATCAGGTTAACGTGGGATTGGCCGGGGATAACCTGCATGTGCAGGCCGATCCTTATCAGTTGCCCTTTGCAGCCAAGTCCGTCGATGCCTGCCTAATGGCCCATACGCTCTCTTATGCCGATGACCCACACCGTATGTTGCGTGAGGTCGATCGCGTCATGATTGACGATGGCTGGCTGGTGATCAGCAGTTTCAACCCTTTTAGCCTGCTAGGCATGGGGAAGTTGATCCCCCGGTTGCGCAAACGCCAGCCTTACGTCAGCCGGATGTTTACCCAGATGCGTTTGCTGGACTGGCTCAGCCTGCTCAATTATGAGGTGTTGGATCAGACGCGCTTCCACGTGTTGCCCTGGCAGCGCAAGGGAGGGACTTTTTTGAGTACGCATTTACCGGCGCTTGGCTGTATGAGCATGATTGTAGCCCGCAAGCGAACCTTGCCGCTGACGCCAACGCCGATGAAAGTGGGGGCGAGAAAACACTCTCTCAGCCGCGCAGTGGGCGCGACCAAGAGTTATCGCAAACTGCCTTAAGCTTCGGGCTTGTAGCCAACGTCGTCCTGTGTCGGGCTGCCAGCCGCATCGCGTGCCAGCACGTCGCAACGTTCGTTTTCCGGGTGCCCGGCATGGCCTTTGACCCATTCCCAACGGATGGTGTGGCGGGCAATCGCCAGATCCAGGCGCTGCCAGAGATCGACGTTTTTCACCGGTTTTTTGTCGGCGGTTTTCCAGCCGCGCTTTTTCCAGTTGTGGATCCAACTGGTGATCCCCTGGCGGACGTATTGGCTATCGGTGCTCAGCACCACTTCGCAGGGGGTGGTCAAGGCTTCGAGCGCCACAATGGCGGCCATCAGCTCCATGCGGTTATTGGTCGTCAGGTAATAACCCGCGCTGAACAGTTTCTCGTGCTGTTTATAACGCAAAATTGCGCCGTAACCGCCGGGGCCTGGATTACCAAGGCAAGAGCCGTCGGTGAAAATTTCTACCTGTTTAAGCATCTCTGGTAGACTCTTCCTATCAGTTTTATAAAAACCAAGTCTGACATAAACCAGCGCCGTGAGCACAGCATTATGATCTCTACACCAACCAGACAGATCGTTCTCGATACCGAAACCACAGGTATGAACAAGCTAGGGGTTCACTACGAAGGTCACCGCATCATTGAGATCGGGGCCGTTGAGGTGATCAACCGCCGCCTGACCGGGCGCCACTTCCACGTTTACGTCAAGCCAGATCGGCTGGTGGATCCGGAAGCTTACGGCGTACACGGTATCAGCGATGAGTTCCTGGCGGATAAGCCTACTTTCGATCAGATCGCCGCTGAATTTATCGACTTTATCCGTGGTGGCGAATTAGTCATTCATAACGCAGCGTTCGATATCGGCTTTATGGATCACGAGTTCCGTATGTTGCAGCGAGATATCCCGAAGACGGATACCTTCTGCACCATCACCGACAGCCTGTTGATGGCGCGCCGCCTGTTCCCAGGCAAGCGTAACAACCTCGATGCGCTGTGCAACCGCTATGAGATAGACAACACCAAGCGAACGCTGCACGGCGCTTTGCTCGATGCCGAGATCCTGGCGGAAGTCTATCTGGCGATGACTGGTGGCCAGACTTCGATGGCTTTCCAGATGGAAGGGGACACTCAGCAGACGGATTCAGCCCAGGATATCCAACGCATCCAACGCCCGGCTACGGCGATGAAAGTGATCTATGCCAGTGACGCAGAATTGCAGGCTCACGAATCACGTCTGGATCTGGTGCAAAAGAAGGGCGGTAGCTGTCTGTGGCGTGGTGGCGCAGCAGCCGAATAACGGCCTGTCAGGATAGAAATGACGCTTAAGTGGCATAATCAACGCGTGTTCGTTGAAAAACTGTGCAAACGACTCTTTTTATAAGAAAAGACGTTGACGGAATGGCGAGGCAACCGTAATATTCGGCTCGTTCCCCCGCAAGAGGGAACGTTGCGGAGCGGTAGTTCAGTTGGTTAGAATACCTGCCTGTCACGCAGGGGGTCGCGGGTTCGAGCCCCGTCCGTTCCGCCAACATTCAGAAGCCCTGAGTTAGCAATAACTCAGGGCTTCGTCTTTTCTATTGTACCGTCTTCGATCTTTCCTCCCTTCCCTGGTTTTAGCTGAAAATGCAGCAAAGATATTTCATTTTTTATTGATAATGATTACTATTTCCATCAATGGATGGGCCACTCATCCTGTCAGATCGTGCAACCTATTCTTTTTATTTTCAGTGCTGAGCATGTCGTGAGCCATACATCGTTCTCTGAGATGAAGCTGGGCGTTCACCGGGTGGTGAATAAAACGTCGCTGTTTCACAACACTGAAAAACTGAAAAGGGAAGGAACATGTTGGAAACTGTTCAGTCAGTCCGTTGGTTGCCGCTGACACCGGCACAGTTTGATTTTTGGGAGGAGTTTAGCTTTCACCCGCATCAGCCCGTTTCTACCGTCGCCCACCGCATTACGCTTCGCGGTGAGCTTGATGAACCGGGGCTGTTAGCGGCGTTGGAGCAGGTTGTTGCTGAAACCGATGTTTTTACCATCCAGTTTCAGTTGCCTGACAATGACGATCTACCGCTACAGCGCTGTAATCCCCAACTGCGTCCTCGGATACGTCTGATTGAGTTAAAACAGACCGATGTTGCCGAGTCGATGATGCAGGCCGACATTGAGCGTCAGCTCAATTTGCTGAGTCAGCCGCTGGCGGTCATCTGGTTGATCCGCTTTTCATCTACGCATTACACCGTTTATATCCGGGCACATCACATTATTATTGATGGGTTCGGCATGGCGCTGATCGAACATCGTCTCGCTGAGCTTTACCGCGCCCACCTGCAAAAGGCCACCGCTAGCCAACCTTTCCACGCGTTTTATGATTTTCTGGCTGAAGAGCAGCAGTATGCCAGTAGCGAAAAATCGCGGCAGGACGCTGAGTATTGGCGTCGATATGTTACCGACGCGCCTTCGCTCCCTGTTCTGCAAAAGGGAGGGGAGGACTACGGCGCGGAGTGTCTGCACAGCGAAGCGGTACTACCTGAACATTTTAGCCAGCAGTTGAGCGCCTTTTCCGAGCGCTGTGGTACAGGCTGGCCGGATCTGCTACTGGCACTTTCCGCTGCTTGGCTGACGTTTCAGCTTTATGGGGAGAATAAGGCTGAAGTACAGCCAATCTGGGTGCCCGTCATGAATCGCCGTGGCATGGTGGCCGCCAGCGTCCCGGCGTTGGCGGTAAATATTTTGCCGCTGTTTATTCAGGTCGAACCACAGGAGAAGGTTGTTGACTACGTCAAACGCATTGCGAAAACGTTGCGCGACCTGCGTGCTCACGGGCGTTATCGCATTGAGATCCTGGCCGCCGATCAAGGGTTGGGAAAAGGAACGCGTTACTTTTTCTCACCGTTGATCAACGTGCTTCCCTTCGATCCTCCGCTGTTTGCAGGCTGTGAAGCGGAGCGCGAAGTCATGGCCAGCGGTCCAGGGGATGGCTTTAACATTACCTGGCGTGGCCGTACGGATGCCAGCGAACTGCATATCGATATCGACGCCGATCCTGCGATGTATGCTTCCCTGAATGTCGAGGAGATGTTCACACACCTGCGCAGCTTCCTGAGCAGGGCGATGATGCCCGAAGCGGGGCAGCAGCCGGTTTACCAACTGCTAAACCAATAAGATCTTCCGCCAGCGGGCTGGTTCGCTGGCGGAGATTGGCTTTTTAATGCAGCAGCGAGCAAACCTCATCGGCGTTTTTGCACTTAATCAAGGCCGCAACTGGCAGTGAAACGCCGAGTTTCACGTTGATCCTCTCTCTAAGCGTTGGCATATGGCTGAGTTTCAGCCCCATGGCAAGAAACGGGGTCTGATGATGCCATTCAGGCCGCAGCGGCTGGCCCATCACGGCGCAATAGATTGCCAGTACCGTTTGCTGAGGTGTCGCCGGGGCGGCGAGCGTTGCCGAATGAGATAGTTCCAGTTCGGTACGCAGCGCATGGCGATCGACTTTGCCATTTGCCGAGAGGGGAAAGCGGGGTTGCACAATGAAGCGGCCAGGGATGTGAGTTGCGGGCAAATAGCGCTGTGCGAAGATGCGCAGCTCCGACATGCTAGGCAGGACTTTATTCGCTGATAGATAGACCGCACCCAACGACTTTTCTGGCGTATCGTCCACCGCGTAATCGAGCACCACAATATCCTCGATGGCTGGATGCTGGCGCAGCGCTTCTTCGATTTCAGGCAGTGAAATCCGTACGCCGCGAATTTTAACGTAGCCATTAATACGGTTGGCAAACATGATGACGCCGTCAGGCCGGTAATAGCCAATGTCTCCGGTACGGAACGTTCGCTCGCTAATGCCATCTGGAGTCATCACGTCAACAAAGTCGTGCTGCACTAACGCTCCATTCTCCAGATAGCCACAGGCCAGATTGGCCCCGGCTGTGTGGATGCGCCCAGCCACGCCGCAAGGGCAATGTTCACCGCTGTCATGACAGATAAAATACTGAGTACCCGCCAGCGGCTTGCCATAGGGAATTTGTTCCGTGTCGCTAGCTATGATCTCGTGCCAGATGCTCCAGATAGTCGTTTCCGTCGGGCCGCCGAGTGACATCAGCCGCAGATGAGGATGCCTTGAACGCAATAACCGGATGGTGGCGGGCTTAATGTAATCGCCGCCCTGGGCTACTAGCCGCAGGGAGGAGAGCTGCTCTGGCGTTGCGCAGTCCAGCAGCATTTCCAGGATCGCTGGCACAGAGCACCACAGCGTGATCCGGTGTTGTGCCACCAGGCGGCCCCAACTGATGGCGTCTTTTTCCTCATGCCTAGCTGGCAGCACCAGCGTTGCGCCCACGCTGAGTGAGGCAAACACGTCAAACACCGACATATCGTGGTGCAGCGGCGTTACCGAGATAAAGACATCTCGCTCGGTGATCTGCCAGTAGGCGAGGGTTTGCCCAAGCACGTTGGCTGTTGCCCGGTTATTCAGCACGACGCATTTCGGCTTGCCCGTGGTGCCAGAGGTATAGAGATAATAGGCGGGCTGGCTGCTGTCGCTTTGAGCGCCAAACCGAGGTGGGCTGACGTT
Source organism: Serratia sp. Res13-Sevr-LER1-36-b (assembly GCF_015673035.1). Classification (NCBI taxonomy): domain Bacteria; kingdom Pseudomonadati; phylum Pseudomonadota; class Gammaproteobacteria; order Enterobacterales; family Yersiniaceae; genus Serratia; species Serratia sp. Res13-Sevr-LER1-36-b. Next base: position 78,058 of record NZ_JADACK010000027.1, on the reverse strand, counting down.
GGCGGATTTGAGCTCATCAGGCGTGACTGAGCCTGGGATTGCGGCGTCTTCATCGCATATCACCAGCTTGGGTTGGCAATTTTCCAGTAAATACGCCGTTCGTTCTGTAGGAGAATTAATATCTATTGGCACCCGGATAATCCCTAACAGGGAGCAGGCTAGCGAGATACCGATATGCTCCAGGCAGCGTGGAAGATAAATTGCCACCACGCTCCCCGGCCCCAACTGGCGCGCGAGCAGTCCGTTGGCCATGCTGGCGACGAGCTCACCCAGTGCTTGCCAGCGCAATTGTTGTTCGCCACAGATCACGGCTACCCCATCACGAGTGCCGGAAAACAGATTTTCTGCGATGCGGCCCAGAAAATCGTTGCTTACGGCTGTGCTGGCAGGAGTGTTAGCCCGGTAATGCGGGTAATTCATCGTTTCGTGGACGGAGATATTCAGCGAACCCTGAGAGACTATATGCAACATGCGCTGGTGGATTGCATTCAGCATAGCGCTGACCTGTTCTGGCGCGAGAGCCTGCTCAACATAGTCGGCAATTATCAGTAAATTGCGCTGCTCATCGTACATTAGGCGAATATCCAGTGCGACCTGCGGCGTTTGGGTCAGACCGCTTTCGGCACGGATTGACGTGTTGGCCGGAATCGTTTCCCAGCTCAGGCAGTTGGTCAGGATCACCGGCAGCGCGGGAGCATGTCCGGTTCGCGGTGACAATTGGCGAGCCAGATCCACACCTGACCAAGCAAGGTTTTGCAATCCGCCAAGAATGTCTTCTTGCAAACGTTGGGCATTGTCGACTAACGGCTGACTATGACGGACGTAGTGAATGGCAATAAACGTCGATCGATTGGTGGCTTGCCCCTCTTTGGCCGGGAAGGCAACGGGGATGCCGACCGTGAGCGCTTCATCTTCCGACCAGAGCGCCAACGTATCGAGTACTATAGCCGACAGAGTGGTGTTGGCAAACAGCCCCCGGGATGCGCCAAGGCGAGTGAGCAGCTTCAGGTGGCTGGCATCCAGAATTTGTTGTTCACGCCGCCAGCAGGGATGCACGATCTCGCCCAAAGGTTGTTGCCAGGGAAGCCGGGATGGGGTAACGACCTGCGCCAGTTTGTCTTGCCACCAGGCTTTTGCCCGCTCCCGCTCTTCTTCATCTGCTTCGCTCGGTGCATTGTCTTGTTCAAGTGCCGCAAGCGGTTGTTCATCAAATAGCCGGGCGATGATATGCGAGATCCCTTGGCCGTCGAGGATCAGCGCATCAAAGCTGGTGAAAATCAGGTACTCCGTTGCGCCAGGCAAGGTAATCAGAATGATCCGCCAAGGGGGCGACGACGGATCGTGACGGCTCTGTTGGTAATGCTGTCGTAGCTGTTGCACTTTTTTAGCTGCGTCTTCTTCACTGGCATCGCGTAGATCGATCTCTTCCAGATGAGGCTCCAGCTCAGGCAGAATGTGCTGTTGCTGTGTTTCCTCCTCGACCCAGGTGCGTAACGCGGCGAAGTGATTAACCAACTCTGCCAGCCGACGGCGGAAGTGCGCAGGATCGATGAGCCCCCTAAAGGTCCTGAAATCGTGCATGGCAACGCCACCGAGCGGCCATTGCTCGCTGCTTCCCAGCAGATAAGCCTGCTGGAGCGCCGTTAATGGTTTCCCCATTTGCTTCTCCTTTTGCCGTACTGCCGCTGGAGGTGCCAACCAGCGGGAAACGCTGTCATCAATATGCTGCGGTGTCGCGGCCAGGCGTTCGGCGAGCGTGTGAAAACGCGTAAAGAGTTGATGCAGTTGGCCGGGGGGAAACGCATCCTCACGCACATCCCAGTTGATCAGAATTTCATCGCCAATCCAGGCTACCTGCGCGTCCAATGCGACTTGCGGCCCCTGAGAGATGACCCACGCCAGTTCACCCAATTGCCTGTCGACCCGCTCAGAGAACAGCACGCCACCGGAGATGCCGAACCCGGCGGTAAAGACGATGGGGGAGTATTGCAGGTGGCCCCGCAGGCGCGAAAGGTCGCGCATCACGCTCACCCCTGAATAGCCGCCGTGACCCAGGATTTCGTGCAGCTGCGTCATGGTGCGTTGGCAATAATGCAGCAGCGTTTCATCGGGGCGCAGCTCGGCGCTGAACAACAGCAGATCGGAAAAATCACCGACGATGTCGTCACCGCCCACAATCTTGGGAGCGCGGAAAAAGGTCGGTACGTTGATACGCAACCTGGGCTGCCTGAAACCTTCCATCATTGTCAGGCTGAACAATGCAAGGAAAAGCGAGCTTAACGTCAGATGGTGGTGACGCGCGCAGCGCTGCAAGGCATGGCTGATTTGGGGATTAAGCTGGATTGCCATTCTGCGGGTTTGACACTGCCTGTCCGTATAGGGAATGGCGGGAGCTGGGGGAATATCCGCTAAACGCTGCCGCCACCAGGCGCGGTCTCGTTCTCTGGCGCTAAGCAGCAGCGGATCGTGAGTACGCTGTGCCAGATAGCGAAACCAGACGACCTCCATCACTGGGGCGCACTGTGGCGGTGGTTGTTGGTAGAAGCGGGCGAGATCTTCCACCACGATCCGAAAAGAGAGGGCATCTGCGGCGATCATATCCAGATCGATATGCAGCCGGCTGGCCTGCCCCGGCAATATCGTCAGGCTGATTTCGCACGGATAGCCTTGATCACGCAGCAACTGCTGGTTCTCCATGCGCCGCCGCTTGTCAGCCAGCAATCGTTGTACTTCGGCTGGTGGGTAATGACAAAAATCATCGATGCCCAGTGGTGGATGACTGGCAACCACATGCTGTAGCCCTTCTGCGGTGACATGAAGACGCAGCATTGGGTGCGTGCGATAGAGCGCGTCCACAGCGTGCCGAAAGCGGGGGATATCAGTGATGGTGCCATCGAATTCTGCGTACAAATGTGCGGCAACGCCGCCTAATGCCTGCTCAGAGTGCCTGCCTACCCATGAGGCCGCCTGCATTGGAGTCAATGATTTCATTGCATATCGTTCCTGATTGGCCAACGGAAGCCGCCTAAATATATAACAGAGCTTAATGCGAATGAAAATTATTCTTTTTTATGTTGTTGGCGATACATTGAGCAGGGTAAGGTTATACGAGGCACATAAATTCACTCCGTGGTCACTGAGATGGCACCTCGGGGCTATGCACAGGGAGCAAGCAGAAGATGAGGTTGTTACCGGGTAAACGTCGTCATCCCGTGTTTGGGTTTTTATTATTACTGGCCTTGCTGATGGGCAGCGGCCAAGTATTTGCACAAGGTTGGCCCAGGGCGTTTCACAACGCGGATGGCTCCTTCACTCAGATCCCGTCCCCTCCGGGCCGTATTCTTTCTACTTCCGTCAGTGTCACCGGAACGTTACTGGCGATTGATGCGCCGGTTGTCGCCAGCGCGACGGCCGTGAACGGCCAGTTCTTTGGGCAATGGGTCAAGGTGGCCGAGCAGCGCAACATTGCTAAAGCCTGGCCTGCGGGCAGTGTTGATCTCGAACTGGCCTATGCCACAGCCCCCGATTTGATCGTCGTCTCAATCAATGGTGCAGACTCATCGCGCGCTCATTTGGCTGAACTGAGGGCCATTGCGCCGGTCATTATCGTGAATTATGGCAACCAGACCTGGCAAGCTCTGGCCCGTGAGCTGGGAGCCGCGCTGGGGCTTGAGGCGCAGGTTGAACGGCGGATCGGCAGCTTTGACTCGCTGCTTACCAACGCCCGCCCGCAAATCCATCTGCCTGATGGACAAGCCAATATTATCAATTTTAACGGCCCGGGAACGGTCAACCCCGTGGCAACACCGGCCAGCGTGCATGCCCGTTTACTCGAGTCGTTAGGATTTTCGATCGAAGCGCCTAACCCGGCCTGGCAAAGCAATCTTACCCGCTCAAGCGACTTTATCTGGGCCGAATATGAGAATCTGACGCAGTTAACGGCGGGCACCACGTTTCTGTTGAGCGCAGGCGACGTCAGGATCAACGAATTTCTACATGACCCACTGCTTCAGCGCTTGCCTTCGGTACAACAACACCGGGTTTACAGCCTTGGCGCGCATGCGTTCCGGGTGGATTACTACAGCGCCAGTGAGATGGTGGCAGACATTGTCCGCCATTTTGCCGGCAGTCCAACGCAGGAGCGGTGAAATGCGTGCTTTGCGACAGGCTGGCCTGGTCTCTGGCCTGATTTTACTGCTGGTTCTCGGTTGCTTCAGCCTCTATTTCGGTGCTCGCCCTATTCCACCAGCGGTGATTTGGCAGGCGCTCACGCAGTTTGATCCGCACAACAGCGAGCATTTACTGGTCTGCTATCTACGGCTACCGCGCACCTTATTGGCAATGGTGGTTGGGGCGGCACTTGGCGCGGCTGGCGTCATCATGCAAACGCTCACCCGTAATCCTCTGGCAGATCCCGGCCTGCTCGGGGTGAATGCCGGTGCCACGTTGGCGATCGTCTTGTCAATCGCGGTGTTTGATGTGACGAATGTCTTTAGCAGTATGTGGTTTGGCGTGGCCGGTGCGGCGATAGTCAGCGTTGCGGTGTTGCTGGTGGGAGGCATTGATGGCAATAACCCGGTAAGGATTGTGCTGGCCGGGGCCGCGCTGACCATTGTGCTGCTTAGCCTGACTCAGCTTGTCATTATCAACAGTGAACCAGAGGCGTTCGATCGCTTCCGGCACTGGGTGATTGGATCGTTACAGGGAAGAGGGTTCGACGTACTGCTCCCGGTTGCCATGCTGGTGGGCGTAGGGCTGTTGCTGGCGCTGGCCAGCAGCAAAATGCTGGATATTGCGGCACTCGGCTCGGATGCTGGCCAGGCGCTCGGCGTTAATCCGTGCAGGCTGGTGGTCATGTCCGCGCTGATTATCGTGATACTGGCCGGAGCGGCCACGGCGGCGGCTGGGCCAATCGTTTTTGTTGGCCTGACCGCGCCGCATTTTGCCCGTGCCATTGCCGGATTGCAGCATCGAGCGCTATTGCCTTGGGCCATGCTGCTTTCCGCCATGCTGGTGTTGTTGGCTGATATTCTGGGGCGCATCGTTGGCTATCCCGGTGAAGTCAGCGTTGGCGTCATGGTGGCACTAACTGGTGGTCCTTGTTTTGTGTTGCTGGTGAAGCGTTGGCAGGGGGAACGGGTATGAGCGTCAACAGGACGGTGCTGGTATGCCTGGCTTTGGCCTCTCTGCTGCTGGTTGCTGCCGCTTTCGCTCTGACAGTGGGGCGCTTTACGTTGCCGGTATCGAGCGTGCTGCAAGCCATCACGGGGGAAGGAAATCCCATGGCGCAGCAAATTGTCAGGGCGATCCGTCTGCCGCGCGTGTTGACGGCGGTTTTCGTTGGGGGCGCCTTGGGCATCTCCGGGGCGATTTTTCAGTCCGTATCGCGCAATGCGCTCGGATCGCCAGACGTCATTGGCTTTACCACCGGTGCGGCAACCGGTGCGATTGTGCAGATTGTCCTGCTTAACGGTAACACCGTGGCGATTGTGCTTTCGGCCATGGCCGGGGGGCTGGCGACGTCGCTGCTGGTCTACTGGTTAGCCCATCATCACGGCGTGGTAAAGGGATACCGTCTGATATTGATGGGCATTGGTGTTGGTGCGGTACTCAGTGCCCTCAATGGTTTGCTGCTGGTTAAAGGCGATATTGATAACGCCGTGATGGCCACTTTGTGGCTGGCGGGAACCACACAGGGGAGAAACTGGCTGCACGTTATCCCTGTGGCCACCAGCATCGCGTTGTTATTGCCGGTGGTGCTGATATGTGCCAGGGCGTTGAACATCATGACAATGGGGGATGAGGTAGCCCACCAGTTGGGTGTCCGTGTTGATCTCATCCGCAAGATTATGACGTTTTGCGGCGTGATTTTGGCTGCGGTGGCAACCAGCGCAGCAGGGCCGATTGCCTTTATCGCGCTTATGGCTCCACAGCTGGCAATCCGCCTGACACGCAGTTCGAACCTGCCAGTGATCGGTGCGGGTCTGGTGGGCGGCTGCCTGTTGTTAGGGGCCGATATTGTCGCTCAGATACAGCCATCAGGGCTGATGATGCCGGTAGGATTAATGACGGGGATGATAGGTGGCGGGTACTTGCTGGCTCTGCTACTGCGTGGCGGCTGTCGCTAAGGCTAAGGGATGAGTGTCGCAAATATGATCAAATTGATTTGCATTCAATATTGTAAATGATTATCGTTTGCATGCGTTGGCTTGCTTGTTTCTTGGCCGACGTACCTCGGGAAATCCTGGTGGATGACGAATAATAAGGTCGTAAAGACCAGCAATTAAGCAGTGTGTTCTTTGTCGCTCAGTTGAAAAATAAAAATTTAGTGTGCATTTGGCAAAGGAGATATCAATGAGCGAACTAAAGGGTGATAAAAAATGCCCGGTTTCATTATGTAACAGGCCCCAACGTATTTATGAAAAATATCATATGCCCTCCGTCATGCTGGGGTTATGTGTTTTCGCCGCAGCGGATGCCATTGCTGCCGATGATGCTCCAATACGCAATGAGAATAACGAGCCTGATACCATTATTGTTACCGGGGAAAAAGTAAGACGTACTATTTACGATACCGGATCCAGTATTGAGGTGTTTGACGATGCGCGGATAGATTCCCTGCCCGGTGCAACGCAGGTATCCGATTTATTAAAAATGACGGCCAACGTCCTGGATACGGGCATTGGTAACGATATTCCAACCATTCGCGGTATTGATGGTTCAGGGCCAGCCAATGGCGCCAATGCCTTCCTCAGCGGTACGCGGCCACGTATGAACCTCTCGCTCGATGGGCGTTCCTTAACCTATAACGAATTAGCCGTCGGGCCGCAATCCCTTTGGGATATGCAACGGGTCGAAGTCTACCGAGGGCCGCAAAACTACATTCAGGGTCGTAATGCGATTGCCGGTGCGGTGGTTATGAGCAGCAAGGATCCGACGTTTGACTGGACTTCGGCAGTCAGGGCCGGGGGCGGAAATCAGGATTCTACTCAGGCTTCTGCCATGCTATCGGGGCCGATTGTTGAGGATCAATTGGCGTTTCGCCTGAGCGCCGATCGTCAGCGGCGGGAGAGTTTTGTCGATCTGATCTCCTACGAACCTGTGGGTAATCCACGCGAAATCGAAGTGACCAACATCCGTGGGAAGCTGCTGTATAACCCCGCCGGGCTACGTGATCTCACCACTAAACTTTCGATAAATCACTATGAAAGCCAGGCACCGCAGAATGAAGCGCTAAGCCCGGCTAACCATGCCAGCTCCCGTTTTGACCGGCGTCGCCCAGTCGTTGAGACCCAATCTACCAGTGGCATTTGGGATATTGCCTGGGAGCCGTCGGAGCAGTTAAGCGTCCAGAACAAGTTTGTTTATACCGATTTTAGTAACCATCGCCGTACCGCAGAAGCGCTGCCGTGGGCCGACATCGAAGGCAAAGAGTTCCAAATGGAGCCGCTGGTACTTTTCGGTACACCAAACGATCGTTGGCGTGGCCTGGTTGGTGCGCGTTACTTCCATGCGTCGCAGGATGAGTTTGTTAACCTGTTCCCTGGCGGTAGCCCGTTCAAGGATAAAACAGATACCTACGCCGCCTTTGGCGAATTGACCTGGGCCGTGTTGCCACATATCGATATTACCGCCGCCAGCCGAGTGGAGAGAGAGCACCGTCAACGTAAGGGCGGCAAGGCGCGTAAGGTCGATTTTGATCAAACCTGGGATGTGTTCCTGCCCAAGCTGGATGTTGCGTGGAAGCCTTCATCGCGGCAAACCTTTGGTGCCAAGGTGGCTCGCGGCTATAACGGCGGTGGCGCTGGGATGACGTTTTCAGCCCCCCTGATCAACTATACCTACGATCCTGAATATGTCTGGAACTATGAGTTGTATAGCCGCCATGGCATTGAAGATCTTGATCTCGAGGTGATCACCAACCTGTTTTATAACGACTATAAAGACATGCAACTGCCGTATTATCTGGACTCCACTATGAGCTCAATGATGATCCGCAATGCAGATAAAGTCGAAACCTATGGTGCTGAACTTGGGGCTATCTGGAAACCGACGGGGAATTTTGAGTTGAATAGCTCAGTAGGGTTATTAAAAACAAAAATCAAGAAATTCTCTGACAGCAGAATCGATGGGCATGAATTACCGCGCGCTCCGGCAGTCACCGCCAATATGGGGGCGAAATATAATCTTATGCCGGGGTTGGAGTTAAGCGGTAATGTAACGCTTTCCGATACCTATTATTCCCAGTACGACAACGATCCACGCGGGAAAATCCCTTCCAGAGTGATTGCCAATATGCAGCTGGCTTATACCTTCAAGCAGGGGCGCGTCAGCGTGTTTGCGCAAAACCTGTTTGATTCTGATAAACGCGTCATGGTGATGAATAACGACGTTTCTACCGCGGTTATTCAGCGGCCACGGCTGGTTGGCGCCGTTGTCCAACTGGATTTCTAAGGCCATCTATCGTCAATGAAAGGCGCAGCAGGTTTTTGCCTGGGAGGGAAATGTGAACACGAGTTTTAGCGAATTCAGCGGCGAAGAAGAAGCCGCTAGCGAGTTTGAGCAGCAGGCCTGGTTCGAACACCAGCAACAGCTACATGGGGAAGGCCAACAGGTGTTGGCCTGGCAGTTAACCGGTGCCGTGGATTATGGCCGCTTGGTCAACGTACTGGAACAAACCCAACGGCAATTGCCAGGTATCAACGCCCGTTACGTTTATGGTGAGCGCGGGCTGATGCGCAGTGACAATACGTGTTCACCGCCAGCGTTGACCATCCAGACGATCCGCCATCCCCAGGAAGCTATTGACGCCCTGTTAAGCGCCAAAGCGATACCTTTTGACCTGGAACAGGCACCACCACTGCGCTTTATGCTGTTTTCCGGCGACAGGGGGGGCATTCTGGGGATGGTGGTGCATCGCATTCTGTCGGCATCGCTGGATTGGCGAGATATACCGCAAAAGGTCAGTGCACTGTATCAGCAACAAGTTCTCTCGCACTCCTCTGAGCCATTCATTATGGAGCTCTTGCCCCTGCCAGATTGTGCCGCTCGGCAGACCTCGGTGGCCGTATTTCCGGGGGCAGTGGCTTCCTCTGTCACGCCGGGATCTGATGCGGCAATACGGCAACATATCCTGCAAGCCTTCCGCGAGGCGCTCGCCGTGCCCACGATGGGAGAAGATGATGATTTCTTCGATTGCGGCGGGCACTCGCTGATTGCCACCCGCATTATTGGCCGTTTGAAGAGCCAGCAGCATCTTGAGATCAATATCAACGATCTCTTCAGCTATCCCAGCGCGGCTCAACTGGCGCGCTATGCCTACATAGTTAATAACGTGGCCACTTCGCCGGGTAAGCAAGCGGAGAGTTTGGCATTGCTGAGTCCGCAGGCTCCATTATCGCTCGCGCAACGGTCATTGTGGAAAATCTATCAGGCGCTAGGCTGCGGCGAGGCCTTCAATATTCCCTTTGCGCTGCGCTTTCTCGACCCGATTGATGAAGGGCTTTTCTTCCAGGCCTTCCAGGATATTTTGCTGCGTCATCCGGCTTTGCGCACCCTGTTTGTCGACATTTCCGGCGAGGTTTATCAGCAGATCGTTCCGCCGGAGATGCTGTCTCAATACGAATGGTTCTGGCATTCACAGTCTCAGGATGTGCCGCTGGATCAGGCGCTACAGCGCGCAGCCAGCCACCACTTTGAGCTTGATGATGAGTTACCGGTACGCATCACCTTCCTGCAGGATGAGGAAAATGGCCAACAGGTGGTGTCGCTATTGTTCCACCATATTGTATTGGACGAGTGGTCGGTGAATATCCTGATGGATGAATTGGCTTTGGCGATGGCAAGCCGTTTCGCCGGATCGGCACCGGAGTGGCAGCAGACACCCGCGCCGTTCCACGCGTTCGCAATCCAACAGCAACAGGCCGGGGTCAACGATCGACATCTGCGGTTCTGGCTGGAACGTTTGCACCATGCACCGTCTTCGGCATCGATTTTTGCCAGCGAAACGCAACAGGCCGATGCGGCTTCTCACTCCGGCAACTGGGTTGAGTTCAAACTGGAACACGCCGTCACCACTGGGCTTTACCGCCTGGCGAAACAGCAGGGTGCCTCACTGTTTAACGTGGTATACAGCGGAATTGCTGCGGCACTCCATCTGCTTGGTGGCGCGAAAGATCTGGTTATTGGCACTTCGGCCTCTGGGCGTAACGACGCGCAATTTTTCGATACCATCGGTTACTTCACCACCGTTGTCGCCCATCGGATCGGTTTTGCCGATGGCACCACGCTGAACGCGCTGATCGATGACGTGAAACGGCAGATAAATGATTCACTGCCTTTTAGCGACATCCCGATCGATCTGGTCGAAGAAAAGCTGTTTGGTGATTGCGCACCGCGCGACAGCCATATGTTTGAGGTCTTCATTCAGCTCCATGCCAAAAATAAGCTTAACGGGTCGTTTAGCTTGGCCGACGGCCAGCAGATCCGCTTTCGCCAGATCGATCCCGAGAAAACGGAATCGGTGCTGGGGTTGCAGTTTGAGGTGATGGAAGAGCAAATCGACGGCGAGCCTTCGGTTCGCGTCATGTTGAGCTATCGCACCGATCGCTATTCATGCGAGCAGGTGCAGCAGATCGTCCAAACGACTCGTCAGGTGTTTGCCGTTATGGCCGATTCCGTTGGTCAACCGGCGCTACGGCTTGATGCATTACGCCATAACAGGAGTGTGTTATGAAGCAGGAGCCGTTGACCGATATTCGGCGCATCTACCCGGCTAAAACCCTGGTAGAGTTGGTTTATAGCACCTCACAGCAGGCTCTGTTTGTCAGCTCTCCCGATTGGGAGGATGAGCGGCAATCCCGTGTACTGCGGATAAATCCACAAACCCTGGCCGTTGAGGAAGAGATCCCGTTGCAAGTCAAAGGGTTTGGCGTGGCGCTGGACGATCGCCGTGGGCATCTTTACCTCTCCCAGGGGTTTAACGGCACCGTCGCCGTGGTGGATATCGCCGCCAATCGGCCGATCGCCACCATTGCGCTGATGCAGGAAATTGCTTTCAAGCAACTGTATCAACGAGAAGGGATTGTCGGCGAGCGGCAGGCTTTTTTATTGCGGGAATTGGAGCGTTTTGGCGTGAGCGAAGGTTTTCCATGGAAGCTGCGGGAGTTGGTTTTCGATCCACGGAGTGAGCGCCTGTTCTTGCCAGGGCTGGGGTTGGGTATCGATAGCGTGCTGTTGGTGGTGGATACCCGCAAGGGCCAACTGGAGACGATTATTCACGGTTTCGGCTATAACGTAGTGGGGATCACGCTGGATGAAACGGGGCGCCGTGTCTTCGTATCAAACATGCAGGGCCAGCTGTTTGTTGTTGATCCAGATAGCTTGGCGATCGTTTCCCGATGGGAGATCGAAGCCGATCAACTGCTTAATATGGTCTATGACCCACAGCAAAACCGGATCTTCGGTGTCGATCAGGGCATTGACCGTAGCGATTGGCGTAACAATCATCTGGAACGTGAATATGTTGCCCGTAGCGCGGGTCATCAGGTCTTCGCTCTGAACGCCGATAATGGCGACGTTATTGCACGTATGGCAACGGATGAAGTGCCGATCGGCCTGGCGTGGGATGGCGAGCGGCAAAGGCTGTACGTCGCCAATCGCAAAGGCATTCGCGTGGATATTGGCGAAGGCACGCTAACGGTATTTGATACTGCCCGCTATTGCCTGCTACAGACCATACCTATGGCTCCGCATCCCAACAGCCTGGCATTTGATGAGGATAAACAGTGCCTGTTTATCACCGTCAAAAATGATGAAACCATGATTAAGGCTGGGTTGCCGGAATGCGTTGCCCGTATGCAATTAGGTGAAGGGACAAGGGAGGCAAAGTAAATTGCCAAGGCTCAAGCTGCACGGATTCAATAATCTGACCAAGAGTCTGAGTTTTTGTATCTATGATATTTGTTACGCCGAGACGGTAGAGGAGCGCGACGGCTATATCGCCTACATAGACGAGCAATATAATGCTAACCGTCTGACCGAGATCCTGGTTGAAACCTGTTCGCTGATTGGGGCCAACGTGTTGAGCGTTGCCCGCCAGGACTATGAGCCTCAAGGTGCCAGCGTGACTATTCTCGCCAGTGAGGAGCCGATAAGCCCAAATGGCGTCAAACCTCTCCAGCCAGAGTCCGTCGTGGCGCATTTGGACAAAAGCCATATCTGCGTTCATACCTACCCGGAAAGTCACCCTGGGTGTGGGGTTTGCACCTTTCGAGCCGATATCGACGTCTCGACCTGTGGGGTGATTTCGCCGCTGAAAGCCCTCAACTACCTGATCCAGCAGTTGGAGTCAGATATTGTGACGATCGATTACCTGATCAGAGGTTTTACCCGGGATGTGCATGGGGTGAAGCATTACATCGATCATGAGATCAATTCGATCCAAAACTTCATTTCGCCAGAGATAAAGTCGCTATACCAGATGGTGGATGTAAACGTTTATCAGGAAAATATCTTCCATACCAAGATGTTGCTAAAAGCGTTCGATTTGCATGATTACCTGTTCAGCACCAGGTTACACACCCTCAGCGAGGCCCGGCAACTGGAGATCAGCAAGCTGTTGTGTAAAGAGATGCAGGAGATTTACTCTGGACGAAATATGCCGTAGATGGGGTGATGCCTGCTACCGGACAAGCGCAGGCATCAATTTGCTCGGTGCACTGAAGAAATCAGTCATAGCTGATATTAAACAGTACCGCACTCTTCACTTTTCCGGGGGTTGCGCGCCCGGTGGCATAATACTCATAGCCGATATCACACTGGCTGCGGTTATCGACAATAACGGCACAGCCAACGCGCGGGCCGGTGCGTAAATCCAGCGGCTTGTCATTCATCAGAAGCCGGATTTCGACGTTTTCGGCCTCGCCGCTCAGCGTATTGACCAGGTTGCCGGTATCCGGACTGACCGTGGGCCCATTTCCCAGCGTAATATAGGGCGTGTAACCGTTGGTACAATGTACCCCGCCGATATGGATGCTGCCTAGCGAACGGCCATGAGTCATACCGGCTGCGCGTAGGCTCCCCACAGAGACCTGCGGCATCATCCAGTCGTAGTCCTTGTGTTCTTGCCCCTCGACGCTGTCAAAATAACAGGTCGCGAGCTTAATGGAGCCAGTGACGTTCAGTATGCCAGTCGAGGCGGCTGCAACGCTGTTGACGCAGCAAATAAGCACCAGCAGAGACAGTATTCTCTGCGTATTCATTATCTTCATTCTCCACTCCCGGTTATTGGTAAGTGATCATAAACTCTATTTGGGCATCAGCCCTTCCCGCCCGGATAGGGGTTGAGGTTTGAACATAAGTCGCCTTGACGCCCAGGCTGTAATCGCTGCCGCGGTCTTCAAGGAAGGTAATGTAATTTGCCAGATTGATGCTCTGGTTGAATTTTGCCCATTGGTAGTTGCCGTTTTCCTGCCTGAAGCTCAGTTGGACACCTACCCCTGAGGCTGCGTCACCGGCGGTGGTATTCAGTTTCGAGATCCCGCGTTCGGCATCAATAAATCCGTTGCGCGGTGTCAGCTTGAGGCTGATAACGTTGGGCTTGAATACGCCGTAAGAGGTTGAACCATAGAAGGCGGGGCAACCCGACAGCACAATCTGGGTCTCGGCGCTGCCTGCCGTGCTGCCGATACCGTTGAACTCATCAGGATAGTGCTCCCCGAGCGGCAGGTAATAATTGTTGCCAACGTTGCAGGTCGCCGGGATCGCCGTCAGGTTGCCCACTATCCTCGCTTGTTGATAGACAAAACTTTCACCATTGCCGTCGAATGAGGTTTTGAACCTGGGGAGATCGCTACTGCTAATAGTTCCGCTGCCGATGTTGGCGGCGATTTTAATCATTGCAATATTAAAACTGACTGCAGCATCGTCTTGGCCGGTAAAGTTGAAAACGCTTTCGCTGCTGGGTGAAAAGAAAGCAGTAAGCCTACCAGGGAGCTGTAGATGGGAGCCGCTGTTACCATCGGGGGTACCTTGCCACAGGGCTACCCCGACGCCAGAAATATTGGTATTGAACACGGTGGGAAACGTCGCGTCACGGTAACTGGATTGGCCATGGGGGGCGCTGATTACGGAGTTAACCAGATCATAAACCCCCGCACGGCACAGCAGACTGGCACCGTTGCCATTAGTCTGGATACGTTGGGAATAGATGACACTGCCGATTGGAAGGTCCTCTCCCACGGTAACATAGCCGCCGATGGTCAATCGGGTATCAAGCGGAGCTTTGACTGCGGAGGAGCTATCCCAATCACAACCCGCACTTGCTGCGAGCGCATTCTGCGCATACAGGCCGCCGCAGAACATCAGTGATATCGCCGTTGCTGAGGCGAATAGTCTTTTCATGTTGTTTCTCATTGTGTGTGGGCACTTCGTCATTGGCAGACTCCTTGAATCAATTGCCTGCTGTCTACAGAGGTGCCTGGCTGCAGCGAATAATGGATGCTGCAATGCTCTGCCTGGCTATCCCCCCATCTCACCTGCAACACGCCTTTCAGGTCGAGATCGCGCGCCACCACCAGGCTGGCCTGGCCGACAACCCCCACGGCGTTGTTCTGTGCATCATAGACGTTGGCAGCGAAGGGCAGTGGGCTACCGTCCGGTCGCTTGGCTCTGATGTAGGTCACCTTGCCGCGTTTGGTTTCATAATCAAGCAGGACCAATGCACCGGCGCGGGGGGCGGTGGTATTGCGGGTAGACAGCAACTCCACGTCCTGTGAACTGCCCTTGGGATCGATATCGACCTGATTGAGATAGTAGGGCCGCAGGTAAGGGACGATGGCATAGCCAAAACGGTCGATCTGAACGCCGGGAGCGCCGGTGACGAGAGCGCCTTCAGCACCAGGTGCCCGTACCAGACCGCCTGTTTCGCCAAGTGATTGCCCTAAAGTGATACCGCCACGGTGGGCTACCAGAGCACCATCCATGCTTGCTGAAACCTGCCGGTTTCCCTGCCCATAGCTATAGTTTGCGCCCATATGGGCAAAGGATGAGCGGTAGCCAACGCCACCGTTGAAAAAGTTGCTATTGCCTTCAGTATTACGGCTGGTGCTGACGACATAGTTAAACTGATTCTGTTCACCCGCATTGCCCGACAGGCCAATCAGGCCAGTGCTCCCCTTGTCGTCGGTAGTGCCGGTAGCATTGAGCGTTGGCGCATGGGGGTTCGAGCCTAGCGGTAACGAGAGCGTCAACGCGTATTGGGTTTCCCGCTGATCCGCCGTTGTCTCTTCTGTATTTCCTGTGAGTTGCCCGCTTAGCGTTCGGTTGACCGAAAGGGTATAGCTGAGATTGCGCCAGAAGTTGCTATAGCCTAGCTGCAGGCTCTGTTGTGAACTGCTCTGGTTCCAGTAAGAGGTATGATTGCCGGTGGCATACAGGCTTCCCCAGCCTTCTCCCAGTTGCTGGTTGACCGAAAGCGTAAACAGGCTGCGTTGACGGCCATAGGCATCGATATTTCCATTACGCAGTGCCAGATCGCGCAGCTGCACAGCGTCATTTAAGCTCAGGAAACCGTCGGTTGAGTAACGATAAGCGGCTACTGAGAAGCTGGTTTGTGTTTCTGGATACATCTGGCTGAAGCCGATACGATAGCTTTGCCCTGAACGCGGATGCTGGCCGGGCAACCGGGTTTTCGCTTGTGTAACATCCAATGAAAGTGCGCCGATAAACGTGTTCATGGCACCACCCAATAAGGCCGAAAGGTACCCTTTGCTGGCGGTAGCGCCGGTGTAGCCGGTGATGAAATTACTCAGGCCCAACTGGTAGGTCAGGCTGCCAAACTCAGGCTTGTTTGCCAACCCATCACTATTCACTTTACCCGCAGCCACTTCGTAGCGGCTTATTCCTGGCCGCAACATTTGAGTCACTGAAGCATAAGGAACCGTGAAGGTTCTGACTTGGCCATTGGCCTCTTCTACTTGTACGGTCAATTCCCCTCCATAGCTGGTGGGGTAGAGATCGTTAATCTCGAAAGGCCCCGGAGATACCGTCGTGGTATAGAGCGTGTAACCATTCTGAGTAATGATCACTCTGGCGTTGGTATTGGCTATGCCACGAACTACGGGGGCGTAGCCACGTAGAGCGTCAGGTAGCATGCGGTCATCAGAATAAAGTCTGACCCCTCGGAAACGTATGCCGTCAAACAGTTCGCCACTGGTAAAGGCGTCACCCAGGATCAATTGAGATTGCAGCGCGGTAACATCGCGGCTGATATAGGAAGATGTGCTTGTGTAATCCCCGCCACTCTCTCCCGAGGACCAATTGATGCTGCCGTTATTTCGCACGCGCCAAGGGCCGAAATTCAGACCGTTACGCAGCCCGAGATAGCCGTAGGTGTTGCTGTTTTCCCGCTGTCTTGACTGATAAACGTTGGCGTTGTAGTTCACTATCAAGGCGGTTAAGCCATCCTCCCACAGCTCGGGATTGACATAGCCACGCGGTGTCCTGTTGAGCAGCAACTGCGGTATCGTCAACGTCAGCTTTTGCTCGCCGACATCAAAACTGACGGTCGTCCCGGGCAGGAGTTCACTGAGTGAACCGCAATAGCCCTCTTGCACTAATGGCGCCAATTGCACGGCAGGGATCTGAGCCAACAGTTTCTCTGCGCTCAAATTGAGCAACGAAAAGAAACTGCCCGGATAGCAGGGAAGGGTTTGCAGGTTATTGCCCGGCTGGGCCTTAAACTGGATTTTTTCATTGCCGATCCGTTGGCCGTTAAGCTCGATCGCCACGGTGTAGATGCCAGGAACAACGACGTTACTGCGGCTGAATTGAGCCGGATCAAATGTTCCTACCTTACCGCCAGGGAAAAAACTGGGGTCGAATGTCACTTCTTCCGGCGTGTCTGCCGCATAGCTGGAAGTGGCCGAAACCATGGCACATGAAAGAAACCACTTCAGCACGGTTTTTATTGTCGGTTTACACCTAGTCATAGCGTCCTTGATGACTCAGATAAGCCAATACTCTGAAAAAGGGTTATGTCAGCGGCCTAACGGGTATGTTTTTTCAATAAAAGCCCCGTAGTCATTAATCGCCTTGGTGATTACGCTATTTGGCGGCACCGCAATGACCTTGTTATCGCGTTTTAGTTGAAAGGTTTGCTCAGAGAAGGGGGCGATCATGCCGCCATCTGTGCCGGCTACCGAGGCGATGCCATAACCAGATAACTGCACGGAGGCATAGCTGATATGGTATGGCGTGGGGTTTTTAGCGAGCAGTTTTTCCCCTTGCCGTTGCCAGCTCACCTTATCCAGGATTTCCAGTGACAGCCCTGGCAACGTTGAGGGGCGGTAAAATACCTTCAGGCGGTTGCGATAGGCGATGGAGAGGTAATTCTGATCCCCTTTCGACTGGGGAGGGACTTCAAGCACGTTGATCCAATATAGCGTCTCGCGGTCGGTGGCGTGACTTACCAACGGCGTTGAGGTAATACGCAAGGTTTGCGCCTTGGCGGGTTCAACTCGTGAAACCGGTGGCATGATCATAAAAGGAACATCGCTGTCTTCAGGAGCTGAATTCGCATCGCCGGCATCTATCCAAGATTGAACCAATAGCGGGAAACGGCTTTTATTTTCCAGTTTCAACGTGACTTCTTTGGCATCACTTGGGTAGATCACGCGCGTACCCGATATGACGATACCGGCATGTAAAGAGGTGGAAAAAAATCCGCTCAACAGCAGCGATAGCAGTAGCCAATATTTTTTAATCAAGCACATAACAATCTCGTCAGTAAAGACGTGGCAAATATGGCCCTGTGGTTACAGGGCCATAACCTATTCAATCAGGTTTTATTGATAAACGATGCTGTATTTAACCGTAGAGGCAACTTGGCCCGGGCCCGCCGCGCCACCAACAGCAACATACTGGCCAAAGTAGGTATATTCGGCAGTTTGATTGGCGATGGTTTTTGGCGCAAGGTTGTTATTGCCGGAAACCAGGTTGATCGGGCTGTTGGTTTCGCCATTCAGGATTTGTACCTGAACATTTGTCGCTGGATTGGTGGCTGAAGTATTTTTCAACCAACCAGTCGCATTATCGATAGCCGGGCTAGTTGGTTCAAAATACACTGAAGCAATCTTACCGTTGGTGCAGTTTAAATCAGTAGGGCCACCCAGTTTGATGGTAAATGGTGCAGGCTTGGCCGTGGCACCGGCAAAGCTTAACTCACTGGCGCTGACCGTCTCTAAAGGCACGTTCAGATCAACAGCACCATTTGGCGTCTGATCGTTGATCAGGCAAGTTGCGTCAGTGACTTCGCCGGTGAAATTGATATTACCACCCGCTACGGTGATAGCGGCGGAAGCCGGAAGCGCAGCGAAGCCGCCGATAGCCAGTGAGAGAGCCATTACTAATGTGGTTTTTTTCATTGCATATGATCCTTGTTAATTATCCTTAAAATACTCTGAGCGTTACATGGAGTAACATCAGAGCCGTCATTTCACTATGGCAGTGAAAATACTGTTCCCTTTTATGGCGGTGATAAACAATCAAATCATATTTTTTTTATATATAGTGGAGTCACATGGGCTCCACGTAAGGTATATCCTTTTCCTCTCGAACTTTTAATAAAGTCATCGGCGATACCAATTTTACTTAGCCTTGCTTTAAGTTCGGAAATAACTTGGGTCAATCTTGTGGTTGAGGAGGAGAGGTTATAATTCTCCCAAACCTGCACCAGTAACTCCTGGTTGGAAACATAGCCACAGCTGGCGTGTGCCAATAGATAAGTCAGCAACCGCAGCATCGTTTCACGCAGTCTTAGATAGTTGGTAAATCGTTCCTCACCCTGATGGGGGTACTCTATCGTATTATAGAGTTTGATTACCGAACTCGATTTGATATCTACCTGATACTCATCATTGATAATATAGCCAAAAAGCAATAATCCGCTCTCACTCGTCTTGGTGATGGGGGCTGCTACATATTTAATTTGAATCGTATCATCCATTATCAACTCCGCCGCATCCGCTGCTAAAACTGTCTGGCTCTGACTTCATCAATCGGAACTGTCATTCCCATACATTGGCTTTATATATTATTGCCTGAAGAGTTAATGTCAATTCATAAAAATAAAAAAATAACCGAAATAAAAAGAGTTTAAATCTTGTTGTTGGCGTTTTTTTGATATTTTCGTTTGTTTTTGTCGATTATTTGGCTGGGTTTTGATATTTAATATCATTACTGTAGGGAATTTAATGCATAAGCATAATATGCTGTTTTGGGAGCGTTATAGTCTTTGTTTTTTGTTTTTTATTTTAAAAATCGCGTGAGTGAAGTTAAGGTTGAAATAGTCTGTGATCTGACATGTTTTCTATTCGGAGGAATCTTAATGACTTTTTATCTTATATTTTATTTTCGTCGTTCGCAAGTAGGATAAATCGCAATAATAACAGGTGTGTATAGATATTAAACATATCTGTGTTTTTTTATTTATAATTTTGGTGTTGGTGGAGCTCGCATCCCTTGTGCGGATGAAAAGCAGGCCGAATAGAGGAATTCGGCCTGGTGACATCGGAGAGGTCTTAGAACAGCACTGAGTAGTTCAAACCAAAGGTACGGCCACGGCCTTTATAGCTGTATAACTCCGGCGCGCCGTAGGTTGGGCTATACAGGATTGGCGCCCGTTGGCCCCACACGGTGGTGTAGTCTTTGTCCAACAGGTTCTCTACGCTGAAACTGACCTTGCCCACCGGCAGGGCATAGCTGCTGAGGGCGTCAATAGTGTTATAGCCGTCGAGCTTACGGCCCTGGCTGTCGGAAACGTCGAAGGTTTGCTGCGACTGGACGCGAACCGTCCAGTCACCCGGTGCCCAGTTAACGTAGGCGGTGGCTTTCGACGGGCTGGCGGTGTCGACGGTCAACTTTTCCCATTTGCCATCGGTCTTGGTTTCCGACTTGATCAGGTTGAAGGTGGCACCGGTGCTCCATTCGCTGTCGTCGAAGAAGTAGTCCACCGCGCCTTCCATCCCGTAAATCCGACGCTTATCAGTGTTCATGCTGATGGTCATATCGGTCTTGTTGATGGTGATGGTCTTGTCTGACAGGGAATAGTAGGCCGCAAGCTGGGTACGCAGGTTGTCGCCATTGTAGCGCCAGCCCAGCTCGTAGGAGTCAACCTTGATGCCGTCCAGCTTGGAGTCATTGACGTTGACGCTTTTTTGCAGCTGATAGTGGCCGTTCACCAGCTTATAGGTGCCGGAGCCGTAATATTTGGCCAGATCCGGGATCTCAAACCCTTGTGAGAAGTTGAACCAGGTCTGTTGGCGTTCTGTCAGATGGGCCAGCAAACCGGCATTGAACAGCGCGTTGTTGTAGTCGGTTTTACCACCCGGCACGGCATCGGCAGAGGTCGCCAGACCGTTGGCGATCCCTTGTTGCTGTGCGTAGCCAACGAAATCATCCACCTTGTTCTCGGTGTACTGGTAGCGCACGCCGCCGCTCAGGGTAAACATCGGATCGATGTCGTAGCTGGCCTGCATGAACGGTGCCAGGTTGGTGGTGGTATAGCTCGGGTAGCGGCCGACGTTGTAGGCATTTTGCAGCGTCATCCCGCCAGACTGCTGGGCCAGTGCCAGATTGAAGAACTGCTGGTTGGCATTGAAGCTTTCATGATCGGCATCGAAGCCGTAGGTCAGCGTCAGGCTGTCGATCGGTTTGCTGTTCAGGGTCAGCTTACCGCCGTAGAAATCGGTTTTCTGTTGTGAGGCGCCGATGCTGGTTACCTTGCCGCCGCTCAGGGTTGGGAACGGATAGAAAGTCAGCGATTCATCACGATAATAAACCTGTGCCACCAGATCCTGGCCCCAGAAATCGGTGTTGGAGTATTGCAGGTTGATCAAATGGCGTTCGGTGCCTGGAATGCGATCCGAATCCAGATTACCGCTGTTGTAGGCCTGCCCGTTACCGGTCACCGCCGAGAAGTTTTGCCCCAGATACAGGCCGTGCTTACCGTCTGACTCGCTGTTGAAATATTGCGTGGTCAGTTGCAGCTGCTGGTGATCGTCGATGTTGATGGTGCCGGTGCCCATCAGGTCGATACGATCGGAATATTGCAGGCCGGTTTGGGTGTTGTCGATCAGCACCTCGTCGCCTTTGCCGTCATACCAGCCGCCGTAACGCTGATAGGAAACCGACAGGCGCCCGGAGGCTTTATCGGTGCCGCCGCTGACCGCTGCCGACACGTTTTCGTCGTGATCGCTGCTGCTGTTAAAGCCGGTTTTACCGCCAAGCTGCAGCTCAACCTGTTTTTCCTCCTGGCCCTTCTTGGTCACGATGTTGACCAGGCCACCGGTGCTGCCGCCGCCGTACAGCGAGGTAGCCCCGGAAATCACCTCAATATGGGCGATGTTAAACGGATCGATCGAATCTAGCTGGCGGCTGTCGCTGCGCGATGAGTTCAAGCGCACGCCGTCGATCATCACCATCATTGAGCGGCCACGCAGGTTCATGCCGTAGTTGGTACGGCCCTGGCTGCTGACGTCCATGCCCGGGATCAGCTGCGACAGCACATCCTTGATCTCTTTACCGCCCTGCACCTGCTGCTCAATTTCCTGGCCTTCGATCACCCAGGTGGTCTGGGCCATTTCCGCTACGCTGCGGTGAGAGCGGCTGGCGGAAACCACCAGTTGGTCATCATTTTTTTGTTCTTCTGCCCAGGCCGTTGGTGCGAGCATTGCTAACAGGCAAGGGTTTAGTACCCAGAGGTGTCTGCGTTTCATTATTGTTCAAACGTTTCCATGGTTAGTTAAAGTTAAAGATGGCGTCGTGTGCAGCTTGGGCGGTTACCGCTGCCTGCTGGCTACGCCATTGGATCACCGCCGGGGTGGACGTTAAGTCGAACTGGTCGCGTCCTAATGCCCGGTTGAGAATACGGGCCGAACGCCAAGCCATCAGGCTGAGCTGGGGTTCGGCAATGCCATGACTGTGCATGCCGGCATTGACGGCAAACAGACAGTTTTCGCTCGGACCCTGCCATTCCAGGGTGAAGTCAGGGGTAATGCGATACTCATCGTTCGCCGTAGTCAGCAGGCGATTGGCCAATGGTGCGAGAAACGCCGGGCGGTCTTGCTGATAGCCGGTGGCGAAGATCACCACGTCGCAGTCGAAGGTTTCCTTGCCCTGATCGAGATGGTGATGGGTGACCAGTTGATAGCCATTGCCGGATGCGTGCATCGCGGCCAATGAGCGGCTAGGCAGCAGGTGGGCCCAAGGCTTTTCGCGTAATACTTCAAAGCGGTGATACATCGCCTGGTAAATCGCCAGCAGCGATCCGCTGGTGATGCCGTCCGACGTCATTTTCTGCTCGGTCAGCATGCGCTGTTTGGCGCTGTCGCTCAGAGTGTAGAAGCTTTCTACGTATTCCGGCGTGAAGTACTCATTGGCGAAGGCGGCTTCGTCCAGCGCGTTGTAATTGTTGCGGCGCGAGATCCAGTTCAACTGCTTGGGCTGGCCCCACTCGGCGCGGAAAATATTCAAAAACAGATCGGCACCGCTTTGACCGCCGCCGATTACGGTGACGCGCTTGCCGGTAAGGTCCGGGTTACGCAGGCTCATTTCGCTGGCATGGAAGCAGTGATCGTTTTGTTCGCTGACGCAGTCCGGCAGCTTGGGGCGTTTGCCTATCCCTAAGCAGATATGGCGAGCACGGTAGACATCACGCTGGGTGGTGACAACAAATTGGCGTTGCTGGTCGTCAAAATCCACGCTGCGGATGTCTTGGCTGAACTCGAGCGTCTCCAGCCCGTTAGCCGCCCAGTCGAGATAGTCGGCGAACTCTTCGCGGGAGACCGTGCGCTGCTCGGTGGTCAGGAAACGGTAGAACTTCTTCCTTTTCACCAGGTAGTTGAGAAAGCTGTACGGGTTGGTCGGCGAAACCGCGCTGACCAGATCTTTGAGGAAACTGGTTTGCATATGGCAGTCCGGCACCATCATGCCCGGGTGCCAGGAGAAGTGCGGTTTGCGTTCGAAAAACTTGCTGTTAAAGCCGGTAACCTCACTGCCGAGTGCGGCAATGCTCAGATTGAATGGGCCGACGCCGATGCCGATGAAATCCAGAGGCTGATTCATTGGGCAAACTCCTTGGAGACCAAATAAAGAGGGTTATCCAGATCTTGCAGGTAGTTCGGCAACATACGGCTGCCGCCATCCTGCTCTGAATAGGTGAGTTTCACCGGGTTGAGTACCACGCGAATAATCTGTGGCTTGAAAAGGTCGAACAGGGCAAAGCGGTCGGCCAACTGCGGATGCTGCGCCATATAGCGCTCCAGCACCTGTGCCAGCACTTGATAGAAACGCGGTTCGCTTATGCCGCAGCCGCTCATCAGCGGCGAAATGAAACGCAGCACGGTGACGAAATGCCCGGTTTGCAGGTCATGGATCAGATAGTCGGCAGGCAGGCGCACCGTTACGTCTTTTACCACCTGCGGCAGTGACGCGCCCTGTGGGAAGTCCTGATCCACCAGGCGCATATCGCCCTGGAAATCTTTTAGCAGCACCCGTTGCGGCACATGGTCTTTCATCACCAGCGTGATGTTCTGGCCATGGGCAATCAGTGCCACCCCGTAGCAGCACATCAGGTGGTACATCGGCAGCACCACCGCTTGGAACATTTGGGTCAGCCACGCCTCTGCGCTCAGGCCGGAACGGGCAATATAGGCGGCGATCAGCGGCTCACCCTGATTGTCGGTTTCCATCAGCGTTGCCATCAGGATCGCCTGCTCGTCCGGTTGCAGATAACAGGACGGGTTTTCACGCCAGATCACCCCGAGCATTTCCTGATAACGGTAGGGAGCCTTGGGCAGCGCGCCGTAGGTTGGATGGGCCAGGTAGCCCGCCGCCGGTTCACCCAGGATCTGGGCGCCGCTGGCCTGCAAAGTGCTGTCGCTGGCGAAAATCTGCTGTAACCAGCGTGAAGCCGCCGGCCCGGCGCTGATGTACTTGCCCGGAATGCCGCGATAGCAGGAGGTGTTGTAAATGGTCAACGGCAGCTTGATATCGAAGGGCACCCGGCGGCTGGTATTGGTCAAAGTGCGCAGGGACTGCTGAGCCAGATAGCGATCGCCAAACTCGCCCAGCTCAACCAGTTCACCGCTGGCCAGTTGTGGCAGGAAATGCAGCGCAATTTTTTGCTGCCATTGCCATGGGTGCAAAGGCACCGGCAGCCAGTCGTTGTCCAACTTCAGGTCGTGCCAACGGCGGTCAAAGCGTTGGCGTTCCCCGCTGTCCATCGCGCTGTTGAGCAAGTTTTCTAGCGGGAAGTCCTCGTCAATGCACCAGACAAAGCTGCTGCGTTTAGCTGCCACCCAGTGCAGCTGGAACTGGCCCTGATATTCTGGCGCATACTGTTGCAGCGCCGTCAGCCCCCAGCCACGGCGCCCCTTGTTGAAGACGAACTTCGGGTGGCCTGCCAACAGGCATTGCAGCGCGTCGGCATCCAGCGCAATCAGATCGTTGGCGCTCATCCCGTGGCGAGCGGTGAGTAACTGCATGTCACCGCGTAGGGTAGCGTACAGATCTTCCAAATGTTCGGCGATCTGTGCGTCGTCCATCTTCAGCACCTGCGCCAGATGCCGCAGCGTTTGATCGGCGGCCAGCGGCAGGCGATCGCAGCTCAGGCTGTTGGCATCGATGTGCAACCAACCCCAGATCCCGCGTTTGGCGTTAAAGCTGTAAGTCGCGTCACCGAGGGCTATTTGCCATTGGCCGCCGTGTTCCTCGGCCTGCAAGGTGCGCTCGTACTCCAGTTCCGCCAGGATTTTGGCGATCATCTGCAGGTTAACGCGTTGCCAATCAGCGTAATCGTGGCGGCTCATACCTGTCCCTCGCGGAAGAAGTCATCACGCTGGTTCATGATCAGCCGTGAGCGTTTATGGGGGAAATCAAACTCTTTCAGCGTTTGGTAGCCAGCGGTAGGGAGATGGCGGAACAGCCGCTGATTATCTGCACGCGGCTCGGCCACGACGCGAGTGGTGCGGGGTTCATCCAGGTATAAATAGTGGGTCAGGCCACGTAGCCAACTGCGGATGTACTGCGCACCACGCCAGTCCTCTTCGCCGACCAGCATGTGCAGGCCACGATCGAACGGCTGCCAGCGATAGTGGCGGCCAATGCGATCTTCGGGTGCCCAGTAAACTTCGAAATAGCCAAACGGCTGGTCATCAAAGCAGCCCAGCAGCGGGTAACAATAGCTGGAATCAAGCTGGCGCTGTAAATAGGCGGCTTGCACTTCGAGCGGCCCGCTCATTTCCCAGAAGGCGTCAACGCGGGGGGAATTCATCCAACGGGTGAACTGTTCGGCGTCACGCTCCACTTCGGGCAAACGGAAGCTTAAGCTACGTTTGATTTGCGGATCGTAGCGGCGATACACCTCACCGCTGGGCCGGGCAGGGCGCTGCGGGAACCACAGCTCGCGCTCGGCATCGTATTGCATTTGGCCGCCAGCGGTATGGCGTTCGGCAATCAGCCACAGCGGCAGTTGGTAGAAGGTTTCACGGGCCAGATAATCACCGCTGGCTTGGGCGAACAGTGCCAGAGCCTGTGGCTCCTCACGCCATTCGGCATAGGGAAGAGCAATGCCGCTCAGCTGTGGAGCTGCGATCAGCAACTGATCCAATGCCTGGATCAACCAGCCTGCTGGCAGTGAGCCTGGATAATGCAACGCAGCGCTGCCGTCCAATCCCAGGCTAAGGGACAGGTTTTTCCCCAGCAGTTCGCAACGGAATCCGCTGGTGGCGTGAACAATCTTGGCAACGGGCATCATTGAGCGGCCTCCACGCGCAGCGGATTGGTGAAATCAAAGTAGATCACCGCCGGATCGACAATGGTGTTCTCATTGTGATCGTGCAGATAGCAGAAGAAGTTGCCCTTGCAGTTCCAATGTTGGCTGTCGAGCACATAGTCCAGGCAACGGGTATTTTTCGCCGTGTTACGCAGCGTGGTTAATGCATCCCGTACTCGTCTCATCAGGCTCTCTTCACTGTCGAACCCTGCTGCCGCCATTGCGGCGGTCACGGCCAACGTAGAATTCACCAGCAAGTAGTAGGGGAAGTAGCGCAACAGCTGCTGCTCGCTAAAGCGATTCTCCGCTTCGGCTTCGCCGATTTCATCCAACCAAGGCGTGGCATCGCGGGTAAAGCCGCTGCCCTGGCAATCGCGGTACAGCATGCCCACCGGCAAGTCCTGCTGCATTTCTACCAGAATGTTTTGTTGATGGGCCAGCAACACCAGGCCGTAGTCGGCTTCGGCGCTGAACAGGGGTAGCAGCACCTGCTGGCAGTAAGCGTCCAGCCAGCAATGGGCTGCTTGTTGCAACGGCAAGTTCAGGCGGGCAGCCAGGCGACGCACTGCCGCGGCTAACAGGCTATCACCACCGTCTGGCGCTGCCTGTGTCAGGGTAACCAACACGTTGGTTTGGTTTTGCGCCTGACCGAACAGCAGGTTATCGCGCAGCGCCATCAGGCTTTCTTCCTGGATTGTGCCGTCAGCAGAACGTAATCCGGCCCAACCATCTTCCTGCATCACGCGCATCGTTGGGTAACGAGCTTGCAGTTCCTGCCAGCGGGAGGTCTGTGCCAGTCGAGCCAGACGCATACCGCGCTTCACTTCTTTGACCGACAGGGTACGCACCGAGTTGGTTAGCCGTACGCTGAGGGAGAACTTGATCATGTCGCGGCTGCCCGCGTGATACAGCGAACGTGAAGAGCTGGTTGGCAGCCAACGTTCACCGGCCTCACCCAGATCGCTCAGCTTGTGCTGCTCGACCAATTCGCGGCACCAGCTTTGTGCCAGCAGATAATCGGCCTGCCATGGATGCATCGGCAGCAGCCAGACGTCATCGGTAAAATGGCCTAGCAGCTGCGGCGCGCTTTCTGCGGTAAAGCGTTGCAGGCGCTGCTGTAACGTCAGGTCCAGGCTGTCGCCACACAGGTTGCGCTTATCTACTGCAAACCAGCGCAGGGGGAAGCTGCCAGCAAAATCTGGCAGGTAGCGCTGTGCCTGCTGCTGATCGAAGGGCTCATGGGATTTCGGAGCCGGGTGGAAGGCATGGCCAGCTAATAACCCTTGTTCCGCCTGGGCAAAATTCAGCGGCTGGTCACGTAGCTTTGGCCAGTCCAGCCGGATGGCGATCGCCTGTTGGGTATTGTCATGACTTTCCAGCACTCGCTGGCGAAAGCGTGCCAAAACCTCCTCAGTCAGTTGGCCTTTTATTGCCGGTTTGGCCAGCAACAACGTAACCAAACGCTCAAAACTCAGCGCTTCACCGTTGCCATTCAGGCAGGCGGGGAACTGATATTGATGATGTTGGGTTGGTGAGATATGCCGTAATGGAATGCGTATAAACTGGCTATCCGAAAGTGGGAGATGTAGCTGAGGATGTTGGCTATTGGTTGCCGGCACGATGTGCCAGTCCCGAGTTTCACGCATTAGCGCGTTGAGGAAACATTGCGCAGCCACATCGGTTGCTGCGCTTGCTAACTGGATGGTCATGACCCTTGTCACTCTGGAGCGATTGAGAATGATTCTTATATCAATAGTTCTTATTATTATCAATCACTGCATGATACAATTTTTTGATTAATTACACACAAAAACATCATTTTCTTAACGGTTATTTTACTTAATGCGCTTATTTTCGGGTTCAAAAATCGTTGCAATTGGTAATGATTCTCCTTCAAACTGGCCGCTGGCGTTTTGTGCCGGGCTATTGGGCATTGGGCAAAATGGTTTGCTGGTCGCTTTACCCGTGTTGGTCAGCCTGACCCAGCTCTCGCTGTCGGTGTGGGCAGGGTTGCTAACGCTGGGATCGATGCTGTTTCTTGTCGGTTCTCCCTGGTGGGGGCGGCAGGCAGAAATTCGTGGCTGTAAATACGTGGTGGTTATGGCCCTGGCGGGTTACCTGCTCAGCTTTGCGTTATTGGCCTTGGCCGTGTGGGGGCTGTCTGCTGGCTGGCTGCCTGAAATGGCTGGGTTGGGTGGATTGATTGTGGCGCGCATTGTCTATGGCCTGACAGTATCAGGCATGGTGCCCGCCAGCCAGACTTGGGCGCTGCAACGTGCTGGGTATGAACAACGTATGGCGGCGTTGGCCACTATCAGTTCCGGCCTGAGCTGTGGCCGGTTGCTTGGCCCGCTGTGTGCGGCCCTGGCGCTGTCTCTGCACCCGATGGCTCCGCTTTGGCTGATGGCGATTGCGCCGCTGATCGCGTTACTGGTGATCTGTCGCCAGCATAACGACCCGCCACTGCCAGCCGTGGCGCATCAGCAAAACCGCCTGCGGCTGACGATGATGCCCTATTTATTGTGTGCGTTGCTGCTCGCTGGCTGTGTCAGCCTGATGCAGTTGGGCTTGGCTCCACATTTGCAGCAGTTGTTCAGCCATTCGGCGACGACCGTTAGCCACCATGTGGCGGTATTACTCAGCGTAGCGGCAGGTTGCACGCTGTTGGCACAGTTTCTGGTGGTGCGGCCACAGCGTCTTACTCCGCCGCAGCTGCTGATGGTTGCCGCTGTGTTGATGATCGTTGGCTTGGGGCTGATGTGTACCGCTCCGCTGGCGCTGTTTTATCTTGGCTGTGCGCTGGCTTCGTTTGGGGCCGCGATGGCGACGCCGGGCTATCAACTGATGCTGAACGATAAGTTATCTACCGGCAAAGGGGCGGGAGCGATCGCCACTAGCCATACACTGGGCTATGGCGCGAGCGCGCTGATGGTGCCGGTGGTGAGTAAATTTTACGGTGAGTCTCAGTTGGTGGCGGCGGCACTGGTAGCCGCCGTCCTGCTGGGCGGCATTAGCAGCTGGCTATGGTGCCAGCATCGAATGGCAGACATTGCGCGGGAGAGTGAGTGATATGTCCGCAAGCTATCGCATCTTTGATCTTACCTTGAAGTATAAGGAAAATGTTTCCCCCTCGCTGCTGCGCTGCGTATTTACCGGCCCAGAGGTACAGCGCATGAAGCTGGAAGCTCCGGATCAACGGATCAAGCTGCTGTTCCCGGTAGCGGAAGGGCAGATCCAGCCGTTGGAGAATAGCGACGATTGGTACCGCAACTACATGGCGATACCGAAAGAGCAACGGCCCGTGATGCGTACCTACACGTTGCGGGCACTGCGCGCTGCTGAGAATGAAATGGACGTGGAGTTCGTGCTCCATGGCATTAATGGCCCGGCCTCTGCCTGGGCAACGCATGCCGTTGCGGGAGATAAACTCCAGGCTGTAGCGCCAAATGCCGATTTTGCTGAGGATAGCGGCGGCTATGAGTGGGCCCCGCCAGCGCAAACCCGGCAGGCGTTGCTGATCGCCGATGAAACGGCACTGCCAGCGGCGATGGGTATCCTCGAACAGTTGGCGCAGCAGGCTAACCCACCGCGTGTGCAGGCTTTCTTCGAAGTGCCGGTAGCGGGGGACTGCCTCGATATGGCGCACTTTCCGTTTGCCGAGGTTTACTGGCTGCCACGGGACGTTGGACACCAGCAACTGCATGGCACATTGCTGGTGGAGGCGGTGCGTCAGCGGGTTAATATTCCTTCCTCGGCGCGGGCTGAAGCGCAGTCTCTGGCAGAAAACAGTCTGGGTGGGGATTTGCTGTGGGAGCGTGCCGAAGGGGCTAAGACCTTTTACGCCTGGGTGGCGGCGGAGTCTTCGGTGGTGAAAACGTTGCGCCGTTACCTGATTGGCGAACGCGATCTGGACCGTTCCACGGTGAACTTTATGGCGTATTGGTGTTAATGGATAAAGTGACAATATTGCGTAATTTATGCCGGTCTAACATGTTTAACCGTAGGGGCGCCGCATGCTGCGCCCGTTTAACCGCATACACCGCCTCTACGTCGCATTAAATCCCTTCACGAGCCGCTGCGTAATTTATAAGCAACACGCAATCGCGCCATTGTCATCCTGATTTCAACTCTGGCGGCCGCTTTGGCTGCTGTGCTATGTTCCGCTGAAACAAAAGTTACAGCGGGAGTAGCGATGAAACAGATTGATGAACGCCTGCGCAGCGAATACCCGCAATTGGCCCCTCAAGAGCAGCGGGTGGCCGACTTTATCTTCGATCACTTTGACGACCTGATTAGCTATAACAGCACCGAGTTGGCGCGCCTGAGTGGAGTGTCCAAGGCCACGGTCAGCCGTCTGTTCAAGCGGCTGGGCTATGCCAGCTATCGCGCAATGCGTGACGAGCTGCGTACCCTACGCCAAAGCGGTATGCCATTGACCGACAGCCGTGACGCGGTGCAGGGGAATACCTTACTAGCCCGCCATTACCAGCAGGAAATGGCCAATCTGACGCACTGGGTAAAGCAGATTGATGCGGAACAGTTTGGCGCGGTGATCGCGGCCATGGGGAAATCCCGGCGGCTGTTGCTGTTGGGGATGCGCAACAGCTATCCCGTCGCGATGCATTTGCGCCAGCAACTGATGCAGGTACGTGAGCAGGTTTTGTTGATACCGCAGCCGGGCCAAACCTTGGCAGAAGATCTGGTGGATCTGGGGCCACAGGACATGGTGGTAGTAGTCGCATTTCGTCGGCGTCCACGCTTGGCGCGAGAGGTATTGCAACAGTTGCAGATCAAGCAGGTACCAACGTTATTGATCTGCGAACCGCAGGCCCAGGCGTTGATCCCGTTGGCTAGCTGGCATTTGATGACGCCGCTCGATAGCGTCTCGGCGTTTGACAGTTACTCCAGCGCCATGAGCCTGGCGAGCCTGCTGAGCAATGCGTTGCTGCATGACAGGTTGTCGCAAGGGCGGCAGCGTATTCATCAGGTGGCCAATCTGTTCAGCGATCTGGAGGAGTTGGAGCAGCGCTGAAGCGTTGGTTTTCACGCGGCTAAACGGGCGCTGTATGCTGCGTCCGTTGATTCATTAGTTGCAGATAAATATTTTAAGAATCTTTTGTTTCATCCTTTCTCGCTTGGCGATAATCTAGCAATAACAAAAAACCGGCCGGTCGCAGACGTAGCAATCTCCGGGCTAAGTTATTAAGTTGACAAGGAATGAACATGCTAGCTATCAACCAATTCGATCAAATCAATCCTCCGTACCGCCTACTGATGGGCCCAGGGCCGATCAATGCCGATCCGCGCGTGCTGCGTGCCATGTCCAGCCAGCTGATTGGCCAATACGATCCGGCTATGACCGGCTATATGAATCAGGTGATGGAGCTGTATCGCGGCCTGTTTCGCACGCAGAACCGCTGGACGATGCTGATAGACGGGACTTCGCGTGCCGGTATCGAGGCAATGCTGGTTTCTGCCATTCGCCCTGGCGATAAAGTGCTGGTGCCGGTATTTGGCCGTTTTGGCCATCTGCTGTGTGAAATCGCCCGCCGTTGCCGTGCCGAAGTACACACCATCGAAGCGCCTTGGGGTGAGGTATTCAGTGCCGATCGGATCGAGGATGCGATCAAGAAAGTACGGCCACGCCTATTGCTGACGGTGCAAGGGGATACCTCCACCACTATGCTGCAACCGCTGGCGGAATTAGGGGACATCTGTCGCCGCCACGGCGTCTTGTTCTATACCGATGCTACCGCCTCGTTCGCCGGTAACGAGCTGGAAACCGATGCCTGGGGTTTGGATGCGGTATCCGCAGGGCTGCAAAAATGCCTCGGTGGCCCTTCCGGCAGTTCTCCAATCACCCTTAGCCCGCAGTTTGAAGAGATCGTGCGCCGTCGTAAGTGCGTTGAAGAGGGGATCCGTACCGTCGATCACACAGACGGTGATGACGAGATGATCTACTCCAACTATTTCGATCTCGGCATGATCATGGATTACTGGGGGCCGGAGCGCTTGAACCACCATACGGAAGCCACCAGCATGCTGTTTGCCGCGCGTGAATGCGCGCGGGTGATCCTGGAAGAAGGGCTGGATAATGCTATTGCTCGCCATAAACTGAATGGCGCGGCGATGTTGGCTGGGATCCAGGGGATGGGGCTGGAGGTCTTTGGCGATATCGCCAACAAGATGAACAACGTGCTGGGCGTGGTGATCCCGCAGGGCATCCATGGCGAGCAGGTACGCCAGATGATGCTCAATGACTTCGCCATCGAAATCGGCACCTCGTTTGGCCCGTTGCAGGGCAAGATCTGGCGAATTGGCACCATGGGGTATAACGCGCGGAAAGACTGCGTGCTGCAAACGTTGGCCGCGCTGGAAGCGGTACTCAACCGTCTCGGTTTTGTTAGCCCGCACGGGGAAGCTATGCAGGCAGCATGGAACATTTACGACGCCGAGCAGAACTGATGGCAATGCTGCTGACCCCTCTGGAAGCGGAACGAGCCGCGGCCAGAGTGATGGCTCGCTGCGACGAATTGGTGGCAATCAGCAGCACGCCAGGCCAACTGACGCGGGTTTATCTCTCCCCAGAACATTTACGTGCCAACCAGCTGGTAGGGAATTGGATGCGCGAGCTTGGGATGGAGGTCTGGCAAGACGGCGTGGGCAATATCTGCGGACGTTACGAAGGGCAGCAACCGGCCGCACCGGCGCTGCTGCTTGGCTCTCATCTGGATACGGTGCGCAACGCGGGGCGCTACGATGGCATGCTGGGGGTCTTGACCGCGCTTGAGGTTGTCGCCTTGTTGCATAGCCGCAATCGGCGTCTGCCGCAGGCGATCGAGGTGATCGGTTTTGCCGACGAGGAGGGCACGCGGTTTGGCATTACCTTACTCGGCAGCAAAGGGATCACTGGGCAGTGGGCAGAGGATTGGCTGACATGTACCGATGCTGAGGGCATCAGCGTGGCCGAGGCTATGCGTGACGCGGGGCTTGATCCAGCGGCGGTGAGTTCTGCCGAGCGTGCACAAGGCTCGATCTGCGCCTATCTCGAACTGCATATTGAGCAGGGGCCTTGTCTTGAAGCCGCCGATCTGGCGCTGGGAGTGGTCACGGCGATTAACGGTGCCCGCCGCCTCAACTGTACCTTTAGCGGACATGCTGGCCATGCAGGGACCGTACCGATGGGGCAGCGCCGGGATGCGCTGGCTGCCGCCGCTGAATGGATGGTCACGGTTGAGCGGCTCACCATGGAATACGATCCGTATGTGGTCGCCACGGTCGGTCAGATAGAAAGCTTTCCGGGGGCAGTGAATGTGATCCCTGGGCAGGTCAGGCTATCCCTCGACGTTCGTGGCCCGCAAGATGAACCGCTAGACGCGTTGCTGGCCGAATTACTGTTGCAGGCGCAGAGCATTAGCGCGCGTCGTGGGGTCTGTTTCTACAGCGAGGAGTTCTACCGCATACCGGCTACCGCTTGTGACCCTCAGTGGCAGCAGCGCTGGCATGACGCGGTAATGCAGGTGCAAGGGAATTGCCTAATGCTGCCTAGCGGGGCGGGGCATGATGCCATTGCTATCGCCGCCCGTTGGCCGGTGGGGATGCTGTTTGTTCGTTGCGAGGGCGGCATCAGCCATCATCCCAATGAGGCCGTCGCAGCGGGCGACGTAGCGCTAGCGATCCAGGCTTACTGCCTGGCAGTGGGTATAACAGACCCCTCACCCCAGCCCTCTCCCTGTACAGACCGGGGACATGGTAGACAGGTGTTCAAGGACATGGTGAACACTTTTTAACATCCTTTACCCATGATGATCGACCTATTTCTCAGGTCGATCATCCCCACTTTCGTGCTGTACCACCATACCTCGTAGTATCCCTCTCTCTCACTTTCCTTCAGTCCGACATATTCACCGATAAAGGCCTTGCCCACTTTCCGACCCATCCCTTTCAGGCTCAGTTTCCCACTGATATCCACTTTCCTGACCAAGACCCCCTCGTCATACTCGGCTGCCGCCGGATTGCCATTGTACTGTCGCGATGAAGGCTGATAACGGGATGCTGGTACCGCCATTGACAGCGCTTCATGTGGCCGTTCCAGGTTGTAGCTGTCTCGCCAGGCGTCGAACACCTCCTGCAACTGTGACGCATCGGTGAACCACCGCCCCTGCAGGAGCTCTGCCTTCAGGCTGCGATGGAAGCGCTCCAGCTTACCCTGAGTCTGAGGATGGTAAGGCCGCGAGTGACCCACCCGGATACCCTGACGCATCAGCCATAGTTCCAGAGCGGTCCAACTGCCCGTCGTGTCACCCCAGGGGGCTCCATTATCCATGGTCATTCTCTCCGGCAAGCCATAACGTTCGAACACCGCTACCAACTGGGACTGCACGGTGACGCGTCGCTCGTCCGGGCAGTGCGCCAGACAGAGCGAGAAGCGTGAATGGTCATCCAGCAAGGTCAGCGGATGGCAACGTCCACCGGCAAAGGGGAAGTGGCCTTTAAAGTCCATCTGCCAGAGGCGGTTCGGTGCGTCATGTTCAAAGCGCCCAACGGTGGGAGCCGGTGATGGACCGCCTGGCAGCAAGTCATGACGGCGCATCAGATTATGCACGGTGCTGGCGGCAGGTAGCGTATGCCCCTGCATCTCTAGCCATCGCTTGAGCTTGCGGGCCCCCCACATCGGATGGGCCAGATGAGCCGTGTGCAGGTGTTCGACGACAATGTCGGGTGTTCTGGAAGGCGAATGGTGTGGCACCCTGGAACGTTCGTTCAGTCCGTGTGGACCGTCAGAGAGCCAGCGGTGTAACCACTTATACCCCGTGGCAGGCGCTATGCCGAACTGACGGCATAGCGCACGGATATTAGCGCCTTCTTGCGAGGCGAAAAGCACAAACTCGGTACGTAATGACATGGCAGATCTCTCATTCCACGGCATAAGCAGCTCCACTCAGAAGTACTCATACCTATGTTGTAAGTGTCTACCATGTCCCCGAACAAGTGTTCATGATGTCCCCGGTCTGTACACTCCCAAAGGGAGAGGGAGCTGATAGCCCCTGCTCTTTTGGACGTAAAGCAGACCCGTCACGACGGGGTGAGTGGCTGCTGCGTCTGATAACACTGCCCACATGGCTGGCCGAAGCTGCGCGGATCACGCTGGCCTCAAAGGGGGTTCATATGCGGATGACTTTGTCCTCATAGTCAAAGGCAGTAAAGCACAGGCGGAGGCCATCAGGGAAGAATGCCGGCGCGTGCTAGAAGACAGCCTGAAACTGAGGCAGAACCTGGACAATACCAGGATCACCCATGTCAATGATGGATTTATCTTCCTGGGGCATCGTATCATTCGCAAGCGTAGTCGCTATGGCGATAGCCTTTTCCATGCTCTCAAGAGTATCGAGGGTGGCAGGGCATGGGAAAAGAGCCTCGGCGTCAGCGTGCTCGCACCTTAGATGCGCTACGTTCATGGTTAGGAAATTGTATTGTCAAATCGCAAGCTTCGCTTCCACTGGGGCTGCATCAAACCCCATCTGGGTCACGAATTCAAGGTCCTGAACTCTGTGCTACGCTTAATACCGTAATTGATAGTCAAAAGTTTGCACAGGGAGTGCTCAGGAATATTGGTTATCACGATGTTTATGGCCTGCGCTGGATGCTTTGCTGAATGAACGCCAATCGCGACAATGTAACATGGAGGGACCCCGCTGATGCTAGAAACTCCTCGCGAAAAGTCTTCACCTTCTGATTAGCAAATAGAGGATGGCTCACCGGTGACAGCAAAACTGCTGGCCGCTTGGCGCGGTTATATCTTCGGCCTATGTTACGTTTGCGGCAAATACAACGATCATTACATTATTGATATCCAACACAAACAGATGAACAGCACAGTGATACTCGGTATGGAACTGTGGCATTGAATAACGATATTTCTTTACTGGTGAGCTAACGTAATAGCTGTTTTCCCCTCCCAACGGTATTGTAAGGAAGAAAGAATGAACTTTGAAACTCAGTCAATTGGCAATGTCTTGGTTGTCACTCTTTTGGACAGGCGTTTGGATGCATCGGTTTCCACTCAGTTTAAGGAAGACATACAAGCCATGATTGCGCAGGGGACTCACCATATTTTACTGGACTTCGGTCAGGTCGATTTCATCGACAGCAGTTTTTTAGGCACTCTGGTCTCTCTTTTGAAATCCTTACATGGAAAAGGTGAACTCGCGGTCTGCTCACTGAACAACAATATCCACAGTATGTTCAAGTTAACCCGGATGGATAAAATATTTACCATCGGCACTGATAAAAGCATCGCATTACAGCAAATCTGATAATCATCTCATTGATTAAAAAGGAATGTTCATTATGAAAGCCATGATTCTTGCCGCAGGTAAAGGAACCAGAGCCAGACCGTTGACCACCATATTGCCAAAACCAATGATCCCATTAATTCGCAAGCCGATTATGGAGTCGATCGTTGAGCATTTAAGAGAGTATGGATTTAATCAGTTAATGGTCAATACAAGTTACCTTTCCGCAGATATCGAGAATTATTTTCGCGATGGCCATGCCTGGGGCGTGGAAATGGGTTACTCCTACGAAGGGGTGATGGAAGGTAATACCTTTGTTGATAACGTGCTGGGTTCCGCCGGTGGAATGAAGCACATCCAAAATTTCTCGGGCTTTTTTGATGACACTTTTGTCGTGGTGTGTGGTGACGCATTAATTGATGTGGATTTTGATCAGGTATTGGCTTTTCATCGGGCCAGAAAAAGTGTCGCCACTCTGATCATGCGCCCTGTGCCAGCCGATCAAGTAAGTAAGTACGGGATTGTCGTCACCAATGACCAAGGCCGAGTCAGTCAGTTTCAGGAAAAACCTAAAGTAGAAGAGGCGTTATCAAACAATGCCAATACGGGTATCTATGTGTTTGAACCCGAGATATTCAATTATATTCCCGACGGTGTTGAATATGACATTGGTAGCCAGTTGTTCCCTAAACTTGCTGAGTTAGATGTTCCTTTCTACGGCATTGTCTTGCCATTCCAATGGGTAGATATTGGCTCATTGCAGGACTTCTGGCATGTAAACCGCATGATCCTTAATCGGGAGCTACCTGATTATCCGATGCCGGGCATTCAGGTTGCGCCGCAAATTTGGTGCGGGCTGAACGTTAAAGCCGATTTTGCCAACCTGGATATTGAAGGGCCGGTCTATATTGGCAGCAGTACTGAAATACAGCCTGGAGTGACAATCAGAGGGCCCGCGATCATTGGCGCTGGTTGTTTATTAGAGCAAGGTGCCATGGTCGATCAAAGCTTTGTAGCTGATTACACCCGAGTCGGTGGGATTGCCCAGTTGTACCAGCAGATGATTTTTGCCGGTAAAGTGATTTCGCCGGACGGCACAGCCATTGATTTGTCTGATGCCGGTCTGAACTGGCTTATTGATGATAAACGGCGTACAGACATTATTACGGCGGAGAAGTCGTTATTCAAAGAGCTGCTCACCAAAGATGCCTTTCTATAAGGGGTTCTACGCTGGAAGCGTCTAAATGGCTCTGTCGCATTAACGAAAATAAGTCAGCAAACGCGCACTGTTGCAAAAATACGGAGATGGTAAATTGATCTGCAGCGGCGTTGTGCTTCTTTCGTAAGGTCATTCGACACTACGGAGAAGCTGCGGTAGTGGCCATTGATCGAAGTGGTGCCAACACAGCAGCGCTGACTATACTCAACGCCAGCAAAATACCGTCCCGCTGACGTATATCTGCTGTCGTGAAGAAGTAGAAAACGGAGCGTGCTGGCACCTGCAGACATCAGAAAAAGTCACTTCAGCGGAAGAAGTCCGGGTGATTATCAGTTACCACGAACGTCGCTGGCTGATAGAAGAATATCATAAAGCCTGGAAAAGCGGTGGAACGCAGGTGGAACAGCTACGGATGCAAACGCGAAATAATCTGGAGCGAATGATCGTCATCCTGAGCTTTATAGCGGTCCGGGTGTTGGCGTTACGCCAGGGCGGGTTGAGTGAAGAGACGCTCAATGAAAGCTGTGAACGGGTACTGACTCCAGTTGAATGGAAGTTGCTGTGGGTGAACAGGAAGGTAAAACCTTGCCGAAGATGCCGCTGAGTCTGAAGTGGGCGTGCCTGAATCTGGCGAAGCTGGGGCGTTGGTATGACAGCAAACGAACGGGACGAGCAGGATGGGTAGTGATGTGGGAGGGATGATTCAAGCTTCAGGATATCGTCGAAGGGTATAAACTGGCGAAGTCTCTTGATCAGGAGATCTGATCAAGAGACAGCTCCTTGGGGAGGTTAGGGTGGGGCATTGACTCAATCGTGCAGTTGGAAGCCATCCGCATCACGCCAGGCTGGGAACGCGGCGCGGTAGGTTTGCAGTATTTCCAGCGAAAGCTCGGCATCCAGCCTCGCCGCCTGGCCAGGTTCTACGCTGGCCAACCTTTCCCCTTGCGGGCTGATAATCAGGCTGTCACCGCTGTAATTCAGGCCATTGCCGTCCTCGCCCACGCGGTTGCAACCCGCCACGTAAATCTGGTTTTCAATCGCCCGCGCCGCCAGCAGCGTTTGCCAGTGCATGCTGCGCGCCGCCGGCCAGTTGGCTACGTACAGGGCCAGATCGTAATCCTGCTGATAGCGTGACCACACCGGGAAGCGCAGGTCATAACAGATCTGCGGCAGGATACGCCAGCCACGCCATTCGAAAATGGTGCGCTGTTTCCCAGCCTGATAGTGTTGGTGTTCACCGGCCATGCGGAACAGATGGCGTTTATCATAGCCATGCACCTTGCCGCCAGGTTCCACCAGCAGGAAACGGTTAACGGCCCCTTCGGCAGTTTTCAACGCTACGCTGCCACCCACCAAGGCGTTGGTTTTCACCGCCCAGGTATGTAACCAGTCTATTACCTGTTGTTCAGGTAGTGCGCTTTCCCCGGCATCCATAGCAAAGCCGGTGGTAAACATTTCCGGCAGCACAATCAGATCGCGGCCGCTAATCGAGGGCAACAAGGCATCGAAATGGCGCAGGTTGGCCTCACCTTGGCGCCAGACCAGCGGTTGCTGCAACAGGGTAATTTTTAGAGTCGACATAGGCGCTCCGCAGCGGCATCCAGCGTGGCATCTTGCTTCGCGAAGCACAGCCGGATCAGTTTATGGGGAAAAGGATCGGCACAGAAAACGGACAGCGGGATCGCCGCTACGCCTGCGTGCTCGGTTAGCCAATGGCAGAAAGCGACGTCATCCAGATCGGAAATGGCACTGTAATCGGCCAGTAAGAAATAGGTGCCTTCGCAGGGCAGGATTTCCAGCCTGCTGTTAGCTAACGCCTGCA
Source organism: Serratia sp. Res13-Sevr-LER1-36-b (assembly GCF_015673035.1). Classification (NCBI taxonomy): domain Bacteria; kingdom Pseudomonadati; phylum Pseudomonadota; class Gammaproteobacteria; order Enterobacterales; family Yersiniaceae; genus Serratia; species Serratia sp. Res13-Sevr-LER1-36-b. The sequence continues at coordinate 38,888 of NZ_JADACK010000027.1, read as the reverse complement.
CAAAACGATCGCGCTTGGCACGGTAGAACGCGGGTAGCTGCTGCCAGTGTTCCGGCTCGTTGCGCAGCATATCGGCCAAGGCCAACTGGGCCGGGGTGTTGACCGAGAACGTCAGATATTGGTGAACCTTGCGCACCTCCGCGCTCAACGCTGCCGGAGCAACACAGTAACCCACTTTCCAGCCGGTCATATGGAAGGTTTTACCAAACGAGGAAACGGCAATCGCCCGCTGACGCAGTTGTGGATGGGCCAGCACGCTGGCGTGTCCCCCTTTGGCAAAGCAGATATGCTCGTAAACCTCATCGCTCAGAATATAGATTTCCCGATCGGCGATGGCAGCCCATAGCTGCTGCATATCCTCTGCCGACCAGGCCGTGGCGGAGGGATTCTGCGGAGTATTAAGGATCACCAGCCGGGTACGCGGTGAAAGCTGTTCGGCAAACCGATGCCAATCGACCTTGAAGGCAGGGGGTTGCAGAGCAATGCGTTTCAGAACGCCGCCGGAAAGCTGCACCGCCGGGGCATAGCTGTCGTAGCTTGGGTCGAAGCAAATCACTTCATCGCCGGAGCGTACCAGGGCGCTGATCGCAGCGAACAACGCCTCTGTCGCACCCGCAGTGACGGTCACTTCACTATTGGCATCGGGCTGCCAGCCGTAGAGCTGAGCAGTTTTTTCCGCAATGGCCTCACGTAACGGCGCTGCGCCCGTCATCGGTGCGTATTGGTTTGCCCCCTGGCTGACGTGCCAGTTCAGGCGCTGCTTTAAATACTCCGGGCCATCAAAATCCGGGAAGCCCTGCGACAGGTTGATCGCCTGATGCTGCTGCGCCAAGGCGCTCATTTGGGTAAAGATGGTGGTGCCGAGGTCAGGTAACTTGCTGGCTGGGACAGGTGCGGTGCTCATATCAGGCTATTTCTCCTGGCGCTTATGTTGCGAACAATATAACACGGTGTTAATATTTGGCAATCAAGACGTATAGACGTCTATCCTCATCGCCTAGCTACCACTTGAAATTCTTAGAGGATAAGTGAGTCACATTCAATCAATCGCCAAAAGCTACCTGCCAGGAAATAGAGAGAATGATGGAAAACCCGCAATTATCTGCCCTATTGGCCGCCTGCCACTGGATCGGTGAGAAAGGCTGGTGTCCGGCGACCGGCGGTAATATGTCGCTGCGCCTTGATACCCAACATTGCCTGGTGACCGAGTCCGGTAAAGACAAAGGCAGCCTGAGCGAACAGGATTTATTGCTGGTGGAAACGGCAAACAACCATGTCCCCAGCGGCCGCACGCCTTCGGCGGAAACCGGCCTGCACACGCTGATCTACCGCCTCTATCCCACCGTCGGTGCCATCCTGCATACCCATTCGGTCAATGCCACCGTGCTTTCCCGCGTGGAGAAAAGTGAAGCACTGGTGCTGCAAGGGTATGAAATGCAGAAATCCCTCAGCGGTCAGAAGAGCCATCTCGACAGCGTCAGCATCCCCATTTTTGATAACGACCAGGATATTCCGGCGCTGGCTGCGCGTGTGGCCGCATTTGCCGAGGTAACGCCCTTACAGTACGGTTTTCTGGTGCGCGGCCACGGCTTGTATTGCTGGGGCAAACAGGTGGAGGAAGCGCGCCGCCACCTTGAAGGGCTGGAGTTCCTGTTCCAGTGCGAACTGCAACGCCGTTTACTGGAGGCAAAATGATCCGCGCCATCGTCACCGATATTGAAGGTACCACCAGCGATATCCGTTTTGTGCATCAGGTGCTGTTCCCCTATGCCCGTGAGCGACTAGGGGAGTTTATACGCAGCCATGCCAACGACGCCGAAGTTGCGGCTCCGCTGGCGGCATTGCGTGCAGAGATTGCGCAACCCGATGCCGATAATGAGCTGCTTATTACCACGCTTTATCGTTTTATGGATGAAGATCGCAAATCGACCGCGCTGAAGGCCTTGCAGGGCATTATCTGGCGTAGCGGCTACCTGAACGGCGATTTCCAGGGGCATCTCTACCCGGAGGTGGCGGAACAACTGGCCGCCTGGCAGCAGCAAGGGCTGAAGCTGTACGTCTATTCCTCCGGTTCGGTTGAAGCGCAAAAGCTGCTGTTTGGTTACAGCGATGCGGGAGATCTGCAACCGCGGTTCAGCGGTTACTTTGATACGCACGTGGGGGCCAAGCGTGAAAGCGCGTCATACCACAATATTGCCCAAGCCATCGGTCTGGAGCCAACTGAGCTGCTGTTCCTTTCCGATATCCATCAGGAGCTGGACGCGGCACGGCTAGCGGGCTGGCATACCTGCCAACTGATCCGTGACGCCGCCGATCTGCAAAGTCAGCACCGGCAGGTTAAGCGTTTTGATCACATCGAGTTAGGGGAGTTTGTCTAATGAGTGGATTGACCATTTTTAGCGATAAAGAGCCACAGCAGCCGTTATGGCAGAGCCAGGATGCGCAGGCTATCCAGCAGCAGTTGGCGCAAATTGGCGTGCGTTTTGAGCGTTGGCAGGCCGATCGCGAGTTGGGCGAGAACCCGCAGCCAGAAGCGGTGATCGCCGCCTATCAGCATGAGATCGACCGGCTGGTGGCGGAAAAGGGCTACCAGAGCTGGGATGTGATCAGCATGCGTCCTGACAACACCCAGCGTGAAGTGCTGCGGGAAAAATTCCTGGCCGAACATACCCATGGCGAGGATGAGGTGCGCTTCTTTGTCGAAGGTGCGGGGCTGTTTTGCCTGCATCTGGAAGGGAAAATCTTCCAAATCCTGTGTGAGAAAAACGATCTGATTTCGGTGCCAGCCAATACTCGCCACTGGTTTGATATGGGCTCGGCCCCCAACTTCACCGCTATCCGCGTCTTTGATAATCCGGAAGGTTGGGTGGCCCATTTCACCGGTGACAAAATTGCCGAGGCATATCCAAAGCTAGATTGAGTCCCCTCACCCTAACCCTCTCCCACAAGGAGAGGGAACCGATCGAGCTCGCTGATTTTTCTGCATTCTACCGTCATCCTCGTTGTTCTTGCTCCCAACTTCCCGACGTTGCACGATCCAACCACGCGCTCCGGGCTGCTCACCCCAATCCTCTCCCACAAGGAGAGAGGCCCGATCGAGCTCGCTGATTTTTCTGCATTCTACCGCTATCCTCGTTGTTCTTGCTCCCAACTTCCCGAAGTTGCACGATCCAACCACGCGCTCCGGGCAGCTCCCTCTCCCTGTGGGAGAGGGTTGGGGTGAGGGGCAAAAGGTTATGCCAATGCGCGCTGGAAAATCCCGTCGGCAACCTGCTCAGGCGTAATGACGCCGCTATCCAACACCCAGCCGCTGATTAGCGCCGCAGGAGTCACATCAAATGCCGGGTTGTAGGTTGGCGCATTGAGCGGTGCCCACTGGCAGGAACCAAAGCTGCCGCTGACGCCGGTGATTTCTTCGGCCGCGCGCTGTTCGATAGGAATGGCTGCGCCGTTGGGGCAATGAGGATCGTGCGTGGTATGTGGGGCGGCCACGTAAAACGGAATACGGTGGTAATGGGCCAGCACCGCCAGGCTGTAAGTGCCGATTTTATTGGCCACGTCACCGTTGGCCGCAATGCGGTCTGCACCTACCCAGACGGCATCGACCTGGCCCGTAGCCATCAGGCTGGCAGCCATGGAATCGCAGATCAAGCGGTAAGGAATGCCCAGTTCACCCAGTTCCCAGGCGGTAAGGCGGCCCCCTTGCAGCAACGGACGAGTTTCATCGACCCAAACCTGGGCGATCTTGCCTTGCTGATGTGCACGAAGCAGAACGCCAATCGCCGTGCCCACGCCCGCCGTCGCCAGTCCCCCGGTGTTGCAATGGGTGAGCAGGCGACTGCCCGGCTTCACCCACTCAGCACCGTTATCGGCGATGCGATCGCACAGGGTTCGATCCTCCTCAACCAGGCGTAGCGCTTCCTCGGTCATTGCGCTCACCCAATCCGGCTGAGCCAAAGCCTGCTTCATACGATCCAGATTGTTCATCAGGTTCACCGCGGTCGGGCGTGAGGCGCGAAGTGTCTGTAATGCCTGCTCCAGCTCAGCCTGCGACAGGCCACGCTCAGCCAACAGGGCGAGCAGCAGGCTGGCAGATAGCCCGATCAACGGTGCGCCGCGCACCCGCAGGGCGCGGATATGCCCAACTAATTCGTCCACGCTGTCGCAGGGCAGCCAGCACTTTTCCTGCGGCAAAGCTTGCTGGTCGAGGATTTGGAGGCGGCTGTCTTGCAGGCTCAGGCTGGTGGTGTTAAGTGCTTGCATCAGTGGTTAAATCCTTGTGTGTTTCTTATTGCATCTGTGAACCCATTCTGCCAACATGACATCCGGATGTATAGACGTCCAAACGCTTTTGCGGCTAAAAATAAAAAATTATCGCTATGGGAAAGAACAGAGGGGTTGGGGGATGTCACAATATCGTACGTTTACTGCTGCCGATGCCGTTGAATACGCGCGCCAATATGGGCAACTGGCCGATCCACAGGCGCTGGTAAGTGCCGATGAGATCGGTGATGGCAATCTGAACCTGGTCTTTAAAATCCGTGATGCTGACGGCGTCAGCCGGGTGGTTGTCAAACAGGCGCTGCCGTATGTACGTTGCGTGGGGGAATCCTGGCCGTTGACGCTGGATCGGGCGCGTATCGAAGCGGAAACGCTGCTGATCCACGGGGCGTTGTGCCCACGCCACACGGTGCAGGTGCTGCATCACGATCCTGAGCTGGCGGTGATGGTGCAGGAAGATCTCTCTGATCATCACATCTGGCGCAGCGAGCTTGTGAAGGGGCGCTACTATCCGCTGGCCGCCGGGCAACTGGCAGAATACCTGGCGCAAACTCTGTTCCACACCTCTGATTTTTACCAGACCGCACAGCTGAAAAAGGCAGAAGTCAGCCGTTTCACCAACCCGGAGTTGTGCCAGATCACCGAAGATCTGTTTTTCAGCGATCCTTACCAAGATCATGAGCGTAATCAGTTTGATGAGGCGCTGTTGCCTCAGGTGTTGGCACTGCGTGATGACGCGGCGCTGAAGTTGGCGGTGGCCGGGCTGAAACATCGCTTCCTGAGCAAGGCTGAGGCTTTGCTGCACGGTGATATTCACAGCGGATCGATATTTGTAGCTGAAGGCAAGTTGAAGGCGATCGACGCCGAGTTTGGTTTCTACGGGCCGATCGGCTTCGATATTGGCACTGCGCTGGGTAATCTGCTGCTGAACTATTGTGGGTTACCTGGGTTGTTCGGCCCGCGTGATGCGGCGGCCGGGCGTGAGCAGCGGTTGCAGGATGTGCGTGAGCTGTGGCTGATCTTTGCCGATCGCTTTCTGGCGTTGTGCCATCAACATAGCCGTGACGCAACGCTGGCGCTGCCGGGCTATGCCGAGCAGTTCCTGCAACAGGTATGGACAGATGCGGTGGGTTACTGCGGTACGGAGCTGATACGCCGTACTATCGGGCTGGCGCACGTGGCCGATCTGGACAGTATCACCGATGCGGAAATGCGTGGCGAATGTCAGCGTAATGCTCTCAATCTCGGCCGCGCGTTGATCGTCAATGCGCCGCACATAGAACATATCGATGCCTTGCTGGCGCGTATCCGCCAACATGGTTGAGCCAATCTGAATCTGCAATGAAAAAGGGGCGATCCTTAACGGTATCGCCCCTTTGGCATTTACGGCCGCTGAACGTTATGCAGCTTCAGTCTGCTTCTGGCGTTTTTCCAGCTTTACTGGCTTTACCGGCTGCTGCGCCGCCAGCGCGTCTGGCGCAAAGTCATCAACGTTGATTGAACGCAGACGGCTCTCTTCCGCTTTCACCAGGATCTTGGCTTCGTCGGCGCTGATTTTGCCTTCATCCAGTGCACGCTGTGCCAGACGATCCAGACGGGTGAACGGCAGGTTCTTACCGGCTTGCTTGCACAGGCGCTGGTGGATAGGTTCTGCGGCAATCACGTCCAGCAACGCGGCTTCCAGCAGGCCAACCGGGTTATGCTCGCTTGGCGTCAGGTATTGACCACGGCCAAGGCGGCTTCGGGTGGCCGAAGGCTGTTGGATAATCTTCGCCAACTGGTGGTCCAGCTTATCCGAAGGTGCGGTATGCACGCGGCCGAATGGGAACACTACCAGGCGCATCACCCCGGCGATAAAGCGGTTCGGGAAGTTGCGCAGCAGGTCGTCCAGCGCTTGCTCTGCCTGGTTCAGGCTGTCTTGTACGCCCCAGTGAACCAGTGGCAGATCTTCTTTCTGACGCCCTTCATCTTCAAAGCGTTTCAGCGTAGCCGAGGCCAGGTACATCTGGCTCAGTACGTCACCCAGGCGGGCTGAGATACGCTCGCGGCGCTTCAGGCTACCGCCCAGCACGCCCATGGAAACGTCAGACAGCAACGCCAGGTTGGCGCTCAGGCGGTTTAGCTGCTGATAGTAGCGGCGTGTAGCGTCTTTGGTTGGCGTGCTGCTGGTGCGGCCATTGGTCAGGCCGAGCCACAGGCTGCGCATTTTGCTGCTGCCGACGTGGCCGAGGTGGCCAAACAGCGCCTGGTCGAAGCTGTGCAGATCGTTGCTCTGGGCTGCGGCCATTTCGGTCAGTACATAAGGATGGCAGCGGATCGCCCCCTGGCCGAAGATCATCATGGTACGGGTCAGGATATTGGCACCTTCTACCGTGATGGCGATTGGCGCGCCCTGGTAGGCACGGGCCAGGAAGTTGGCTTCGCCCAGCATGATGCCTTTACCGCCGGTGATATCCATCGCATCAATGATGGCCTGCTGGCCACGGTGGGTACAATGGTATTTGACGATGGCGGACAGCACCGCAGGTTTTTCGCCCTGCATCAACGCATAGGTGATCAGCGACGCGGCGGCGTCCATCACGTAGGTGTTACCGGCAATACGTGCCAGCGGCTCTTCAATCCCTTCCATCTTACCGATAGAGATTTTGAACTGGCGGCGAATATGGGCGTAAGCGCCTGTCGCCAACGCCACGGATTTCAGGCTACCGGTGGAGTTGGATGGCAGGGTAATGCCACGGCCAACCGACAAACATTCAACCAGCATCCGCCAGCCTTGACCGGCCATTTTTGGCCCGCCAATGATGTAATCGATCGGCACGAATACGTCGTTGCCGCGGGTTGGGCCATTCTGGAACGGCACGTTGAGCGGGAAGTGACGGTTACCGATCTCTACCCCTGGGGTGTTGGTTGGGATCAACGCACAGGTGATGCCAGGGGATTCGTTATCGCTCAGCAGGCGGCTTGGGTCATGCAGCTTGAAGGCCAGCCCCAGCACGGTGGCAATCGGCGCCAGGGTAATGTAGCGCTTGTTCCAGGTCAGGCGCATGCCCAGCACCTGTTTGCCTTGCCATTCGCCCATGCATACAGTGCCTACGTCCGGGATGGCCCCGGCGTCGGAACCCGCTTCTGGGCTGGTCAGTGCGAAGCAAGGAATTTCGTCGCCGCGCGCCAGGCCTGGCAGGTAGTGATCTTTCTGCTCTTCAGTGCCGTAATGTTGCAGCAGCTCGCCTGGGCCGAGGGAGTTGGGCACGCCGACGGTGATCGCCAGAATACCTGAGACACCCGCCAGCTTTTGCAGGACGCGGGCCTGAGCATAAGGGGAGAATTCCAGCCCGCCGTACTCTTTTTTGATGATCATCGCAAAGAAGCGGTGTTCTTTCAGATAGGCCCACAGTTCCGGCGGCAGATCGGCCAGTTCGTGGGTGATCTCGAAGTCATTGGCCATGCGGCAAGCTTCTTCTACCGGGCCGTCGATAAAGGCTTGCTCTTCTTCCGTCAGCTTGGGCTGTGGATAGTTGTGCAGCTTGTTCCAATCCGGTTGGCCACGGAACAGATCGCCTTCCCACCAGGTGGTCCCGGCATCGATGGCTTCTTTTTCCGTGGTGGACATTGGCGGCATCACTTTGCGGAAGGCGCGCAGTGCAGGGGCAGAAAGCAGCGAGCGACGCAGCGAAACGATGTTCAGCGGCAGCAGCACGATTGCCAGCGGTACCAGCATCCAGTAGGTCCAAAGGCCGATAGCGCCCATGGCCGCCGTAAAGGCTAACAGCAGCAGACTGCTGAGAGCCAGGTTCACTCGGTGATAAAACACCACACCAATGAGTGCGAGTAGAACAACGATACTAAGAACCATCATAAGAAGCTCCGAAGTAGTAAGAGGTCTGACCTGTTGTGTATATCTAATGGTTTTAGTCCATACCCATTTTTTTATCAATGTATTTACACTTTAATTACAACTTAAGTCACAAACTGACAGCATCAATTGTCAAAAAATCGCCGGGTCGGTTCACACTAGCGCTGTTTGCGTCGCAACGCTTCTAGGTTTTTCTGCAATCCGTTACACTGCGAGACGAAAGATTGACGATGCCACCGCAAAACAAGAGGCGATCTCTATGTACCACGATTTAATTCGCAGTGAACTGAATGAAGCGGCTGATACTTTGGCGAAATTCCTCAGCGATGATGCCAACATTGATACCATCCAACGCGCGGCAGTGCTGCTGGCGGATTCCTTTAAAGCCGGCGGGAAAGTGATCTCCTGCGGTAACGGTGGCTCGCATTGTGATGCGATGCACTTCGCGGAAGAGCTGACTGGCCGCTACCGTGAGAATCGCCCGGGCTATCCGGCCATCGCGATTTCTGACGTTAGCCATCTGTCCTGCGTCAGCAACGATTTTGGCTATGAATACGTGTTTTCCCGCTATGTGGAATCCGTAGGCCGCGAAGGCGACGTGCTGTTGGGGATCTCTACCTCCGGCAACTCTGGCAATATCATCAAAGCCATTGAGGCGGCCCGTGCCAAGGGGATGAAAGTGATCACCCTGACCGGCAAAGACGGTGGCAAAATGGCCGGTAGCGCCGACGTGGAAATCCGCGTGCCGCACTTTGGCTACGCCGACCGTATCCAGGAAATCCATATCAAAGCGATCCACATCTTGATCCTGTTGATCGAAAAAGAGATGGTTAAGGCTTAACGGCGAGATCAGCATTAAATATAGGGCGTGGCATCAAGCTGCGCCCTTATACCAATGTCAGTAGTCCTCAAGGGGTGGCAATCGATGTGTGAACTGCTCGGGATGAGCGCCAACGTACCAACCGACATCTGCTTTAGCTTTACCGGGCTGGTACAGCGCGGTGGCCGAACCGGGCCACATAAAGATGGCTGGGGCATTACCTTCTATGAAGGCAACGGTTGTCGCACATTCAAGGATCCCCAACCCAGCTTTAATTCACCTATTGCCCGCCTGGTGCAGGAATACCCGATCAAGTCCTGTGCCGTGGTCTCCCACATCCGCCAGGCTAATCGCGGTGAAGTGGCGCTGGAAAATACCCATCCCTTTACCCGTGAACTGTGGGGCCGCAACTGGACTTACGCTCACAATGGGCAACTGAAAGGCTATCGCCAACTGGCGACCGGCAACTTCCGCCCGGTAGGGCAAACTGACAGTGAATATGCCTTCTGCTGGCTGTTACATCAGTTGGCGTTGAAATACCCTCGCACTCCCAGCAACTGGCCAGCCGTGTTTCGCTATATAGCGTTATTGGCCGATCGGCTCAGAGAGAAAGGGGTGTTCAATATGCTGTTGTCAGATGGGCGCTTTGTGATGGCCTATTGCTCCACCAATCTTTACTGGATCACCCGGCGAGCACCGTTTGGCAAAGCCACCTTGCTCGATCAGGATGTAGAGATTGATTTTCAGCGGCAGACCACGCCGGATGACGTGGTCACGGTCATTGCAACCCAACCGCTGACGGGCAATGAAACCTGGCACAAGATAGCACCAGGCGAGTTTGCGTTATTTCACTACGGTGAGCGGCTGGCTACGGGCGAACGGGTTGGTGTTCGTCTCAAGCGTTGAGGCATATTGAGTCGGCTGGGCGCTATTCATGACCGGCTGTGCCATCACATATTGGCCATTGGCCACGCTAACCATCGGTGGCTGGCGGTTTTTGACGAAGTAGTCATACCCCGGTTTCAACTGACGCCAGAAGCTGATGTAGGTTGAAGAACGGTGGCGTTGCAGGTTCTGTTCGGTCATGCGGAACGGATAAATGCTGATGTCCACCCGGCTTTGCCCGTGGGCAAACGCCGCTTCAACGTAGCGATAGATATCGTCCATATAGGCGTTGGTCATCGCGTAGCAACCAATCGATTTGCATTCCCCGTGGATCATCAGATAGGCACCGGAATATCCCTGTGCTTTATCGTAATCATTAGGGAAACCGATATTGATGGCGCGATAATATTTGCTGTCTGGTTTCAGATGGCGGGTGTCGACGCTATAAAAGCCTTCCGGGCTTTTAAAATCCCCTTCACGGCGCTTCGGGCCAAGACCACCGGAGAAGTTACAGATAGAGAAGCTATTCACCAAGCGGAATTCGTTACCCATCTTGGCGTACAACTCCAGCTTGCGCTCTTCTTTGAATATCTGGATATAGACCGGTGAACCTAATAACTGCTGTGCAACCAAAGGGGACTGGGGAGCCGGGGCTGGCTCACTGGCGCTGCACGCCGTGATCAGCGGCGTACAAAATAGCATCGCAAACAACAGCGCGATTTTGCTCATTCTTAATTTATCCTGCTTATATTTATTTGCTGGCATATCCCCGTCGCCTTTCAAGCTGCAGCGTTGTTACCTGCGCTTGCTCACCCCAGTCACTTACCTAAGTAAGCTCCTGGGGATGAACAAGCTAGTCGCCTAGCTGCAGCTTGAAATTCATAGGGGATAAAAACTAATGTAGCCAGCATGCCACTGACGAGATTTCGTATTTAACCCCGTCAGATTACCAGCGTGTTGTTTTTTAGCAATATGCGAAGTGTATAAAAAAACTACAACCCTCGGTAAAAGTGAAATGAACCCACGTTTTTAACGAGTAGTGTCAAGAGATAACAGGTATTTAATTGCATTTCCTCGACTCAGGTCACTAGATAGCACGGAAAAATTCTGTCGAAAATGTTAATATCTTGCCCATGCTGCATCGTTATTAATCGGTAATCAGTACAGGGATATTGTGTGAAATAGCAACAATTCCGCCATCGTTGATAGCAATGTTTTAACAATATGCGGTATTGGTTTAATCATTGGTCTGGATGTCGTCGGCCAGTGTGAATATTCAAGTTGGGCATGAGGTCATCGTGTTCATCCGGAGGGGGCTAGGGCCACCTCATCATCCTGCATGCTTTGTGCCTGCCTCTGGGTTGGTTGGGCGTGTGAAAATTCAAAACATCGTATAAATCCTATGATCAAAATAAAAAAAGGGTTAGATCTGCCAATCGCTGGGGCGCCTTCGCAGGCGATCCAGGATGGCCCAGCGGTCACGCAAGTGGCGCTGCTAGGCCAGGAATATGTTGGTATGCGCCCCTCCATGTTGGTACAGGTTGGCGATTGCGTTAAAAAAGGCCAGGCGCTGTTTGAAGACAAGAAGAACCCTGGGGTTTTCTTCACGGCACCGGCCAGCGGGCAGATCGCCGCTATCAATCGCGGCGAACGCCGCATGTTGCAATCGGTGGTGATTGACATCGACAACGGCGGCGAAGATCAGGTGGAACTGGCCTATTATCAGCAGGCCGATTTGCCGATGTTGGAGCGCCAGCAGGTTGAAAGCGATCTGATCGCCAGCGGCCTGTGGACCGCACTGCGTACTCGCCCATTTAGCAAAACCCCCCGTCCAGGTACCTCACCGCGCGCTATTTTCGTCAGCGCTATCGATACCCAGCCGCTGGCAGCGGATCCGTTGGTGATTATCAACGAGCAATTGGCGGCATTTAATGCCGGGCTGACGGTATTGGCACGCCTCACGGACGGCAAGGTACGCGTCTGCCACGCAGCGGGTACGCGGCTGGATACGGCTGCTGGCGCGCAGATTGATTACAGTGAGTTTGCTGGCCCGCACCCTGCGGGGTTGGTGGGCACGCATATTCACTTCCTGGAGCCGGTCAGCCTGACGAAAACCGTTTGGCATATCGGTTATCAGGATGTGATCGCCATCGGCACCCTATTTACTACCGGCAAGCTGGATACCCGGCGCGTGGTCGCTCTGGCGGGGCCACAGGTGGAACAGCCCGTGCTGCTGCGCACCCGTTTGGGGGCTAGCCTGGATCAACTGACAGCGGGCCGCCTGAAGGCCGGTGAGAACCGTGTGATTTCCGGCTCGGTGCTGAGTGGCTTCCATGCCAGCGGCCCGAGTGCCTGGCTTGGCCGTTTCCACAACCAGGTGTCGGTATTGCTGGAAGGCCGGGAGAAAGAGCTGTTTGGCTGGATTGCTCCGGCATCGGACAAGTTCTCCATCACCCGCACCACGCTGGGCCATTTCCTCAAGCACAAGCTGTTCGCTTTCTCCACCACCACCAACGGCGGTGAGCGTTCGATGGTACCGATCGGCAATTACGAGCGGGTGATGCCGCTGGATATTCTGCCGACCCATCTGCTGCGCGATCTGCTGGCGGGCGATACGGACAGTGCCCAGGCGCTGGGCTGTCTGGAGCTGGATGAAGAAGATCTGGCGTTGTGTACCTTCGTTTGCCCCGGCAAGTATGAATATGGCCCGGTGCTGCGCGAAGTGCTGACCAAGATTGAGCAGGAAGGATAACCGATGGGCCTGAAGAATTTTTTTGACAAGATTGAGCATCACTTCACGCCGGGTGGCAAGCTGGAAAAGTGGTACCCGCTGTTTGAAGCGACGGCGACGGTGTTCTATACCCCAGGCACAGTAACGCGCGGGGCTTCGCACGTTCGTGATGCCATCGATCTGAAACGCATGATGATCCTGGTGTGGTTGGCGGTGTTCCCGGCCATGTTCTGGGGCATGTATAACGTTGGGCAGCAGACCATTCCTGCATTGCACCATCTGTACAGCGGCGATCAGCTGCAACAGGTGCTGGCGGGGGACTGGCATTACTGGCTGGCTCAGATGCTGGGGGCAACGCTCGGCGCCGATGCTGGCTGGATCAGCAAGATGGTGCTCGGTGCGACCTACTTCGTGCCGATCTACGCCGTGGTATTCCTGGTGGGGGGCTTCTGGGAAGTGGTGTTTGCGATGGTACGCAAACATGAGATCAACGAAGGCTTCTTCGTCACCTCCATTCTGTTCGCCCTGATTGTGCCGCCAACCCTGCCGTTATGGCAGGCCGCGCTGGGCATCAGCTTTGGTGTCGTGGTCGCCAAGGAGATCTTCGGCGGTACCGGGCGTAACTTCCTCAACCCGGCGTTGGCGGGGCGTGCCTTCCTGTTCTTTGCCTATCCGGCGCAGATTTCTGGCGATCTGGTGTGGACGGCGGCAGACGGCTTTTCCGGTGCGACTCCGTTGGCGCAATGGAGCGTCGGCGGAGTTCACAGCCTGACCAACGTCACCACCGGCCAATCCATCAGTTGGATGGATGCATTTATCGGTAACATCCCTGGTTCGATCGGGGAAGTCTCAACCCTGATGATCCTGCTAGGCGGGGCGATTATCCTGTTTGGCCGTGTCGCTTCCTGGCGCATCGTTGCCGGTGTGATGATCGGCATGATCGCCACGGCATATCTGTTCAATGCCATCGGCTCTACCACCAATCCGATGTTTGCCATGCCTTGGTACTGGCATCTGGTGCTGGGCGGCTTTGCCTTCGGTATGGTGTTTATGGCTACCGACCCGGTTTCCGCCTCGTTTACCAACAAAGGGAAGTGGTGGTACGGCATCCTGATCGGCGTGATGTGCGTGCTGATCCGGGTGGTCAACCCGGCCTATCCGGAAGGCATGATGCTGGCGATCCTGTTCGCCAACCTGTTCGCACCGCTGTTCGATTACCTGGTGGTGCAGGCTAACATCAAGCGGAGAAAAGCACGTGGCGAATGAATCTAAAAATGACAGCATTGGCAAAACGCTGCTGGTAGTGCTGCTGCTGTGTCTGGTGTGTTCTGTGGTGGTCGCGGGTTCTGCCGTTGGGCTGCAATCCAGGCAGCAAGAACAGCGGTTGCTGGACAAGCAGCGCAACATCCTGGACGTAGCCGGTTTACTGCAACCGGGAATGACTGGCGAACAGGTGAAAGCCACCTTTAGCAAGCGCATCGAACCGCGTTTGCTGGATCTGGACAGCGGCGAGTTTGTGCCTGGCGATGCGGCCGCCTTCGATCTGGCCGCCGCGCTACGCAGCGATGCCAAGAGCCGGGCGTTGACCGCCGAGCAGGATCTGGCCGGTATCCGCCGCCGTAGCAATCAGGCGGAAATCTACCTGGTGCGCGACGAAAGCGGCGCGGTGGACAAGATTGTGCTGCCGGTCTATGGCACTGGTCTATGGTCGATGATGTACGCCTTTGTTGCGCTGGATGCCGATGGCAATACGGTACGCGGGTTGAGTTTCTACCAGCACGGCGAAACCCCGGGCCTGGGCGGCGAGATCCAGAACGCCAACTGGCGCGCGCAGTGGATCGGCAAGCAGCTGTTTGATGACAACGGCAACCCGGCTATCCGCATTGTGAAGGGCGGAGCGCGGCAAGGTGATATCCACGGTGTGGATGGCCTGTCCGGCGCGACGCTGACCGCAAACGGCGTACAGCATACGTTTAATTTCTGGTTGGGCGAGTACGGCTTTGGCCCATTCCTGCAGAAAGTCCGTGAAGGAGCGCTGAAAAATGGCTGATTCCAAAGAGGTTAAACGGGTCCTGTTGGGGCCGTTGTTTGACAATAACCCGATCGCGCTGCAGGTGCTTGGCGTCTGTTCGGCGCTGGCGGTGACCACCAAGCTGGAAACGGCGGTGGTGATGACGATTGCGGTCACCCTGGTCACCGCGTTTTCCAGCTTCTTTATTTCGCTGATCCGCCACCATATCCCCAACAGCGTGCGCATCATCGTGCAGATGACGATCATCGCCTCGCTGGTGATCGTGGTCGATCAGTTGCTGCGTGCCTATGCGTTTGAAATCTCCAAACAGCTTTCGGTGTTCGTCGGGCTGATCATCACCAACTGTATCGTGATGGGCCGCGCCGAGGCGTATGCCATGAAGTCGCCGCCGATTGAGAGCTTTATGGACGGTATCGGCAACGGCCTGGGCTATGGCGTGATCCTGATCCTGGTGGGCTTCCTGCGCGAGCTGGTCGGCTCGGGCAAGCTGTTTGGTATCACGGTGCTGGAAACGGTGCAGAACGGTGGCTGGTATCAGCCCAACGGCCTGTTCCTGCTGGCGCCGAGTGCGTTCTTTATCATCGGCCTGCTGATTTGGGGGCTACGTGCCTTCAAGCCAGCGCAGATAGAAAAGGAGTAACCGCCGATGGCTCACTATATCAGCCTGTTTGTGCGTGCGGTGTTCGTTGAGAACATGGCGCTGGCGTTCTTCCTGGGGATGTGTACCTTCCTGGCGGTGTCGAAGAAGGTCTCGACCTCGTTTGGCTTGGGGATTGCCGTGACGCTGGTGCTGGGGATCTCGGTACCGGTCAACAACCTGGTCTATAACCTGATCCTGCGTGACGGGGCGCTGGTGGAAGGCGTCGATCTGAGCTTCCTCAACTTCATCACCTTTATCGGCGTGATTGCGGCGCTGGTGCAGATCCTGGAGATGATCCTCGATCGCTTCTTCCCGGCGCTCTACAACGCCCTTGGGATCTTCCTGCCGTTGATCACGGTGAACTGTGCCATTTTCGGCGGCGTGTCGTTCATGGTGCAGCGTGATTACAACTTTATGGAATCCGTGGTGTATGGCTTCGGCTCCGGCACCGGCTGGATGTTGGCGATTGTTGCCATGGCGGGGATCCGTGAAAAACTGAAGTATGCCGATGTGCCAGCCGGGTTGCGTGGCCTGGGCATTACCTTTATTACCACCGGATTGATGGCATTGGGCTTTATGTCGTTCTCCGGCGTCCAGTTGTAAAGGCAGGAAGCATTTATGGAAATTATTTTAGGCGTGGTGATGTTTACCTGCATCGTGATGGTGCTGGCGTTACTGATCCTGTTTGCCAAATCCAAGTTGGTGAACACCGGTGACATTGCCGTTGAGGTTAACGGCGATCAAGACAAAAGTTTTACCGCCCCCGCAGGGGACAAGCTGCTGAATATGCTGTCCAGCCAGGGGATCTTTGTCTCCTCAGCCTGTGGCGGCGGCGGCTCCTGTGGCCAATGCCGGGTGGTGATCAAAGAGGGCGGCGGCGATATTCTGCCAACCGAGCTTTCCCATATCAGCAAGCGTGAAGCCAAAGAGGGCTGCCGCCTGGCGTGCCAGGTTAACGTGAAGCAGAACCTGAAAATCGAGCTGCCGGAAGAGATCTTCGGCGTGAAGAAATGGGACTGCGAGGTGATCTCCAACGATAACAAAGCCACCTTTATCAAAGAACTGAAGCTGCGCATTCCGGACGGGGAAGATGTGCCTTTCCGCGCCGGGGGCTTTATCCAGATCGAAGCGCCCGAGCATGAAGTGAGCTATGCCGATTTCGACGTGCCGCAGGAATACCGTGGCGACTGGGATAAATTCAATCTGTTCCGCTACCGTTCGGTCGTCAAAGAGCCGACGGTGCGCGCCTATTCCATGGCCAACTATCCCGATGAGAAAGGCATCATCATGCTCAACGTGCGTATTGCTACGCCGCCGCCGAGCAACCCGGACGTACCGCCGGGCATTATGTCTTCCTATATCTGGTCGCTTAAGGCGGGGGATAAGGTGACCATCTCTGGGCCATTTGGCGAGTTCTTTGCCAAAGACACCGACGCCGAGATGATCTTTATCGGCGGTGGGGCCGGGATGGCGCCGATGCGTTCCCACATCTTCGATCAGTTGAAACGCCTGAAGTCGAAGCGCAAAATCACCTTCTGGTACGGTGCACGTTCCTTGCGTGAGATGTTCTACGAGGACGACTTCAACCACCTGCAGGAAGAGAATGAAAACTTCACCTGGCATGTGGCGCTCTCCGATCCGCAGCCAGAAGACAACTGGACGGGCTACACCGGCTTTATTCATAATGTCCTGCTGGAAAATTATTTGCGTAACCATCCAGCACCGGAAGATTGTGAATTCTATATGTGTGGGCCGCCGATGATGAATGCGGCGGTGATCAAGATGCTGAAGGATTTGGGCGTGGAAGATGAAAACATCATGCTCGATGACTTTGGCGGTTAAATGCGAGCAGCGGGCGGCGAAGGAATGAAGGCTTGGATGATGGTGGTGGCGCTGGCCACCGCAGTGTTACTGACCGGTTGTGAGCCGAAACAGGAAAACCTCAAGGGTAAAACCATGGGGACGTCGTATTCGATCAGCTATCTCCCTGGGGACGGAACACCTTCGCTGGCAACGCTGCAAGCGGAGATCGACAAACGGCTGGTGCAGGTCAACGATCAGATGTCGACCTACCAACCCGATTCCGAGCTGAGCCGTTTTAACGCCAGCCGGGAAGTGGACAAGCCTTTCCCGGTTTCTGCTGCCACCACGGAAGTCGTGCTGGAAGCGCTGCGCATCAACCGTGTGACCGACGGCGCGCTGGACGTGACCGTCGGGCCGCTGGTGAACCTGTGGGGTTTTGGCCCGGAAGGGCGGTCGGAAAAAGTGCCGAGTGCCACCGAGTTGGAACAGCGCCGCAACTGGACGGGGATCGACAAGCTGGCGGTAGAAGGCAATGCGCTGGTGAAACGCATTCCTGAACTGTATGTCGACCTCTCTTCCATTGCGAAAGGCTACGGCGTTGATGCGATTGCTCAGTATCTGCAATCACAGCACGTCGCAAACTACATGGTTGATATTGGCGGGGAAGTCCGCACCCGTGGCCATAACGGCGAGAAGAAACCCTGGCGCATTGCCATCGAACGGCCAACCGCCGGGGGGGAGCAGCAGGCGCAACTGGTGATCGAGCCGGGTGAGATGGCGATGGCCACCTCCGGGGATTACCGAAACTACTTCGAGCAGGACGGAGTGCGCTATTCTCATACTATCGACCCGCTCACCGGTAAACCGATCCGCCACAATTTAGTGTCGATCACGGTGATCAGCCCGCTGTGTATGACGGCGGACGGGCTTTCTACCGGGTTAAACGTGATGGGGCCGGAGCGGGGTATGGCGCTGGCCAACCTGCTGGGGATCCCGGTGTTTATGATCGTGAAAACCGCCAAGGGGTTTGAAGAACGTTATTCCGACGCGTTCAAACCCTATCTGAAGAAAGGGTAGACGCTATGTTGACGATGTTTGCTGCATCCTTTGTGCTGTTTCTGCTGGTGGTGGGGGGGATGTCGCTGGGCTATGTGTTCAAGCGCAAAACCTTGCAGGGCAGCTGTGGTGGCATTACCGCGCTGGGGATGGAGAAGGTCTGCGATTGCCCGGAGCCTTGCGACGCGCGCAAAAAGCGCATCGCCAAGGAAGCGCTGCGCCGCGAAATGCTGGAAAAACACCGGATCCTCTAGCCACACAGGTTTTCCATGTAGGGGCGCTGCACAGCCCCTCACCCCAACCCTCTCCCAATGTACATACCGAGTACCTCATGAACACTTGTTTGGGGGGAGGGGGCTAGTCCGGAGTTGCGGTCAGGTGCTGGAGCTAATTTGTGGCACGTTCGGTCCCCTCTCCCTGTGGGAGAGGGTTAGGGTGAGGGGCGCCACTAGTCTACACTCTCCATATTGAGCTTTTAATAATTGGCTGTATACTTATACAGTGTTATTGGAGGCGCGATGCGTAAAATCATTCATGTCGATATGGACTGCTTCTTCGCAGCGGTAGAAATGCGCGACAACCCCAGCCTGCGCGACATCCCGCTGGCTATCGGTGCCAGCGCCGATCGGCGTGGCGTGATCAGCACCGCCAACTACCCGGCGCGCCGTTATGGCGTGCATAGCGCCATGCCGACCGCCACGGCGCTCAAGCTCTGCCCGCACTTGACGCTGTTACCGGGCCGCATGGCGGCCTATAAAGAAGCCTCACTGCATATCCGTGAAATCTTTGCCCGCTATACCCCGCTGATAGAACCGCTCTCCCTGGATGAAGCCTATCTGGACGTGACCAACAGCACCCAATGCAACGGCTCCGCCACCCTGATCGCCCAACAGATCCGCCAGGAAATTGCCGCTGAATTGAACCTGACCGCCTCGGCGGGCATTGCCCCGATCAAATTCCTCGCCAAGATAGCCTCCGAGTTGAACAAGCCAAACGGCCAATACGTCATCACACCGGCCCAGGTGCCCGCTTTCTTGCAGCAGCTGCCGCTGAGTAAAATCCCCGGCGTGGGCAAGGTCACCGCCAAACGGTTGGAAGAGGTTGGGTTAATCACCTGCGCCGATGTGCAGAACTATAATCTGGCCGATTTGTTAAAGCGCTTCGGCAAATTTGGCCGGGTGCTGTGGGAACGCTGTCAGGGTATCGATGAGCGTGAGGTGTCTCCCGATCGTTTACGCAAGTCGGTAGGGGTCGAGCGAACGTTGGTAGCCGATATTCATGAGTGGGAAGATTGTGAGGCGTTGATCGTTGAAAAGCTCTACCCAGAGCTGGAAATGCGGCTGCGCAAGGTCAAACCGGATCTGCATATCGCTCGCCAAGGGGTAAAATTGAAGTTCCAGGATTTCCAGCAAACCACCCAGGAGCACGTTTGGCCAGTGCTCAATATTGAGGATTTGCTCAACGTTGCCCGTCAGGCATGGCAGGAGCGGAGGGAAGGGCGTGGTGTGCGCCTGGTTGGCCTACACGTAACGCTGCTAGATCCTCAGTTGGAACGGCAGTTGGTACTGACGTGGTGATATTAAAATCGGGTGTGTTTAGTGCACAGCCGTAGGTACAATCGTTGGCAGTTCTTTGGGATTAAGACATTCAACGGGAAGAGTTAAAAATGGACGTGATTCAGCAAAAACCGGCCAAAAGATGGACATGGGCCGATTTACAAAGCAGCTATCGATTTTGGGGCCTGGTAGTTTATTTCACCGCGATTGTGACTAGCCAATATCTCTTTAATGCCTATTCGGCACTCTATATCCGGCAAACTGCAGATTTACCGATCTCGATGATTGGGGTCGCAGTTGGATTACAACAGGTTGGCATGCTGTTTGGAGCCTTGTTGGCCTGGATGGCCAGCCGGATGAAAAGCTATTATTTACTGTATCTCTTTAGCGGGTTGTATTTATTTGGCCTGTTTTTGTTCTGCTTTCATACCAGCAATCACTTTTTGATGATAACGGGAGAGGTCCTGATAGGGATGGGGCTAGGCGCTATCATGCTGATCGTTCCGGCCTTTATCGCGGGGGCAGTTGGCAGCGTAGAGGCATTTGTGCTGTCATTTGGCCTGATGGTGACGTTAAAAATGGTGTTTGGCTCATCCATGATGGCGATAGCCGGATGGCTTTTTGATATGGAGCGGTTATTTTCCAGCCCTGAGTACTTCTTTACCCTGCTATTGGTCCCCGTCATTATCGGGACTCTGTTCCTGCTGCCGATTAAGGCCAGTTTATTTAATTGCGAACCGCCTGTGCGGCAAGCAATACCACAGCCGGTCAAATACCGCGATCCTGCCGTGACTTTCCTGCTGTTCTTGGTGCCGTTTTACAATATTTACTGGTTGGTAAAAATCCACGGGGAGATCAGAAATTACACCCAATCCGCGGCTCTGCTAACGCCCAGAGGGGCTGGATGGTCAGCTTTTGTTACTGCCTTTGTCACGCCGGTGATATTTTCCACACTTAACGACAATCTACGCGCCATCATTGAAAGCCATGGGCAAACCGCAAGGTATAAAACCTGGCTGATTATCCTGTTTGCTTTCCTGTTACCACCTGTCAGTGCGGCGCTGATACAGTCGCAGATGAATGAAATCAACGGCAATCTGAAGCGAGAAGAACAACTGTCATAAGGAAAAATGGGCCCAGCTTTTAACCGGGCCCAATAACTTATCCGCGCTCAGGGATCGCTTTCAGCAGAGCGGTCAGCAGCGTCCAGTATTGGCCAACGCTGGCGATATGCACCTGCTCATCCGGCGAGTGAGGCCCGGTGATGGTCGGCCCAATCGACACCATATCCATCTGTGGGTAAGGTTTCTTGAACAAGCCACACTCCAACCCGGCGTGGATCACCATGATGTTTGGCGTCTTGTTGAACAGCTTTTGGTAGGTTTCACGCACCAACTGCATCACAGGAGATTTGGCATCTGGCTGCCAGCCTGGATAGCCGCCTTTCGGTGCTACTTTGGCGTTGGCCAGTTGGCCTACTGCGGTCAGCATATCCACCACATAGTCTTTACCGCTGTCGAGCAGGGAGCGGATCAGGCAAATGATCTCGGCTTCATGCTCGCTGGTGGTCACCACGCCGACGTTCAGCGAAGTTTCTACCACGCCTTTCACTTCGTCACTCATGCGGATCACGCCGTTAGGGGTACCGTTGAGCAGTGCCACAAAGCGGTTCTGGCTGTCTGCGGTTAGCGCCTGCAAAGCGGTGGTGGCTGGTTCGAGCAGAACGGTAATGTTCTTCTCTTTGGCAGACAGTTCGTTTTGCAGCGTTGCCAGGAACTGCTGGCTCAGGGCTTTCAGCGCATCGGCTTTGGCGGCCGGAACGGCTACTACGGCAGAGGCTTCACGTGGGATGGCATTACGCAGCGTACCGCCGTTCAGCTCCAGCAGGCGCAGGTTCAGCTCTGGTGTGTGGGCAAACAGGAAACGGGCCAGCAGCTTGTTGGCGTTGCCCAGGCCGTGATGGATATCGGCACCGGAGTGGCCGCCTTTCAACCCTTTCAGGGTCAGCTTCAGCGTTTGGTAACCGGCTGGCAGTGCTTCACGTTGCAGTGGCAGGGTGGTGATGAAATCGATCCCCCCGGCGCAGCCCATGTAGATTTCGCCTTCCTCTTCGGAGTCGGTGTTGATCAGGATGTCAGCTTGTAACCAGTTTGGCTGCAGGCCAAAGGCACCGTCCATACCGGCTTCTTCCGTCATGGTCAACAGGACTTCCAGTGGGCCATGCTCTACGCTGTCATCGGCCAGCACCGCCAGCGCAGAGGCCATACCGATACCGTTATCGGCACCCAGCGTAGTACCGCGTGCCTTGATCCATTCGCCGTCGATATAAGGCTGGATCGGGTCTTTGGCGAAATCGTGAACCGTATCGTTGTTCTTTTGCGGCACCATATCCAGGTGTGCTTGCAGCGCTACCGGCTTGCGGTTTTCCATACCTTTGGTGGCAGGCTTGCGCAGCAGAATATTGCCAACCTGGTCGCGCTCGGCATGCAGGTTCTTTTCTTTGGCCCAGTCTAGGATGTGCTGCGCCAGCGCTTCTTCATGGTAAGAAGGGTGCGGGATTGAGCAGATTTTGGCAAAAATATCCCACAGCGGCTGTGGCGAAAGTTGAGACAATTCAGACACTATAAGTCTCCTGTGACAGCATTTTCAGCAGGGAGTGAATGCTGTGCGGTTAGGGTGAGTGGCTATCTGTGCTTCAGGCACGTGAGCCTGAGAATATCATTTTATTTGCGGCTGTGCGCGCCCCGTATAATGCTGTTTATCGGCTTGGGCTCCCCGTTTTACGGGCGGTTGCGCAGATAAGCCACGCGGCTCGCCGCAAAGATATTCACAGGAAAAACGCATCAACTCCTCGGTTCAACTGGTATTCGTGGCGCGCAGTCTCTATAATCTCGCGCAACCTTTTTTCCCCCTGAACTACTGAGTAAGCCACATCATTGCTGGCTGGGACACCATTCTATGAGCGAAAAATACGTTGTTACCTGGGATATGTTGCAAATGCAAGCGCGCAAACTGGCTCACCGTCTGCTGCCTGCCGATCAATGGAAAGGCATTATTGCCGTAAGCCGTGGCGGCCTGGTGCCTGCTTCACTGCTGGCACGTGAGTTGAGCATCCGTTATGTGGATACCGTCTGCATCTCCAGCTATGACCATGACAACCAACGCGAAATGAAGGTGCTCAAGCGCGCCGAAGGCGATGGTGAAGGCTTTATCGTCGTTGACGATTTAGTGGATACCGGCGGTACCGCCAAAGCGATCCGCGACATGTACCCGAAAGCCCATTTCGTGACCATCTTCGCCAAGCCTGCTGGCCGCCCGCTGGTTGACGATTACGTGGTTGATATCCCGCAGGACACCTGGATCGAGCAGCCTTGGGATATGGCGGTGACCTTCGTGCCACCGATCGGCGGCCGTTAATCAGCCCCTGCTTCAAACGCCCGGCAATACCGGGCGTTGTTGTTTATGCAGCGGTTTCGTCAAATTCGGTAAATTCCCCGCCTTATACCCCCAGAGTTAGGTACACTAGCACCTAGATATCCCGGCTATTCAAGCCTTGATGTAAGTCTCAGGAGGCTGTTGTTACCATGGCACAGGCCAACCTTTCCGAAGTACTGTTCAAACCTTCATTTAAACATGTCGAAACCTCGACGTTAGTCACCCGTGCCCATCATGCGGTAGGTGCCGATATGCACTCCGCCTTGGAGGGGGACACCGATGGCAACTGGTATCGTATGCTTAACCATCTGCTGTGGACCTGGCGCGGGACCGATCCGTTGGAGATCAGCGAAGTGTTGGCGCGCATTGCGGCCTCCAACGCAGAACATAGCGACGATCACCTGCTGGATACCGTGGTCGGTTACCGAAACGGCAACTGGATCTACGAATGGGTGCGCCAGGGGATGCTGTGGCAGCAGCGGGCATTGGAGCAAAAAGATCCGCTGGTCGGCGGGCAATATTGGCTGAATGCCGCCAATCTATACAGCATTGCCGGTTATCCGCATTTAAAAGGGGATGAGCTGGCTGAACAGGCAGAGGTGCTCTCTAATCGTGCCTATGAAGAAGCCGCACTGCTGTTACCATACCAGCTTAAAGAGCTGGAGTTCGCCATTGAGGGGGGCAGTTCCATCACCGGCTTCCTGCATATGCCAGATAACGGCCAGGCACCGTACCCAACGGTGCTGATGTGCGGTAGCCTGGATACTTTGCAGACCGATTATCACCGCTTGTTCCGTGATTATCTGGCGCCGCACGGTATAGCGATGCTGACCATCGATATGCCGTCCATCGGTTCATCCTATAAGTGGAAGCTGACGCAAGATTCCAGCTTCCTGCATCAGCAGGTGTTGGCTCAACTGCCTTCCGTGCCTTGGGTTGACCATACGCGTGTCAGCGCCTTCGGCTTCCGCTTTGGTGCCAACGTGGCGGTGCGCCTGGCCTATCTGGAGTCGCAGCGTTTGCGCGGCGTAGCCTGCGTAGGGCCGGTGGTGCACAGCCTGCTGTGTGAGTTGAAGTGCCAGGACCACGTGCCGGATATGTATATGGACGTGCTGGCCAGCCGCATGGGCATGGCCAACGCCTCTGACAGCGTGCTGAAAACCGAGCTGAACCGCTATTCCCTGAAAACCCAGGGGTTGCTGGGCCGCCGCTGTCCAACGCCGATGCTGGCCGCCTACTGGGATGACGATCCGCTCAGCCCAAAAGAAGAGTCGCAGCTGATCGCGTCTTCTTCACTGAACGGTAAACTGATCGCCATCCCGCGTACGCCGGTTTATCAGAGTTTCCATCAATCCTTACTGCAAATTTGTGATTGGCTAAGAGATAAAATGCGCTAACTGGTTGCTAATTTTTAACAGTTTGTTAAAAAGGGGGGACTACATTGTGGAGGTTGAAAAATGACGCTACCGAGTGGCCACCCTAAAAGCCGACTAATGAAACGCTTTGCCAGCCTGGGCCCTTATCTGCGCGAAGGGCAATGTGAGAACGATCGCTTTTTCTTTGACTGCCTGGCGGTCTGCGTCAACGTCAAGCCCGCGCCGGAAAAACGTGAGTTCTGGGGCTGGTGGATCGAACTGCAGGCCGATAATTCCCGTTTCACCTATAGCTACCACTTTGGTCTGTTTGACAAGGAAGGGCGTTGGAACGAAGAAAAGATTAAAGATGCTGAAGTGAAAGAGAAGCTGGAAACCACGTTGCGCGTGTTCCATCGTCGGCTGGGTGAACTGCTGGCCACCATGGAGCTGAAGCTGGAACCCGCCGATGATTTCATCGAGCAGCCGATAAAACTCTCCGCCTAAATCAATTCCCCCGCAAATTTACGCCGAAATCGCGTTGTGCCTGTTGGCATAACGCGTCTCTCCTGTTACAACGTCCTTTGCATTCCTTTTAACTCCAACGGCAGAACTATTATGAACGGCAGCCAGACATTGGTTGTGAAATTGGGCACCAGCGTGTTGACCGGCGGTTCGCTGCGTCTTAACCGTGCCCATATTGTCGAACTGGTGCGCCAATGCGCCCAGCAACATGCAGCGGGCCACCGCATCGTTATTGTTACCTCCGGGGCGATTGCTGCCGGGCGTGAACACCTGGGCTACCCCGAGCTGCCCGCCACCATCGCTTCCAAGCAGTTGCTGGCGGCAGTGGGGCAGAGCCGGCTGATCCAGCTGTGGGAACAGCTGTTCTCGATCTATGGCATTCATATCGGGCAGATGCTGCTGACGCGTGCCGATCTGGAAGACCGCGAGCGCTTCCTCAATGCGCGTGACACCATGACCGCGCTGCTGGATAACCGCATTGTCCCGGTGATTAATGAGAACGATGCGGTTGCCACCGCAGAAATCAAAGTCGGCGACAACGATAACCTGTCTGCATTGGCTGCCATTTTGGCTGGTGCCGATAAACTGCTGCTGCTGACCGATCAGCAGGGCCTGTATACCGCCGACCCGCGTAATAACCCGGAAGCCGAGCTGATCCGTGAAGTGCACGGCGTTGACGATGCGCTGCGTGCCATTGCCGGTGACAGCGTTTCCGGTCTGGGTACTGGCGGCATGGGCACCAAACTCCAGGCGGCTGATGTGGCCTGCCGTGCGGGCATTGATGTGATTATCGCTGCTGGTAGCAAGCCGGGCGTGGTGGCTGATGTGATTGAGGGCAACCCGGTGGGTACCCGCTTCCATGCGCTGGAAACCCCATTGGAGAACCGCAAACGTTGGATCTTCGGTGCGCCGCCTGCGGGCGAGATCACCGTTGACGATGGGGCGGTAGAAGCGATGATGGCCCGTGGCAGTTCACTGCTGCCGAAGGGCATTCGCGATGTTAAAGGTGATTTCTCACGCGGTGAGGTGATCCGCATCCGCAATCTGGCGGGGCGCGATCTGGCTCATGGCGTCAGCCGTTATAACAGCGATGCCATGCGCATGATCGCCGGGCACCACTCGCAGCAAATCAGCGAGATCCTGGGCTATGAATATGGCCCGGTGGCCGTGCATCGCGACGATATGATCGTAAGTTAAGGAGTGAACATGCTCGAGCAGATGGGGAAAGCCGCTAAACAGGCTTCCTGGCAGTTGGCGGTACTGAGCACGGCGAAAAAGAACCAGGTGTTGGCAGTAATGGCCGACATGCTGGAGGCTCGCAGCGAAGAAATTCTACAGGCGAACGAGCAGGATATGGCGCAGGCGCGTGCCACCGGGATGAGTGAAGCCCTGTTGGATCGCCTGTTGTTAACCCCAGCGCGTCTGGCGGCGATCGCCAACGATGTGCGCCAGGTCTGCCGCCTGAGCGATCCGGTTGGTCACGTGCTGGACGGCAATCTGCTGGACAGCGGCCTGAAGCTGGAGCGCCGCCGTGTGCCGCTCGGGGTGATTGGCGTGATCTATGAAGCGCGCCCCAACGTCACCATCGACGTCGCCAGTCTGTGCTTGAAAACCGGTAATGCGGTGATCTTGCGCGGCGGTAAAGAAACTCACCACACCAATCAGGCGACGGTGAAAGTGATCCAGCAGGCGCTGGAACAGTGCGGCCTGCCAGCGGCGGCGGTGCAGGCGATCGAAAGCCCGGATCGTGAGTTGGTGAATGAACTGCTGCGAATGGATCGCTATGTCGACATGCTGATCCCACGCGGCGGGGCTGGGCTGCATAAGCTGTGCCGCGAGCAATCGACCATTCCGGTGATCACCGGCGGTATCGGCGTGTGCCATATCTATGTAGACGACAGCGTAGACTACGACAAGGCGCTGACCGTCATTGAAAACGCCAAGATACAGCGGCCAAGCGCCTGCAACTCGGTCGAAACCCTGCTGGTTAACCGCACTATCGCTAACAGCTTCCTGCCTGCGCTGAGCGCGCGTATGGCCGCCGTTGGGGTAACGTTGCACGCCAGCGATAACGCCATGCCGTTGCTGCAGGAAGGGCCAGCGAAGGTGGTTGCAGTGGCCGCAGAAGATTACGATGACGAATGGCTATCGTTGGATTTGAACGTGACGCTGGTGGACGATATCGATCAGGCCATCGATCATATTCGTACCCACGGCACCAGCCATTCCGATGCCATTCTGACGCGCTCGCTGAGCAACGCCGAGTATTTCGTCCGTGCGGTGGATTCCTCTGCGGTATACGTCAATGCCAGCACCCGCTTTACCGATGGCGGCCAGTTTGGTTTGGGAGCAGAAGTCGCGGTCAGCACTCAGAAACTGCACGCCCGCGGCCCGATGGGGCTGGATGCGCTGACCACCTATAAGTGGATTGGCTACGGCGACGATTTGGTGCGCAGCTAGGTTCAGGTTTAAATGATGCGAAAGGGCGCAGTGTGTAGATACTGCGCCCTTGTTGTTTCTGGCTATTGGCTCACTCGCCGCTTTTGATCATCGAGCCATCAAAGCAAACACCCCCCAGCCAAGGTATTCACGCGTGAACGCCACGTGGCGTTTTGGCGCTGTCGTCAACTGCGTCCGGACTTCCTCCTCCATGTCGTCATCGGGGTTTGCCTCTAACCACCGGCGCATCGTCAGCCACATGGCCGCGACGTACCTGTCCCAACCTTCCTGATCTGCCAACACCATTTCTACGACGTCGTAACCGAGCGTGTCGAAAGAGGTAACAAGATCTGCCAGGGGGAGAAAGTCTGAGAGGGCATTGGCGCCACACGCTTTGGCGATTTCTTCCGTCGGCGGCAACAGACGCCAGTAAGGCTCACCGATTAGCAGGAGCCCGCCAGGTTTGAGGCTTTTACTCAGCAGCTCGAGAGTCCCGGCGACGCCTCCAGCAATCCAGGTGGCACCGACGCAGGCCGCCACGTCACATTTTTCATCGGCTACGTAACCGGCAGCGTCGTTATGGATAAAATCGACGCGATCGGTGACACCGAGTTCCTCTGCGCGCAGTTTGGCCTGTTGAGTAAATAATGGGCTCATGTCGATGCCAGTACCGGTGATGTTGTAGTCGCGCGCCCAGGTGCAGAGCATCTCCCCCGAACCGCTGCCGAGGTCGAGCACTCTCGTGCCTGGAGCCATACGTAAGACTGCGCCAAGAGTGGCGTACTTCTCGGGCGTGAACGGGTTATGGATGCGGTGAGCACTTTCGCTGATAGTGAAAATACGTGGGATATCCAATGCAGAATTCCTTTCATTGATTTGTGTAGTGTCAGAGGTTGCTGTCATTGCTTTTTCTGCCAGCAGGGCAATCAGTTTTCCTTCGAACGTTTCGCTGACTGGCCATGCTGTACTATCCGGGCCGGGGAGCACGGTGAAGCCGCAATCACCGATCAGGCGGAGATATTGTTCATCGTGCCAGGCCGTCATTTGGTTACCAAAACGGGTGGCGTCACCATTTTCTTCGATGGCCCAGAACAACGTTGAGCTGGTCTGCGCCGTTTCATCCCAGGCGTGTTCCGTCAATAACAAGTGAGGCCTGGCGAGAAACAGTCCTTGCGGACAGCGCTGCCAGCTCGGTGCAGCCATGCCCTGACGCTTTACTTCATCAAAAGTATGCACTTCTGCCAGCAGCTTGCCTCCTGGGACTAACCACTGTGCGCAACGGCTAAGCAAGGTATAGGCGTCCACCGCGCTGAAGACATTCAGTTCACCAAAGGTCATCATGATGAAATCGAACCGGTTCTCCGGGGAGTACACCCGTACATCCTGTTGGATATATTCAATGACCAATCCTGCCGCCTGTGCTTGCTGACGGGCATAGGCGATAGATGCTGGGGAGAAATCCACGCCAGTACAGTGAAAGCCTTGCTCTGCAAGCATGTGGGTGTAAAAGCCGGGGCCGCAGCCGAGATCGAGAATGCGTGCGCCTGCTGGGAGCTGGCTGGTGATCCATGCCACCTGCCGTTCAATGACCGGTAGTTTCCGGCTGGCCCAGTCGTGCTCCTGCGACAAGTGGTTCTCCAGCATGCGTTGGCTAAACGCCGGATCGTCCCAAGGGATTTTGCTTTCATCTGGCGACAGTTTTATGGGGTGGGAGCCAGAAATAATTGTGTTGATGTCCATCACACTCTCCTTAGCGGTTGTCCAACTGGGCGCGAACGTTGTTCAGCCCGCTGGTATTGATGCGGTACGGTTGTCCATTGACGGACTTGATCAGCTTTTTGGTTTTGAGTTTTTTGAATACGGCGAGCGTGCAGTCGCTGAGCAGCAGCCCTTCGCGGCTGTAGCATTCAACGGAAGTGACGCGGCCGGATGTATCGCGGACGTGCGCAATACGTCCACCTTTGGCGAGAACGTGTAAGGTACGTTGTTCCTGACGGGATAAATTCATGCTGAAAAACCTGTTAATCATCATGTGCAAAACGTGCAAACACACAGCGGTGTCCGCATTCGATTTCGGCGCATTTATAATCAGTCCGGCCTGAAAAGGTCGGGAAGCTGATTATCGGATGATTACATTCTCCAGCATCAAAGCCTCGGTATGAGTTGAAAGGGTTTTACGCAACGATGTTAACACATGTTTTTTGTATGGGAATAAGCCGCCACTTAAAAGTGTGATCCTTGATACATCAACGCTAATGTTGTCGGGCGAGAGTGAAGGCGATCCAGCATACTGAATCGCACAGACTCGAACGATTAACTTAGGTCATGTAATGTTTTATCCACCGGCGGAGTTAGCGTGATATTCAGGAAATCCACCGATAACCCGCGACGTTCAGGCGTACAGCACATCACACCGATTTTCGCTGGGCCCTGCGGAAAATAACACAAGCGTAGCAGCGGCCAGTGATGACCCTCCGTTGAGTACTGTAATCGCAGGCTGTTGCCTTTGCGGGTCAAGCGAAGCCAGAACTCACGCGGATCACCCGTAAAGGTGCCGGTTGCCCAGTCTGAGTTCTCCAGCGTCAGCACGCTGCCGATTGCTGGTGCGCCGTCGTTAAACTCAATGCCGGCTTTAAGCCAGTGTTGGTCATCGGTCATGAACATGAGCCCGGCCTGGTCATACAGTGTGGTGAAGTCCGCGCGGACCTTAACCTGAAAAGTGAAGTCTTCACTGACGTCGGTGGCGAAGATGTGCCCTGAAAAACGCTCAAACCCGTACCAGGTTTTTTGCCAGAAGTCGGTTTTGTCATTTGTGACAACGCTTAACTTGCCGTTATCGCACTGCCATTGTTCGGGTTCATTAATCCAGTAAAAGGAATCAAGCATCGGTCCTCCCAGGGCCAAAAAATACACATTTGTCTACAGGAAATCAGTTTATGCCTTTGTTGATACAATGACTTCCCCCCGAAGCCCATAGTCTTTCAGCGCTATGATGCGCCAGACCAGCGTCAAAAATGGGGCTGTCGGTATCATTATCGCCTTGGCTGGTGGTTCAAGATTAAATAATTCTGCAAGCAAGGACACAAATATTGATTGAGCGCAGGTAGCGACTCGTTTCAAGTTTGATAGTCTCTGATTGCCCATTGGTTAACCGGCATTTTTAACCAACACATAAATTCTAAAGCAACATTGTTATATTTCAGGTGGGTAATAATGAAAATTGCAAGCCAAAAAATCATTGACGGCGAAAGATACCAGCTGGAATTTTATGATGGGTTTGATCGCGGTTATCTCGATGAGTCTCATTGGCTTCCCTACTATCTACCGCAGTGGAGTAGCCGAGAGTTATCCTCACCCAGATTCGAGTTTTCTGAAAACGGCTTTTCACTTAATATCGAGCAAGATCAACAGCCCTGGTGCCCGGAGTTTAATGGGGAAGTCAGAGTATCTTCTCTGCAGACCGGTGTTTACTCTGGCCCGGTGGGGTCACTACTTGGCCAGCATCGCTTTTCGCCAGACTGCCGGGTGCGTCAGGCACAGGTGGCTGAGAAAAAATATCTGCCAAAATATGGCTATTTCGAACTGCGAGCCAAATGCCTTATTGCAGCAAACAATGTCGCTGCACTCTGGATGATAGGTTATGAGGATCTCCCCGAGCGGTCTGCGGATATTTGCCTCTTCGAGCTTAAGGGGAAGAATATCCGTAAAGGCTACTCTCTGATTGGTTATGGGGTTCATCCCTTTGGCGATGCCCGCATTAGGGACGAATTCTATGAGGAGCCTGTTGAGATTGATGTCACTCTATTCAACACTTACGCCATTGCATGGACGGAAAACAAGATTGATTTCTTTATCAATGATCGAAAAGTGAGAACCATCAATCAATCACCTGATTATGAAATGCAGCTGATGTTAAATATTTATGATCTTGAAAATAACAACGCAGAAAATATGCGTTTCTATATCGACTATGTTGCCGGGTTCCGCTGTAACGACTTGTGAAGCCAAGCCCTATCGCCCTGTCCTCAGGGCGTGGTTTGCCTTTGTAGAAACAAGCGCTGGTTCAAGGTCCGCTCTTGCTGTCCATTCATCCGCCCGCTTTGTTACGATCAATGATCAAGATAGAGATAGTGCATCCAGCTTGTCATGCGTAACAGCACCTTACGCATCACGGAAACATGGGTAAAGTGGTCGGAATATACCGCCACCTGGGCAAATATCCCGTCTGGCAAGGCATCAACATCCGCATTCGGCTCTAACTCAATCACCGCCAGCACGCCATCGGAACCCGGTATCATGCTTAATGATTGCAGGGTTCCCTGCGCCTGGTACGTCCCGCTGGGAACGACAGGAAGTATGCTGGTCAGTCTCCCCTGAAATACCTGGCCAGGTAGCGCATTGAAGACGATCTCGGCTTGATCGCCCGATTTCAGGCGTAACAGCGAATTTTGTCTGAATTGCGCGACGATTTGCCGTTTTTGTTGCGGGATAAACACCATTACCGGGCGCAATGGTAGCGCCGCCGCGTAAGTTCCTGGGCGGATAAGCACCTGGGTTACATAGCCATTACTGGGGGCGCGAACCACGGTTTGGTCGAGGTTGTATTTGGCTTCTGTCAACTGGGCCCGTAGGCTGACTATCTGCGACTGTTCTCCGTTGACGACGCTGTTTAGTTGGCTTTTAATCTGTGCCTGTTCAGCCAATGAACTTTTCACCAGCGCATCCTGTGCCAGAAAATTTTGCCTGGCGTTATCAATGTCGCTTTCGGAGAACGGGTTTACCTTGGCCTGGCTTCCTTTAATATAGCGCTGGTAGTCTTTATATAAACGATCGCGTTCGGCAATCACCCCAGAGGTATGGGCGACGGCTTCATCTAATTGCCCTTGAAGCACCTGGATGCTATGGATTGCCGTCATTAAATCGGCCTGTAGCCTATCGACACGTGCCTGATATCGGGTCGGTTCTATTTTAAAAAGCACGTCACCTTTTTTGATAAAGGTATTCTGCTTATCAGTGACCTCACTGACGATGCCAGTCACCTGCGGGGTAATGGGAATGGAAATCACGGCCTTTTGCGCTTGAAAGGTATAGGGGTGGTTATAATTCATTAATAAAATCAGTGCACCTACTAAAACCACACCACCCAATGCTGCGGTGGGGACCGTCCATTTGTTTACCGGGATTTTAAATATTTTGAATATGCCATAGGCCAACGCAACATAGGTAAGAATAATGAGCAAGTCCATGGAGTTACTCCGCAGAAGGTGTTTTGGTTTCGCTGATGCTTTGTTCCAGCTCGGTTATTCT
Organism: Serratia sp. Res13-Sevr-LER1-36-b; assembly: GCF_015673035.1. Classification (NCBI taxonomy): domain Bacteria; kingdom Pseudomonadati; phylum Pseudomonadota; class Gammaproteobacteria; order Enterobacterales; family Yersiniaceae; genus Serratia; species Serratia sp. Res13-Sevr-LER1-36-b. The sequence goes on along the minus strand of NZ_JADACK010000027.1, from coordinate 6,173 downwards.
TTGCTCTAAGCGGACAAATGGATCTTGCTGGCCTTGCATGCCCCAACCGCGCTCAGGCCGATACAACGTGGCCCATATCCATAAAAAAGGCCACATCACATGCAGAGTAAACAAACTGACCCAACCTGCGACATGGATCGCGTCCGCATGCGGATGATTGCGCGATTTTGCAATCAGATAAGGAATGTCATGGAGAATAATGATCCCATAAAAAATGACGAGGAAGACAACAATGAGTACGCCTAACGCAAAGTAGTTTAGGAACATGGTGGCCTCGGCTAAGTAAACTCACCCGACGGATTAGGAAAGTGCGCTATTGGTTGCGCCACCTTGTCTGTTAGGCGTGTATTAGTGGGTTATCATTGACTGTAGTGGATAATGATTTATGAATATTGATATTTTTCATCTACTCTGGCAGTGCCCGCCGAAAATGACATGTCGGTAGATAAAACACCTATGGCAACGCTAAAAGGATGTTTTTTCATATATCGTCTCGGTGGGGAGAGGTCAGTTCATAAAATATAGCACCATCCAAAAAATCTGGCGGTATGAGAACATTTTTGTTGGCGAGTTATCGGCAACCTTTGTCGATAACGGGGCTAAAATGGTAGTGTCTATGAACTAATTTCATAAGTTCTGTCCGAACAGGCAAGGTTTACATCAACCAAGGGATACGCATGCTGAAAGAAAACTTCAATGAGCTACAGGTTTTTCTCGTCGTGGCGAGGGAGAGAAGTTTTACCAAAGCGGCGGGTAAGCTGGGTGTTTCACAGTCTGCGCTCAGCCACGCTATAAAGGCGCTGGAGGAGCGTTTAAACCTGCGTCTGCTAACTAGAACCACTCGCAGCGTTGCCCCCACGGAGGCGGGTGAACGGATCATTGCCTGTCTCGAACCCCGTATTGCAGACCTTGAACAGGAGTTGGAAGCCCTCGTTCAACTGAATGGTTCCGCTTCCGGTAATATTCGGCTTTCGGCGGGCGAACATGCGGTGCGCAGCCTGCTATGGCCAAAGCTAAAGCCGTTTCTACGGCAATACCCGGAAATCAACGTTGAGCTGGTGGTAGATAACGGGTTTATCGATATTGTGGATGGACGTTTCGATGCCGGAGTTCGCCTTGGCGAAAGCGTCGATAAGGACATGGTTGCCGTGAAGATCGGCCCGGATATGCGTATGGTGGTGGTTGGCGCGCCAGCGTATTTCGCCACCAACAGCATTCCGCAGACACCACATGAACTGCAGGATCATCAGTGCATTAATATGCGTTTACCTACCGCAGGCGGTTTATATCACTGGGAGTTTGAGAAAGCAGGTAAACCGCTGCGCGTCAGGGTTGAGGGCCAACTGACGTTGAATCTGTTGTCGGAGAGAATCGACGCGGTGCTGTCAGGGTTTGGCCTTGCCTGCGTGCCAGAGGATATGGTCCAGGGTTTGGTCAAGTCCGGAGAACTTGTGCAGGTGCTGCAAAAGTGGTGCCCCTCTTTCCCGGGTTACTATCTCTATTACCCAAGTAGAAAGCAGCATCCTCCCGCGTTTGCTCTATTGATTGATGCATTGCGCTGGGGTGATTAAATGGCTTGCAGGCAACCGCAAGCCAGAGAAACCTTAACGACCCACGCGTGCCTGTAAGGCGGCCGGATAACGTTCACCCACGATTTTCACCTTCTCCAGCGCTTGAGTAATCTTGAGCAAATCATTCTGGGAAAGAATGAGATCTGCGGCCCCCAGATTCTCTTCCAGCCGATGCAGTTTGGTTGTCCCTGGGATGGGTACAATCCACGGTTTTTGTGCCAGTAGCCAGGCCAGAGCAATTTGCGCTGACGTCACGCCTTTCTCTGTGGCAAGTATTGTCAGCAGGCTGACTAACTGCTCATTCGCTTCCAGCGCCTCTGCGGCAAAACGCGGCACCTTGCTGCGGAAATCATCTTCACCGAATGTCGTGCCGGCTTTGATAGCTCCGGTCAAAAAGCCTTTGCCCAATGGGCTGAATGGCACGAATCCAATCCCTAACTCTTCTAGCACCGGCAGGATTTCCTGCTCAGGTTGACGCCACCACATTGAGTATTCACTCTGTAGGGCGGTAACCGGCTGTATCGCATGAGCGCGCCGAATGGTTTGCACGCCAGCCTCTGACAGGCCGAAGTGTTTGACCTTACCTTCAGCAATCAGATCCTTCACGGTGCCCGCAACGTCTTCAATGGGAACATCGGGATCGACGCGGTGTTGATACAGCAGATCGATCACGTCGGTTTTAAGCCTGCGCAGTGAGCCTTCCACTGCCTGGCGGATATGCTCTGGGCGGCTGTTTAAAATTTGCTGTTTGTTATCATCACCAAAGGTAAAGCCAAATTTAGTGGCGATAACGACCCGATCGCGCAAGGGTTTTAAGGCTTCGCCGACCACTTCTTCATTCAGATACGGGCCATACACTTCGGCGGTATCGAACAAGGTCACGCCACGCTCAACGGCTGCGCGGATAAGTTCAACGGCCTGACGGGTATCCGTTGCCGGGCCATAGCCGAAGCTCAACCCCATACAGCCCAGGCCCAGCGCTGACACTTCCAGCCCGGATTTACCGAGATAACGTGTTTGCATTCGGGAATTTCTCCAATTTTATGTCGTTAAACGTCGAGTTTGCGGCCGGTCAGCCGTTCCACCATGGCCGGATCGCGATGCGAGAAGAAAGCACTGGTCGCGCTTGCAGATGAACTTATGTTAGCGGGTAAAAGCAGGGAGATAATCACGGATAATAGGATAGGCACTATGAGTAGAATTCATCAATGTGGCCGTTTCGTGGTTCCAAGCCTCACCTTGTAAGGGAGGCCCAAATCCCAGCGGCTTTGCCAGTGTGCGATGAACTGCCTGGTAACGTCGGGCATATGGCGCAGTACCACCACGTTTTCGCTATTTAGTGTCTCAGCTGAGGGAGCAAAGTTAAACGAGCCGGTTTCCACCGTCTTGCCATCGACAATAATCGTCTTGTCGTGCTGAATATGATAATGCCCATCGATGCGCATCTGTATGCCGTGAGTGGCCGCGAAGTTAATCGCGGTCTGGCTGGTTTTGCCCTGATTCCGGCGTTTGTCGACTACCACGCGCACCTCCACTCCCCGATTGTGCGCCGCTACTAGCGCCTGGGTGATATCGGGTGCCTGGAAAGAATAACCTATCATTTGGATGGACCGATGTGCGTGGCCGATAATGTTCAGCACCAACGCCCGTGCCGAGCCCTCCGGCGAAAACCCCACCTGCACGTTAGGAGCCGCATTGGCAGCGGCAGGCAAGGCGACGGCAGCGATCAGCACTAGCCGATTTATCAGGTTTTTAAACAATTCTGTGCTCCAAGGTGAACGCGGTAGGAATAACAAAGCAGCAGGCACTGGGCCAGGTTCGGTGAGTTTAACTTGGTCGCAGGGGGCATTTCACGACTAAACGTGTTGATCAATTGACCTCTATCAAAATAGTCAACAGTATGTCATTTGGATGCCTGGTATAGCTCAAGGGTAGAGCAGTTGGCTCTCCATCCGGCTGGACACAGGTTCGAGCCCTGTTGCCAGAACCTTTCATTTCTCCTGTTGAGATCTATCAATTTTATTTATTATTTTAAGGCTTGCGGCCACGGGTCGTGACAGCATTTTTGCTGTGCCTTTGCCCGTGGCATAAGTTTTGACTATCCTAACTGTGGTACGATTAGCATGGTGATTCAATGCCATGTGGTTTAAATGCATGACTTCTTTTGCTAGTGATGAGTGACTAGTAGAGAGATGCATTTCCATTTGATTGACCATTGATAAATAAGGATAGTTGTATAATGAAAGTTATCCGCTCGTTGATTAAAGCCACCACCGCACTTTCCCTCCTAACCATCAGTATCACTTCAGCCTATGCAGACGTTATCCCTCTGGCCGGAGAGGTCCAAACCGATCAGTTCGCTGCGAAAGTGGTTTCAGTCGACCAACAAAACCGTGTGGTGGTTTTGGCTGGGGCAGAAGGGCATAACGTCAGTTTTAAACTGACCGATCAGGCAAAGGATTTAACTCATTTAAAGGCGGGGGATACGATTCAAGCCACGATAGTGCGCTCGCGCATCGTTAAACTTGATACCGATCTGGATAAGGCTGCACCGGCGATCACTAGCCTTTATGAAGAAAGCGATGCCACCAAGAACAATCCAAATCCTAACGTCAATGCCGTGCATCAGGTCAATCTGACCTTGAAAATCACTCATATTGATGTGAAAAAGCACGAGATCACCTTTGAAGGGCCTGCGGGGCGTAAGAAGGTCGTTTCTGTAGAAGATCCTGCTATCCAGGCGCGCATGAAAGATCTGAAAGTGAATCAGAGCGTCGTAGTGACCTATACTGATTTGCTTGATATACGTGCTGATCACACAAAGAAGTAAGATTGATAAAGCCTTAACCGGTTTCCTACCTTGGGGCGCAGCATACTGCGCCCGCATAGATTAGCAATGAGCGACCTCTTCGCCAAGACGCTGGATAATATCCTGACGTAGCAGGAATTTTTGTATCTTGCCCGAGGCGTTACGCGGCAGGCTGTCCACCACCACCAGATGTTCCGGGTATTTGTATTTGGCGACCCGCTTGCGCCCGAAGAACGCGATGACCTCCTCCAGGGTGAGCGAACCGTAAGCGGCCTTTAGCACCACGTAGGCGCAGGATCTTTCCCCTAATCGTTCATCCGGCATGGCAACAATAGCGGCATCATGGATACGGGGATGTTGCATCAGGATATCCTCCACTTCGCGGCTGCTGATATTTTCCCCGCCACGCACGATAATATCCTTCTTGCGGCCAGTAATTTTAATGTAGCCGTCAGCGTCCATGCGGCACAGGTCACCGCTGTAGTACCAGCCATCCTCATCCAGCGCACGGGCGCTCAGCTCGGGTTCATCCAGATACCCCATAAATACGTTGGGGCCACGTGAGGCTTCTTCACCTTCTTCGCCGTAGGGGAGTGGATTGCGGTCTTTATCTACCACTTTGATTTCTACCCCAGGTGCGGCAAAACCGTCGGTGTTAAGCACGCGGGAAAGGGGATCGTCCAGGTTGACCACCGCGTGGGGCGAACTTTCCGTCGAGCCATAGACGCTGAGCAGTTTAATGCCCATTTGCAGGCAGTCCTGGGCAATTTTTTTCGGGATGGTGGTGCCGCCGCACAGGAAGAAGCGTAGCGATGAGATGTCGTGAGGCTGCTGTTGCAGGGTGCATAACAGGTCATAGACAAAAGGCGTTGCTCCGAGCACGCAAGTGCAGCGCTCTTGTTGCAGCAGGGCAAGGCAATCGAGCGGATTAAAGATATCGAGCAGGACGCTGCGTGCGCCAATCAGAAAGGGGGCCGTCACGCCGTGCAAGAAACCGGTCGCATGCCCCAGCGGAGCGGGCATCAGGAAGGTATCCAGCCAGGTAAGATTGAGTCGTGCGCAGTAGGCACGCTCGCTGGCCAGAATATTGTTGTGCGTCAGCATCACGCCTTTGGGTTTGCCTTCGGTGCCGGAGGTGAACAGTACGGCGGCCAGTTCATCGCCATGCACGCTGATCGGCGTGGTCAGTGGCGGAGTATCCCGCAGCAACTGGCTAAGTGCAGGTGTTGTGGTTGCGGGGGAAAGCTTGTCGACGGCAACGACCTCTAGCAGATCGGGAAGCTGATCCCGCAGCGGCAGGATGAGGTCAATTGGCCGGGTGTTTCTGAACGAGGTCGGCGCGAACAGCACCTTGGCCTGGCATTTGTTCAGCACCCAGACCAGCTCAGCCTCTCGCCAAGAGGGGAGCAGGGGAACGGAAACTGCCCCCGTTTTCAGGCAGGCCAGGTAGATCACGGTAAACTCACACCAGCCGGGAAGCTGAAATGCGATGCGGTCACCCGGTTCGATACCGCAGGAGATCAGCCATGTTGCCAAGCTACTTGCCGCGCGGTCGAGGGAGGCATAGGTGTAGGATGTTCCCCGATTGTCGATCACGGCAATCTTTTCCGGCATGGCCTGCAGCGTTTGATGCCAGTAATCGGCAAGCGATGCATCGCCCCAAAAACCTTGCTGCCGGTATTTGGCCCGGCGTTCGGGATTGAGTTTTATCGTGACACTCATTGTTTATCTCTATTCATTATTTCTGGGGGGATGTTGAACTGTTCTGGTCCGGTAAACATTGCCCCTCACCC
>NZ_JADACK010000026.1:0-545 GCF_015673035.1 Serratia sp. Res13-Sevr-LER1-36-b | reverse complement strand
TCATCTCGAGGCAAGTTTCGCGCTTAGATGCTTTCAGCGCTTATCTTTTCCGCACTTAGCTACCGGGCAGTGCCATTGGCATGACAACCCGAACACCAGTGGTGCGTTCACTCCGGTCCTCTCGTACTAGGAGCAACCCCTCTCAATCTTCCAACGCCCACGGCAGATAGGGACCGAACTGTCTCACGACGTTCTAAACCCAGCTCGCGTACCACTTTAAATGGCGAACAGCCATACCCTTGGGACCTACTTCAGCCCCAGGATGTGATGAGCCGACATCGAGGTGCCAAACACCGCCGTCGATATGAACTCTTGGGCGGTATCAGCCTGTTATCCCCGGAGTACCTTTTATCCGTTGAGCGATGGCCCTTCCATTCAGAACCACCGGATCACTAAGACCTACTTTCGTACCTGCTCGAGCCGTCACTCTCGCAGTCAAGCTAGCTTATGCCTTTGCACTAACCTCACGATGTCCGACCGTGATTAGCTAACCTTCGTGCTCCTCCGTTACTCTTTGGGAGGAGACCGCCCCAGTCAAACTACCC
>NZ_JADACK010000025.1:0-1217 GCF_015673035.1 Serratia sp. Res13-Sevr-LER1-36-b | reverse complement strand
TGAGTATTTTGGTATCAGTTAGCAGCTTCATTCGTTATTTAATACCTAGGCTTTAAATTAACATCATAAGGAACGACTAATTATCTCAATCAAGGATAGCCACTTCATTTCTATTTCAGACATCCCTATGCTCAAGATTTTTATTCTATTGATTCTGGTTTTAACCTCCTTACTGACCTTTTCTACTAACGCAGAGCCCTACCGGGAGAACCGCCACACTGCTAATACCCCAGCTAATACGCATAACGATAAGCAGAAACTCAATAAAATCCTGACGCATTACGATCGATGGGAAGGGGTCAGTTACAAGTTTGGTGGAGACAACCGTAAGGGAATCGATTGCTCTGCCTATATGCAGCGCGTGTTCGCTGACGAGTTCGCCTTAAGTTTGCCAAGAAGCTCTCATGAACAGGCCAAATTGGGCTCGCGGATTGGTAAGCATGATTTAGATACTGGCGATCTGGTGTTTTTTAAAACGTCACCGCAGGAACGCCACGTGGGCGTGTATATAGGGGATGGAAAGTTTATTCATGCTTCCAGCAGCGTTGGCGTCACCGTCTCAACACTGGATAATCAATACTGGAAAACACGCTATGAGCAGGCACGGCGTATCAACTTGGCAAATGCATAAGCTGGTTCCTGAAGGTGAAGAACAAGAATGACCCGCTCCCCGTATGTGATCCATTCATAATCAGGAATAACCGGCTTCATTCTGGCTGCATATTCTGGCAACCGGCAGATTTCTCGGCAAATTCAGAAGGTGTCATCCAGCCCAGGGCAGAATGGGGACGGCTCTGGTTATAGTGTATGCGCCAGCCCTCGATTTTGCACCGTGCATCCTCCACAGACATGAACCAGTTCTCGTTCAAACATTCCTGCCGCAATCTGCCATTAAAGGACTCCACCGTAGCGTTGTCCGTCGGTGTTCCCGGGCGTGAGAAGTCGATCCTGATCCCTCTTTCATACACCCACTTGTCCAGCATTTTCCCTGCAAATTCAGAACCATTATCGGTTTTCAGCAACTGCGGTAAAGGACGCCTGAGCGCTATGCTGTTCAGCATCTCTGCCACTTCTGTCGAACGCAGATTCTGTCCCACACAGCTCCCCAGGCATTCGCGGGTGTAAAGGTCGATAACCGTCAACAGGCGCAGTCGTCGCCCGTCAAACAACGCATCAGAAACAAAATCCATGCCCCAGACGTGGTTTGGATATAAGCC
>NZ_JADACK010000024.1:0-10876 GCF_015673035.1 Serratia sp. Res13-Sevr-LER1-36-b | reverse complement strand
GTGTGAGGGGCAAATCAGGCAGGATTATTGCGCGGACGGCTGGCATAAAAATAGAACAACACCGCCACGATGCTGCACAGGGCCATAGATGAAACCATCGGCCAAGCGCTCTTACCTGGGGCCAAGGACAGTATTGCCCCGACCAGCGCGCCAATGCTGAAGCGCAACGTCCCAGCCAGCGAAGAGGCTGTTCCCGCCATATGAGGGAAATCGTCCAGGATCACCGCCATCGCGTTAGACGAGATCATGGCGATACAGCCGAGATAAACCGCCACCCCGAGCACCAAAGCCCAGAACCCCAGCCCGCCGGCGGTGACGGCCAGCAACCATACGCCCATCGTCAATTGCACAAATAGACCAAGGCGGAACATTTTGACCGCCCCCAGGCGGCGCACGTTGCGGCTATTGATCAGGGTCGTCAGGAACAGAAACACGATGTTCAGCGCAAAGTAATAACCAAAATGCTGCGGTGAAACGTTATTCAGCTCGATATAGACAAACGGCCCGGCGCTGAGGAAAGAAAACATCCCGGCAAACGAGAAAGCACTGGCTAGCATATAGCTCAGCACGCGCTTGTGGCGGAACAACGAGCCGAAATTCCTCAGCGTGGTGCGCAGATGGAATTTTTGCCGCCGCTCCTTGGGCAACGTTTCCTTGATAAAGAACGCCACCAGTACCGACCCCAACAGCGCCGCTGCCCCCATGGTCCAGAAGATGGCATGCCAGCTGAACCATAGCAGCAGCACGCCACCGATCATCGGAGCCAGCAATGGCGCAATGGTCATCACCAGGATCACGAACGACATCATGCGTGAGAACTCGTCCTTGGTGAACATGTCACGCATCAGGGCGTTGATCACCACGCTTGCCGCCGCCGCGGCCAGCCCGTGCAGGAAACGCAAGTTGATCAGTTGCTCCACCGATTGGGCCATCGCACAGGCCCCTCCGGCGATAGCAAAAATCAGCGTGCCCCACAGTATCACCGGTTTGCGACCAATGCTGTCAGACATCGGCCCATAGAACAGTTGGCCAACGGCAAAGCCCAGCATGTAGGCGCTGAGCGTCATCTGCACCCGGCCCGACTCCACGCCAAACTCCTGGGCGATTATCGGCATGCTGGGCAAGTACATGTCGATCGCCAACGGCATCAGCATGGACAGCAGGCCCAGAATAAAGATCAAACCGAGGTGAGAGGTCCGGTTCTGTTGCACGTTCAACGACTCCTTGGTCGGTCGCAAAAATTAATCCAGCAGGTGCGGAGCGCCTACGCTGGCAATCTCTTCTTCGGTCAGCGGGCGATATTCTCCCGGTGCCAAATCGTCATCCAACACAATGGCACCAATGCGCTCACGGTGTAATTCGATGACCCGGTTACCCACGGCTGCAAACATGCGCTTCACCTGATGGTAACGCCCTTCACTGATGGTCAGGCGCACCAGGGTATCTTCGATTTTTTCCAACTTCGCGGGCTTGGTCAGATCTTTTTCGTTATGCAGCTGCACGCCTTGCTCGAACTGCTGAGCGGTATCGGCGGCCAACGGATGTTCCAACGTCACCAGATAGGTTTTCTCACACTGGTGACGCGGTGAGGTGATGCGGTGCGACCACTGACCGTCATCGGTCATCAGTACCAGGCCGGTGGTATCAATATCCAGCCGCCCTGCCGCATGCAGCTTGTACGCGACGGGTTCATCCAGGAAATAGAGCACGGTTGGATGATCCGGGTCGTCGGTAGAGCACACATAACCCTGTGGCTTATTAAGCATGAAGTAACGTGGCCCGTTCAGCTGTGACAACACGTTGCCATCAAACCGCACTTCCTGTTCCGGAGCCAGTTTAAGAGCCCCGCTCTTGACCACTTCACCGTCTACGGTGACACGTTTTGCACGGAGTTCACGCGCTACCAGCGCACGGCTGATACCCAACTGCTGAGATAAAAACTTGTCCAGTCGCATTGAATCTGCTTTGCCTGTCGTTGTTATGATCGCATTGATCTGGTTGCTAAATATGACGCCCCGTTGTCGCACCAGGTGCAAAAAACAGGTTCGAAGAGGATGTTCGCGTAGGGAAGCCGCTTAGTATAGCGACGGAAACGATGCCATAACAGGAGTAATTTCCATGCTTCTCGCACTGCGTAGCCGCAGAGGGCATAATAATAGAAATTTTTCCGCCGTCTGAGGAGCAAAATGTCACAATTTCAGTGGAATGTTACAGCCCACTTCAGCGAGCGGTACTAACGCATGGCTTTTACCCTACGCCCCTATCAGTTGGAAGCGGTCGACGCCACCATCAAGCATTTCCGCCAGCATCCTGAACCGGCCCTGATCGTGCTGCCAACCGGCGCTGGCAAAAGCCTGGTGATCGCCGAGTTGGCAAAACGCGCCCGTGGCCGGGTGTTAGTGCTAGCCCACGTTAAAGAGCTGGTGGCGCAAAACCATAGCAAATACTGCGCTTACGGCCTGGAGGCCGACATCTTCGCTGCCGGGCTACAGCAAAGAGAGAGCAGCGGTAAGGTGGTGTTTGGCAGCGTGCAATCGGTAGCACGTAATTTGTCACTGTTCGACGGCGCATTTTCCTTGCTGATCGTCGACGAATGTCACCGCATCAGCGACGATGACGACAGCCAATACCAACAGATTATTCAACACCTGCAAAAAACCAACCCGCAGCTGCGCCTGCTTGGCCTGACGGCCACCCCTTACCGGCTGGGCAAAGGTTGGATCTATCAATATCACTACCACGGCATCACCCGTGGCGACGGCAACAGCCTGTTTCGCGACTGCATTTATGAACTGCCGTTGCGCTATATGATTAAACACGGCTTCCTGGTGCCGCCAGAACGGCTGGATATGCCGATCGTGCAGTACGATTTCAGCCGCCTGGAGGCCAGAAGCAACGGCCTGTTCAGCGAAGTGGATCTTAACCGCGAGCTGAAACAGCAAAACCGCATCACGCCGCACATCATCAGCCAGATCGTCGAATACGCCGAAACCCGTAAAGGCGTGATGATTTTCGCCTCCACGGTGGAACATGCTCGTGAAGTGCATGGTCTGTTGCCAAGTGGGGAGGCGGCTCTGGTCAGTGCCGAAACACCGCCAGGCGAGCGTGACGCGCTAATCGAAGCCTTTAAGCAACAGCAGTTGCGCTACCTGGTTAACGTGGCGGTGCTGACGACGGGTTTCGATGCACCGCATGTCGATCTGATCGCTATTTTGCGCCCTACCGAGTCCGTCAGCCTGTATCAGCAGATCGTCGGGCGCGGTTTACGGCTGGCCCCAGGCAAGACCGACTGCCTGATCCTGGACTACGCAGGCAATCCCCACGATTTGTTCACGCCGGAAGTCGGCGTCAGCAAACCCCACTCAGACAGCCAACCGGTGCAGGTCTTTTGCCCTGGCTGCGGTTTTGCCAACCTGTTTTGGGGAAAATGCACCGAGAACGGCGACATCATCGAGCACTACGGCCGCCGCTGTCAGGGCTGGCTGGAAGATGATGAGGGGCATCGCGAGCAATGTGACTACCGCTTCCGTTTCAAATGCTGCCCGCACTGCGGAGCAGAGAACGATATTGCGGCACGCCGCTGCTATCAGTGCCAGGAGGTTCTGGTCGATCCGGATGATATGCTGAAAGCCGCGCTGAAACTGAAGGATGCGCTAGTCCTGCGCTGTGGCGGAATGGAACTGCAAAGCGGCAAGGACGACAAAGGGGAATGGCTGAAAGCCACCTATTATGACGAAGATGGCACCAGCACTAGCGAACGGTTCCGCCTACAAACGCCCGCACAACGCAAAGCCTTCGAGATGCTGTTCCTGCGCCCGCACCAACGGGCACCTGGCGTCCCCTTCAGTTGGCAAAACGCGGCGGACATTCTGGCGCAGCAGGCGCTGCTGCGCCATCCAGACTTCGTCGTCGCACGCAAACGCGGCCAGTTCTGGCAGATACGTGAAAAAGTTTTTGATTATCAGGGCCGCTTTCGCCGTGCCAATGAGCTGTATTAGCCCCGTGCGGCAGGTTTTCATTGCCCAGCGAGCGGCTTTCCGTTAAAATGCCGCCCGCTTTACCTGGGTTCGCCCAGTGTGAAAGCAGGTTATCGAGCCTGTTACTGGGTCGCCTGTAGCAGGGTAAATTTTCTTTTAAGAGAAAAAACAATGTTCACTATCAACGTACAAGTACGTAAAGACCAGGGTAAGGGTGCGAGCCGCCGCCTGCGTGCAGCAAACAAATTCCCAGCTATCATCTATGGTGGCGAAGAAGCTGCGATTGCTATCGAACTAGACCATGATTCTGTAAAGAACATGGAAGTTAAACCAGAATTCTACAGCGAAGCAGTAGTTTTGGTTGTCGACGGTAAAGAAACCAAAGTTAAGGTTCAGGCTGTACAGCGTCACCCGTTCAAGCCAAAACTGGCTCACATCGACTTCGTTCGCGTTTAATCGCCACGTTATCGATTTTCGGGACGCCGAAGTGAAAAACGCCGCAATTGCGGCGTTTTTTATTGGCTGTCATTCAGCGATGCTTACTTGCCGCCCGTGCGACGTTGCAACTGATCGCGCAGATTCGGTGGCGTACCTCTGATCGTCAGGGTATCGGTGGCCGCATCCCAGAAAATGCGCTCCCCCAGCAGCATCGCATCAAAGTTCAGGCTGATACCGCCGCCGCTGCCGGCAAATTTGGTCAATTGGCGTAACGTGCCGCGATCCGCCGGGAAGCTATCTTCCAGCTCGTAGCCCTGTTCGCTGGAAAACTGCAGGAAATCCTTCTCGCCCACCGGGGCTATCTCTTTCGACAGCTCCTGCAGCTCGATCTCTTCACCGGCCTGCAACTGCTCATTACAGTAGCTGTAAACCTGCTGACGTACCGTCTGGCGTTCGTGTTTGCCTAGTTGAGCATCGGCACAGTAATCATCCACCGCCTGTAACAAGCCACGGTTTTGCGCTTTGGTATCCAGCCCTTCCGACGCCGCCAGGAAATCCATAAAGAAATCGGAGACCTTGCGCCCTACCCGTCCTTTGAGGAATGTCAGATAGCGCGTTGATTGCGGGTTGGTTTCCCATTCGGTCAGATCGATACGCGCCACAATGTCCGCGTGGTTGATATCCAGATAGTGGGTGGTGCGGATATCCAACTCTTCATTGACACGCGTACTGTTGCAGCTGTTCAGCACCGTGATCAGCAAGTATTCCACCGCCAGATAGCGATAATGGGCGAACAGCACCACGCCACCGTCGGCAAACGGATATTTGGCCAGTTCGTCGCGCAGACGGCCGGTGGCTGCACGGCTAAATGCGAGGAAGTCGTCATCACCCTTACGGCAGTTACGCAACGCGTCCGCCAGTTCGCTCTGCTCGTTGAACAGGCCGTAAGCCTTACTCTTGGCGCTGTAAACGCGATTCAGCTCTGCCATCATCTCTTCCACCGCCGCGTTGGTGGTAAGAAGGGAATCGCGCAACACCACTTCCAGCGTCTGCTCATCGCGTTTTACCAACTGGTGCAGTGCAATCTGCTCGATATCCAGACTCATGATCAATCCTCCTGTTCTTTGAGCGCGTATTCAAGCACTGAAGAAGCCGAAAGACAACGGGCATGGCAATGCCTTAACGATCTTCACGCTATAAAAGAGCGGAAAATCACGGCCCCATACGGTAAGATATGGGACTTTGTCGAGCTTTGAGCACAATATTTATGCCACAATCATCTCGTTATAGTGACGAACACGTTGAACAACTGCTCTCTGAGCTGGTCAACGTTCTGGAAAAACACCATACTCCCACCGATCTCTCTTTGATGGTATTGGGCAACATGGTAACCAATTTGATCAACACCAGTATTGCTCCCGCACAGCGGAAGACACTGGGCAGATCGTTTGCTGAAGCCCTGCAGGCTTCTATCCGTGAAGATAAAGCGCATTAATAATTACTTATGGTGACAAACCGTCAGCGTTATCGTGAAAAAGTCTCCCAGATGATTAGCTGGGGGCACTGGTTCGCCTTATTTAATATTCTGCTCAGTATCGGGTTGGGCAGCCGCTACCTGTTTGTTACCGACTGGCCGTCCTCACTGCTGGGGCGAGTCTATGCGTTGGTCAGCCTGATTGGGCAGTTCAGCTTTATTGTCTTTGCCGCCTACCTGCTGATCATCTTCCCGCTCACCTTTGTGGTGATGTCGCAGCGCCTGCTGCGATTTATTTCCGCGACGTTGGCCACCACTGGGCTGACGTTGCTGCTGGTCGACAGCGAAGTCTTTACCCACTTTCACCTGCACCTTAATCCGGTGGTGTGGGAGTTGGTCATCAACCCGGACCAAAGTGAGCTGGCGCGCGACTGGCAACTGGTGTTTATCGCCGTACCGGTGATATTCCTGATCGAAATGCTGTTTGCCACCTGGAGCTGGCAGAAACTGCGCAGCCTGAACCGGCGCAACTTCGGTAAGCCGCTGGCGGTGTTATTCATCTGTTCGTTCTTTGCTTCGCACCTGATTTATATCTGGGCGGATGCCAATTTCTATCGGCCGATCACCATGCAGCGCGCCAACCTGCCACTCTCTTACCCAATGACTGCGCGTAAGTTCCTGGAAAAACACGGCCTGCTCGATCAGCAAGAATATGAGCGCCGCCTGATGCAACAGGGCAATCCAGAAGCGGCGGCCGTTGAATACCCGCTCAATAGCCTGAACTACAGCGATAAAGGCAGCGGCTACAACCTGCTGATGATCGTGGTGAACGGCGTGCGTACCCAGGATCTGGCGCAAGACATGCCGGGCCTGAGCCGCTTTGCCCAGGAAAACATCCGCTTCAGCGACCATTACAGCTCCGGTAACCATGCGGACACCGGCCTGTTTGGTCTGTTCTACGGTATTTCGCCTACCTATCTGGATGGCATTCTGGCCGGGCGCAAACCGGCCGCATTGATTAGCGCACTGAGCGATCAAGGCTATCAATTCGGCCTGTTCTCTTCAGACGGTTTCAACGCCACGCTTTACCGCCAGGCGCTATTGACCGATTTCTCGCTCCCGCCGGAACCGTTCGTGCAGAGCGATGCTGCCACCACGCATCAGTGGCAGAGCTGGTTGGCCACTCAAAGCGGAAATAGCCCTTGGTTCTCCTATATCAATTTCAGCGGTGCAAAGTTCCCAGAAGGCGACAATAAGCTCTCGCCGGAAGCCTTTACCCAGCTCTATCGTACAGGCGCGAAAGACGTCGATGCACAGATTGAGCAGGTGCTGGCAACGCTGAAAGAAAAAGGCCTGCTGGATAAAACCGTGGTGGTGATCACCGCCGAGCACGGCATAGAGTTCAACAATACCGGCAAAGGCAACTGGGGAGCGGGCAGCAGCTTTAACCGCAGTCAGTTGCAGGTTCCGTTGGTTATTCACTGGCCAGGCACGCCAGCACAAACCATCAATAAGCTGACCAATCATAACGATGTGATGCGTACGCTGATGCAACGTCTGCTGCATGTGAAAACACCGGCTAACGACTACTCGCAGGGCGAAGACCTGTTTGCCGCACAGCGAAAAAACAATTGGCTCGCCACCGGTGACGGCAGCCAGTTGGTGATCACCACGCCAACACAGACGCTGACATTGGATGGCAATGGCAACTACCGTGCCTACGATCAAGACGATAACGAGATCAAAGACGAGAAACCCCAGCTAGCGCTGCTGTTACAGGTGCTGACCGATGTAAAACGCTTTATCGCCAACTAACTGCTTAAATCTAGAGCAATCGGTGAGGTAGCTGCTTGAATTTACATCTGAAAAAGGTAGTATAGGGTTCTGCGTCGGCATGTAGCGCAGCCTGGTAGCGCACCGTCATGGGGTGTCGGGGGTCGGAGGTTCGAATCCTCTCATGCCGACCAACTATTTATAAAAAAACCAACCAGTTACGGTTGGTTTTTTTATGCCTGGAATTTGGCCATGGTAAAATGATGGTAAAATTGCCGGCGAAATGAGTGATTCAGCTCAATACGCCTATAGAATACTGAGCCTCTTTTACCAAGTCTGCTTATCCTATGTTTTAACAGCACTTTTCAACCTTCCGAGTTTAACCGTGCCAGCTCAACGTTATCCTGACCAGGAAAGGCACTGCCCCTTCCTATGTTCCAACCCTATTGCGAACATTACGGAGCCGGTACGGGGCAGCATTGATTATGTTGTGGCGGCTTTGGGGATTTCAACTGCCGCCATGGCCCTTGCTGTTTGAAGTAGCTAATGAGCGCTTTATAAACTCAATCTTCGCCGTTTGCCGCCTGAGCTCCAAGATGCGTAATACGTTGAAAACGTCTGCTTTGTCGATACCTTCCTCTAAAAGCATATTGAAATCATAGAGAAACAGTGTAACTTCCTCTTTGCTAATCTCTGGCCGCATTCCGTTATCTCCTTTATGTTACCTAAATGGCTACAATACATTAACAATCGAGGTGTAACCGGGATTTCTGCCGGGGCTGCTATCGCTCCTTGGTTTCTTCGATCGGCGCAGATTAGAGCGGGTTTGTGCCGTATGACCGCACAAAGTTTTCGTTTCCCCTATAACCGAATAACCCGCACTAGGCGGGCTTGTCTGAAGTATTTATGCCGCTCTAACCAACTGAGCTAAATGGCCGATGGTTTTATCACTCAGTCGCCCAGGGCCTGAATTCCAGTACAGCATTTTTAAAAACACTATAAACAACTTGTGATGGGGGTTTAGGAAAGGTGGTATTTGCTGTTGCCTTTATAGCTGCACGACAAAGTGCAGCATCACCATCTACAGCCTGGACATCCAGAAGCATACCATCCGGAGCTAACATGATTCTTAAATTGCATTGTTTACCAGCGTATGAATTGGCATCGTAAAAATTGCGTTGAATAGCGTATCGAACCTGCTCGGCATACTTTTCAACCCCCACCCCAGGTGCATTAGGAGTGCCGCCGTTGAGGGGAGTAAAAAGATCATCAACACTGTTTCCGGATAGCCTGGTTTTAGCCACAGAATCTGTTTTCACACACCCCGACAATAACGATGTGGCAATGACTAAAAGCAATGTCGGCAAGCCAATTTGAAATCCTATCCAAACCCTCTTCACGCTTTGTTCCTTATGGAATATCCACAGCAAAGAATAATAAACTAGCAAAAGAATTCAGAAGATTAGAGCGGTTTCTTACGCTCACGCAAAAAATGTTAATAAAAATGACAAAACCCCGCCGAAGCGAGGTTTTTTGATTAAATAAGCTACTGACTAGCAACAGGCCATACCAATGTGTCATTTCAGGCCGTTCGCCAGATTGTGTCTCTCAATGGAGAACGGTGCCATTGTGACTGTTCACAAGCACAACACTAATCAGAGACCACCAGCGATTAATAAGCCCAAGAGTTTCAGCTCTGCGGGCAGGCGACCAGATAGAGATCGTGGACGGGCATACTCGCATCAAAACCACGTATTCTCTCTGGATCATCAATAGCCGGGTCAGCAAGCTGCTTGGCTACGTCGTCTACACTGACATCTTCAACATAAAAAGTCGCATCAGTCATTTTATTGCAGTTAAAATAGGTCCCCATTAATACCATTTTCCCAGGGGTCGTATAGCTCTCCTGTTTATTAACCAGTGCAACAACACCATCCGCTCGTTTAGCGACGACAGCATAGCTTTCCTCAGAACGGTCAAAAACATAGGCATCATTTTCTGGATAAGTCGACCATATAGTAGACTTTTCAGCAAACAACTCTGCCAAATTAATCGCTGGCTTTAGTGCATTTTTGTTATCAGCATCTTGGGCAACTGCCGAAGTCACCACGCCGATGGTGCCAACCGACAGCATACCTAAAAAGAGTAGTGTTTTTTTCATGGTATTAATTCCGTTTTGAAAAAGTTTTAAATACAACAGCTTAAATAATAACCTTATGACTGTAAAAGAAGTAATGCACAACCGATCATCTTTGCACTCAATTATGATGGGTGCATTCAAACGGACGCGCAAAGATCAATATGCATAATAAAAACCAACGGTTCATACCTTGACAATTAGTGTATAACGGCAATAGCAAGCTACCACAGCCCACTCGGTTGCGCTGACGTACAACGCGCCATGCCGTGCCTGGCGCACAAGTAGCTAAAAATCAAACATCTATGCGCTCGATTTTGATGGGCGGTGCACTTCACGCCCCTCTTCGGAGATAACCCACCGTCGCAAACAGGCAAAGCGAATAGCCAAATAGCTCACAGCCCTCTTCCACCATATTCTTCACCACGCGGTTATACCCATCGAGCATCAGCTCATGCCATAGCAGTTGCATACCAAACAGACGTGAAAATACTAATATGCATAACAACCCGGAAAACATCATGCCGTAACTTGGGTGACTGAAGAAATGTGCTAGTCCACGTAGCGTAGCGGGCAGCTCTTTGAGTGCATAAAGCACACAGATCAGCGTTACGGCTAAGGCAAACCACACCCAGGCACCATGCCTCAGCATATCGAACACAAAGTCCATCTCGCGGATCAGCATACATAGGAAGAAGCCACCGATTAATACCCTGGCATACCGATGCTCCGCCTGACGATAAGCGGAGATAAAGAAGCTGAGGGCTATCGCCACCAGTATGATCTCTTGGGTTACCTCGGTGAGCGACGTCTCGGAGACAAAGTTATGCAGCCAATGAACGTCAATGAAGATAAGGCCTATCAACAATGCTAGACAGATACCTGATAGAAGGAAGACACACAGCTTTCTAATAATTATGGATAAATCTTGTTGCATATTAAGAATGATTATCAATTTCAAGGTGGCTCTATACTATTAATCTCAGCCAAGGATACCGTGGCAAATAGTGCGTAATGGCGATGTTGGCAACTCTATAGAGCACACATTCCCCAAAATAGACCACGATAAAATTTTCC